>NZ_JAGYGN010000004.1:0-346469 GCF_019947515.1 Pseudomonas sp. A-B-19
AAAAGGAAGGAAAGTATTAATATCGCGCAT
Organism: Pseudomonas sp. A-B-19; assembly: GCF_019947515.1. NCBI lineage: Bacteria > Pseudomonadati > Pseudomonadota > Gammaproteobacteria > Pseudomonadales > Pseudomonadaceae > Pseudomonas > Pseudomonas sp. A-B-19. The sequence goes on from NZ_JAGYGN010000004.1 coordinate 31, forward strand.
AAGAACGCCGGTTTGTTAGATGTGTTTGCTCGCACGAACATCATCAACCAAATCGGCGTTCTTGTTTCTGTGTTTCCCGGGATTCCGTGAAGAACCTTTTCTTTTGCCCTTGTGTCGCTGGCCAAAACGCAGGGAAAAGCACTATGTATGCACTGTTGATTCTCGATATGCAGGTTGGATTGTTTCATGGCCCGGATAAGCCATGGGCTGGCGAAGCGTTGCTAGACACACTGAATAATCTGTTGAGTAAAGCCCGGAGTGCAGGCGCACCCATTTTTCTCGCCCGCCACATTGGTCCACCTGGTTCACCAATCGAGCCTGGAAGCCCGTTGACACAACTGGTGCAGGAACTGGCGCTGCACGGCGACGAAGTGATTTTCGAGAAAAGTCGTCCCAACGCCTTCACCAAGACAGCCCTGGCCGATCAGCTACGGGCTTGTGGAACTCAGGGTGTGGTCATTGCCGGAATGAAGACCCAATACTGTGTCGACAGCACCTGCCGCGCCGCACGTGACCATGGATTCGATGCAGTGCTGATCGCCGATGGCCATACCTGCACGGACACCTCTGCGCTGAAGGCCGAAGAGATTGTCGCTCATCACAATGCGACCCTCGCGGGACCGTTCTGCCGTGTCGTACGCGATGAGGACTGGTGTTTCTAGCCGCCATGGACAGATCGGCCCGAGTCAAGCCGATCTGTCCGCGTTGAGTCGCTTTCAGCTGGTCGTGACAGGCAGACGTCGGCCAAGAGCGGTCGTTGGTGATGGGGGCTATGAGCTCGGCTGTCGGTGCCGGGCATAGAGTATTGAACCGCCCACTCCCGATGTTCCTCTAGTTTGCAGTTCAAACGTATCCGGATACCCCTTGATCAACTCACTGAGCTTTTTATAACCATGGGTACGAGGGTCGAACTCAGGCCTCAATTTGCTGATGTTGGTGCCCAGTGCACCCAAGTGAGCCCAGCCGTCCTCGTCGGCAATGTCATCCAAGATCTTTGCGATGAAACTTACTGGTGCCTTGGGTAGCTTTTTTACCTCGGGCGTACTGGCGACTTTGACGACCTCGATTTCGGCGGGTGGCTCGGGTTCGGGTCGATCATGTCCATTGCTTGCAACAACAAGCACTTCACCGCGCAGCAATTCTGTATAGATGAACTTGTCGCAGGCCGACACGAACGGTCTCGGGGTTTTTTCTTCACCAAACCCGTAGACCGTCAAACCTTCTTCTCGTAACCGCGAAGCGAGGCGGGTGAAGTCACTGTCGCTCGAAACCAGGCAGAAACCGTCGAAGCGTCGGGTGTACAGAAGGTCCATTGCGTCGATGATCAAGGCACTGTCTGTTGCGTTCTTACCTTTGGTGTACGCGAACTGCTGGATAGGCTGAATCGAATGGTCGAGTAGCACCTTTTTCCATCCACCCAACTGAGGGCCAGTCCAGTCGCCATAGATCCGCTTGACGTTGGCGACACCGTACTTGGCGATTTCTTCGAATAAACCTTCGACAATTGCTGCGGGGGCATTGTCGGCATCGATTAACACTGCCAAGTGTTTTTGCGTGGGGGTGGGTGCGTGGATGGCCATGGGTCGTCCTTGAGTTGAGGACTTCAACATACCGTTAAATCATGGATGAACGAAGGGATCACCGCTTCGCGCTGGAGAGCGTGTTTTGCCAACGGCTCCGGGTTTGCGGTGATGTGCAAAGCGGAACCGATTAGCCAATTCAATCGACCGATAGCAGCCGATGGTCAGAGGCTGCTTAGGGTCGTTCTCTGCCGGTCATGGCCACGCAGCGTGATGGTCAAATCCGATGCAAATGATTGGTCAGGTCGAATGCAAATGGGTGGGCAAGTCCGTGCAATTACCCACAACTAGGCTGGGTTCGCTGATGGGTTACGCTGCCGTTGGTCGGCGCCTTGCGCATCAGTGCTATAGAAAACTGTAGGAATAAACTCTCGTGCCGATCTCAGTGAAGCAAGGCCTGCGCGCGCCTGACCTTGAACCTGAGCGAACGAGCACATTGATGAGTGATAAATCTTTGGAAGAAAAAACGGCAGTGATGGTCGACCCCCATGAAACGGCGGCCAGTATCGGACAGATCACTGCCGGGGGCGATGCCCTGCAACAGCGCCTGGATAAGGCTGATCGCGCGACTCAGGAGCTTCAGAAGCAACTGGACTTGGCAAAGACGCTGATGACCCGTCTGCTGGCGGCGAGTTTTGCCTCGACCGGCAAACCTTCCGCGCCCCTGACAAATTGGGGGCTAAATGAGATCGACGTTGTCGAACGGGAGATGGCCTGCTATTTGAATCCTGCCAATGAGGCGAGTGCCGCTTGACAGGTCGCGCATTGAATGCCTACAGGCTGCGTAGATACTGGCTCCAAGCAGAATGCCGCTGTTGGGTTAACACAGCGGTTACCCATCGCGGCGTACCCAACCTGACTGGGCCTGCATGATCGCAGGCCCTTGGCGTTTCGGGTTGGGGTTGCTCATGGGTTATCCCCTCACCAGTGACCGCCGCGCCCGTATCAATGGATGCAAGATTCAGTTCGGTTGATTCCGGTCCGCTTGAACGAAGGGTTAGGCCTCATGCTGCAACCTTACTTTGGTGGGACGGCCTGTCTATATTGGGTCGGATAGTGACGGTCTAGCATCGACCGTCACTATGGCTGGTGGTCGCTATCCGACCCATAGCTGAAGGTCACGACAGACAGAAATCGGCCAATAGCAGTCCGCAATTAATGTCACAGTAGATAGCCGGCAGACATCCTTCATGTGCTACCTGATACCGCTTGTTGACTCCCATTAATCGAATGGTTGATCTAGTGGTCATATGACATGAGATGACAAAAGACTGTGAAATCAAGGTGATGAAATGGCGTCGAGGTTTGTTGTCGTTCCGGCGATACCGACTGAGACGGGATCAGTCCGGATAGGTTGCCGCTTCTACTCCACCATGGCTCCTTGCGGCTTCGATATTTTTGACAACAAGGAAATGTGCCGACTTGGTCTGGCGTTTCCAATACGTGCGGAGGCGGAGGCGGTGTGCTGTGAGAAAAATGCAGTGTTCCAACTGACTCAATTTTTTGAACGTGAGCACCGCTCGGAAAACACTAAACTACGAAATGTCTGCTGAACGTTTTAGCCAATCTGTTGCGTCCACCGGTTGAATCCACAGTTCAATGTTGCCGTTGGAAGTACCGTTGCGAGGCCCCACTCTGTGGGTAGGGATTCGAACTCGACCAACTCGCCCTGTAGCCCGCTATAGGCCGGAGAGTGGGACTGTCCAAAAGCCGTCTTCGTCAGCCTCCGGCCAGCCCCTCAATCACAACGTTAGTCAGAGTCCGCAATGGGTCGCCTTCTGCCGGTCGCGGTAGACTGAGATCAGCCAGGAGCGGGCAGTGACGTATGAGCATGAAACCAGTGACGCTCCACTCAGTTTCAATAACCGCTCTCAGACCAACAAATCGACGGTCTGCAACATGCGCCGATAAGGCGATTGCGCATGCCCCATCTCCAGGTGAATGGTTTCGATCAGACACTCCAGAAACCGCTCGGCCGCCGGACGCAGGGGCTGTCCGCTTCGGCTGATGGCGCCCACCGAGGCACTGCCGACCGGCTCGCGCAGAGGCAAGGTGCACAAGCCTTCGCGCTGAGCGCATATCTCCACCAGCGGCCAGGGAAAGATGCTTAACATGTCGGTTTCACGCAGTAAGCTCAGGATGATCGAGAGCGAATGGGCGAAATGCACATGCCCCTGCGTCGAAATCGTTCCATCTTGTTGCGAGGCCAGTATCCAGTCAGCCGACGCCAGGTCCTCCATGGTCCTGCTGTTCGACAACGGGTGTTGCTGACGCGCGACCACCGCACAATCGGCCGTGAACAGCGGCTGACAGGTCAGGTCGGTGCTGGAAAACCGGGTATCGAGCCGTCCGATAAACAGATCGACGCTCGCATCCCGCAGCAGCGGACACGCGACCGATGAAAGCCCCTCATGCAATTCAAGTTGTACCTTTGGAAACAGCTGGCGAAAACGCACGACGGATTTTGGCATGAGCGTCATCGCCAACCAGGGTGTCACGGCGACCGACAAGCGCCCCTCCAGTTCCCCCTGGCATTCCCCCAACACCTGACGGGCACTGACCATCTGTGCCACCAGCAGACGTGCCTGAATCAACAACTTTTTACCGAGCTCGGTAAACACAATCCCTGAGGTATTACGGATCAGCAATTGTGTGGCGGTGTCTGCCTCCAGTTTCTGGATAGCCTTGGTGACCGCTGCCGGCGAAGTATCGAGTCTTTTTGCAGCGCCGCGGATGCTGCCCGCGTCGGCCACCGCCACGAGTGCATTGAGTTGATAGAACTTCATAGTGTCCGCCGGTGTTAACCCTGGGTTGCCTTGTTCACTTTCGATTGCCTGTCAGTTGCTGCCTTGGCCCACTACTCTGGGACCAACACCACCCGGGCTTCGAACCTCAGCAAAAGACCGTAACAGAAAAAGCCCTGGCACTTTGATGAAACGCATGATGCCGTAAGCCATCGTCGATTGTGGCCCTTGCGACAGATTGGTTTCTCCTCCTGGTCACCAAGGAAAATCACTGCCAATGACACAGTCCATCACGCTGTTAAAAGAGATAGAGCAGGAAATGCGCGAACTGCGCCAGCAGATCCATGCCAACCCTGAACTCGGTTATCAGGAGGTCGAGACGAGTGAGCTGGTAGCCGAACGATTGATCGAATGGGGTTATGACGTGACGCGCGGCTTCGCCGAAACCGCGGTCATCGCCACGCTGAAAAAAGGCACCGGTTCGCGTGTGATCGGCATACGGGCTGACATGGACGCACTGCCTATTCTGGAAAAAACCGGGTTGCCCTATGCAAGCCGGATACCGGGCAAGATGCATGCGTGTGGCCATGACGGGCATACGGTCATGCTCCTCGCTGCCGCCTACGCCCTCGCCCATGGCCATCCGTTCAATGGCACCGTCCGCCTGATTTTCCAGCCGGCCGAAGAAGGTCTGGCCGGCGCCCGACGAATGATTCAGGAAGGCGTGCTGCAACAGTTCCCCTGTGATGCAGTGTTCGCTGCACACAACATGCCTGGCTACCCTGTCGGAAAACTCGGGTTTCGGGCCGGCCCCTTCATGGCCTCCGCCGACCAGGTCAATGTCACGATTCACGGAAAAGGCGGTCATGGCGCGATGCCGCATCTGAGCGTCGACCCTGTGGTGGTCTGCGCAAGCATCATCATGGCCTTGCAGACCATCGTCTCGCGCAACATTTCACCTCAGGAAATGAGCGTTATCACCGTCGGGGCCATTCACGCAGGCAAGGCGTCCAACGTGATCCCGGACAGCGCGCACATGCTGATTTCCGTCCGCTCACTGAACAACGCCGTCCGGGACCGCCTGGAGAGTCAGATAAAACACCTCATTCATGCCCAGGCGCAGGCATTCGGCGCGACCGCCGACATCGACTACAGTGCCGATTACCCTTTGCTGGTGAATGACGAAGAAATGACCCGGTTTGCCAGTCAGGTGGCCATCGACTGGCTCGGTGAGGACGAGGTGCTGAACGACATCGTGCCCTTCAATGGCAGCGAGGATTTCGCCTACTTCCTGCAGCAATGCCCTGGCAGTTATCTGATCATCGGCAATGGCGACGGTGAAAAGAGCTGCATGGCTCACGACCCTCGCTACGACTTCAATGACGACATCCTGATTCGGGGCGCTGGCTATTGGGTCAAGTTGACTGAGGCCTTCTTGCCACTCAACGCTTGAGCAAAGACCTGCCAAAACCAGAAAACCAATAAAAAACGAGGTCATCATGCAACTACGCAAACTTCAATCCATCACCCTGCTGTTCGGGCTGCTCATCACCCCGCTGTCGCAGGCGGAACCGGTGATCAAGTTCGGCGTCGACCCTAGCTATCCGCCTTTTGAACAAAAGCAGCCAGATGGTTCATTAAGTGGTTTTGATATCGATCTGGGCAATGCCCTTTGTGCCGAGTTGCGGGTCAAGTGTATTTGGGTCGAGCAGCCCTTCGACAGCATGATCCCGGCGTTAAAGGCGAAAAAATTCGACGCCATCCTGTCTGCATTCAGCGCCACCGAGCCACGTCGCCAGCAGGTCGATTTCAGCCACAAGATCTACACCGCGCCGTCTTCTCTCGTTGCCAGAGCAGACTCCGGATTGCTGCCGACGGCAGAATCATTGAAGGGCAAGACGGTTGGGGTGGTGCAAGGTTCGCTGCACGAAAGTTATGCCAAGTCGCAATGGGGCCGCCAGGGCGTCAATATCCTTTCCTACCAAACCCAGGACCAGGTGTTTTCAGACCTCATCAACGGACGCCTGGATGCATCGTTCCAGGCCTCGGTACAAGCCGACATCGGATTGTTGCAAAAGCCTCAGGGCCAGGGCTTTGCCTTCGCCGGCGAGCCCATCACCGACAAAAGTATCATTGGCGATGGCGTCGCTATCGGTGTCCGAAAAAACGAGCCTGATCTCAGAGAGCAGTTGAACACGGCCATTGCCAGCATTCGCCAATCCGGCCAATACGACCAGATCGCGAAGCAGTACTTCAACTTCGATATTTACGGCGAATGAGGCAATCCCCATGAACGAAATGACACAACGCGGTGAATCTCGTTTTGCCATCCCCGTCAGCGACGAGACTGTACGTGCCTTTCAAACTGATGGTGCAGTGTGCATCCGTAATGCGTTTACCGCGCAGCAAATCAGCGAACTGACGCTAGGCATCGAGCGCAACCTTGCCCAACCCAGCCCTCGCGCCAAAGTGGCGAGCAGCCCTACGGACCCGGGATGGTTCTTCGAGGACTTTTGTAACTGGCAAGAGAACGCACACTATCGCGACTTCATCTTCAGCTCCGCCCTCGCCCCCATCGCGGCCGCCCTGCTGAACAGCCAACAGGTGCGCCTGCACCATGATCACCTGCTGGTCAAAGAGCCCAATACGCGCCAACGCACGCCTTGGCACCAGGACCAGCCCTACTACAACATCACGGGTTCCGACACCGTGAGTTTCTGGATTCCAGTTGACCCCGTGCCCAGGGAGTCGACCCTCGAATTCATCGCCGGCTCACACAAAGGCCCCTGGTTGATGCCTCGGTCCTTCATGGACAGCCAGGCCAAATGGTTTGCCGAGGGAACACTGGGCGAGCTACCGGATATTGAAAGCCATCGCGAGGACTTTCCCATTCTCGGATGGACGTTGTCGCCGGGGGACATGGTGTGTTTCAACATGTTGACCCTGCATGCCTCGGCTGGCGTGGGCGGGCATAACCGTCGACGCGCGTTTTCAGTGAGGGTCATGGGCGATGACGTGCGGCATGCGCCGAGACCTTGGGCCACCTCTCCCGACTTTCCTGGGCTTAAAGATGCTCTGGCATCAGGTGTACCTATGGAACACGAGCTTTTTCCGACACTCTGGCATCGAGAAAGCAGAGGGCCCGAGTGATACGTTGATGATGGCCGGTGTAAACCGAAGGTATTCACCTTCACGAAAGGCCCGACACCTTTGCTCGCTGGCTGGTAGCCCCCTCAATCCTCGGCCTGCGACAAAGGCCTGGCCACCTGCTCCAACGCCAGACGTTCGGCCGCGGCTCCCCAAACCGCTTGCACCGCCGCCGCCACACACATCAGTGCAGCGCCTGTCAGATAGCCGATCAACAGGCTGCTGCGCTGCTGGGTCTGGATCAGTTGGCCAAACAACGTCGGCCCGATGATGCCGCCCAGGCCAGTGCCAAAGGCGTAAAACACGGCGATGGCCAAGGCGCGGATCTCCAGTGGGAAGGTTTCCGCTACGGTCAGGTAAGCCGAGCTGGCCGCAGCGGATGCGAAAAAAAAGATCACCATCCACGCCGCGGCTTGCTGGGTGACATCCAGCCAACCCTGCTGGAAGGCATAGCCATTGAGCGCCAGCAACACTCCCGACATCGCGTAGGTGAAGCTGATCATCACGCGTCGGCCGATCACGTCGAACAGGCGCCCCAACAGCAGCGGCCCGCAGAAATTGCCCAGTGCCAAGGGCAATACATACCAACCGACATGCTCGACGGGCACCTGGTAAAAATCGGTGAGCACCAGCGCATAGGTAAAGAAGATCGCATTGTAAAAGAACGCCTGCGCGGTCAGCAGGGTCAGCCCCACCAGCGCGCGGCGGCGGAATCTGACGAACAGGGTATGGAAGACCTCCCCCAGCAGCGTATGGTCCCGCGCGTGCAGGCGCAGTGGTTTGCCCGTCACGGCCGGCAGTTCATGGCCTTGTTCGCGCAGACGCGCTTCGATGCCTTCGACGATGCTTCGCGCCTCATCGCGCCGACCGTGGATCAGCAGCCAGCGCGGGCTTTCCGGCAGCCACAGACGCATCACCAGGATCACCAGGCCCAGCACTGCACCAATACCGAAGCACAGGCGCCAGCCCAGATCGCCGCCGACCACTTGCGGATCCAGCAACACGATCGCCCCGCCGGCGCCAAGCGCTGCGCCTAACCAGAATGTACCGTTGATGGTCAGGTCGACCCAGCCGCGATAGCGTGCCGGGGTGAATTCCTGGATGGTCGAATTGATCGCCGTGTATTCGCCGCCGATGCCCATGCCCGTGAGGAAGCGCAACAGCAGGAAGCTTTCCAGGTTGAAGGAGAACGCCGTAGCCGCCGTGGCGCCTACATACAGCCATAACGTAACGAAGAACAGCTTGCGCCGCCCCAGGCGATCGGTCAGCCATCCGAACACCAAGGCACCGAGCACTGCGCCAGCGATGTATATACCGCCGGCCAAGCCAATATCGAAGTTGCTCATGCGCAGGTCGGGGCTGTTTTTCAGCGCGCCGGACACCGAGCCGGCCAGGGTCACTTCCAGGCCGTCGAGCAACCAGGTGACGCCCAGCGCGACCACCAGCAGGGAATGAAAGCGGCCCCACGGCAAGCGGTCCAGGCGTGCTGGAACATGGGTTTCGAATAGGGTGCCGGGCTCGCGGCTATGCAGCTGCTGGTGGGTCATCGCTACAACATGGTCATGTGCAGTACCTTGTGAAGTAGGAGTCAGCCCTCGCATCGGGAGTTCAAAATTCCGCTGCCGGGTTGCACACAGTGGTAACCCCCTGGCGACCGAGCAGTGAACTGGCCAACAGCGCCTTCAAACCCATCGGCCTGGCAAAAAGATAACCCTGGGCCTGCCCCGCCCCCATTTCGCGCAGCAGGTCCAGCGTCGCTTCATCCTCGACGCCTTCGGCCACCACACTCAGGTCCAGCGATTCGGCCATCCGCACAATCGCCCGGACAATCGCGCGACTGCGGGAACTGGTGGTCAGCTCGAGGATGAACGACTTATCGATTTTCAATCCGCTGAAACGGTATTGATGCACATAGCTCAGGGATGAAAACCCTGCACCGAAGTCATCGAGCACCACCGACATGCCGTTGTCCGCCAGTTGCTGCATGGTCTGTCGGGCAATCGCCGGCTCGGCGACCAGCGCCCCTTCGGTCAGCTCCAGGCAAATTCGTGACGGCGAGACCCGGTGCTGCGCCAACAGTGTCAACACCTCACCGGCGAACTCCGGACGCGTCATGCTGTAGCTGGAGCAGTTGACGTGCACCGGCGGCCAATCGGCGTGCCCGGGCTGTGCGAGGATCGCTGCAATGCTGGTCAACATGTACAGGTCCAGTCGACCGATCAGGCGCAAACCCTCGACATCCGGCAGGAACTCACCTGGCGCAATCACCCGGCCGCCCGGCTGATGCCAGCGGATCAACGCTTCAAGGGCCACCAGTTCGCCGGTTTCGACGCTGACGATCGGCTGGAAATACGGCAGCAGTTCGTCGTTGCGTTTGAGCGCGTTGCGCAAGGCCCCTTCTCGCTCGACCTGGTCCGAGACTTCACGGCGCACTTGCTGGTTGAATACCGCGTAGCTGTCGCGCCCGGCACTCTTGACCCGATACATCGCCGCATCGGCATCGCGCAGCAAGTCGGCGGGCTCGTGATGGAACTGGTTGTCGGCGCTGACGATACCGATGCTGCAGGACGAGAAAACCTCATGGCCGTTGATGAAAAACGGCAGGTCGAACGCTACCAGGATCCGCTCGGCAATCTCGATCATCACCTCCAGCGGGGCCTCGGGAGCCAGCACCGAAAACTCGTCGCCCCCCAGGCGCGCCAGCATGTCGGTATCGCGCAGGCAACCGCGCAAACGATGGGCCGCCTGCATCAGCAGCAGGTCGCCAAAATGGTGGCCGAGGCTGTCGTTGACCATCTTGAAGCGGTCGAGATCGATGAACATCACCGACAAGTGCCCGCCTTCGTTGCCGAACCTCGACCAGGCCAGATTGAGGCGCTGTTGCAGATAGGTGCGATTCGGTAGTCCGGTCAGCGCATCGTGAGAGTTTTCGTGCTGCAACTTGGCATTGGCGTGGTCGAGCTCGCGGGTGCGGCTCTGCACCCGGGCTTCCAGCTGGAGGTTGGCGGCATGGATCGCTTCGGCGGCCGTGCGTCGCGACAACGCGGTGTCGATGTGTCGCGACACGAACGTCAGCAGCTCTTGGTCTCGCTGGGTATAGCTCACCTGCGAGGTATAGCTTTGCACCGCCAGCACGCCTCGCACCACGTCGTCTTCGAACAATGGAATGCCCAGCCAGGAGTAGGAGCGCACAGACTCATGGGCAATTTCGATTTCACCGTGCGCGGACAGTCGTTCAGCCTCGCCGGCGTCAATCAGGCAGGGTCGACGCTGACGGATCACGTATTCGGTCAAGCCCCGGCGCCCTCGCCGTGCCGCCGGGCGGGTCGTCTGCCGTTCATCCACATAATAAGGAAACGTCACTTCACCGATCGCGTCGTCGAACAGGGCAATGTAGAAGTTCTGCGCGAACAGCAGCTCGCCGACGATGCCATGCAAGCTCTGGAACAACTCGGCCATGTCGCCAGGCCGGCTCGACAGTTCGGCAATCTGGAACAGCGCGCTCTGCAGATGTTCGGCGCGCTCCCGGTCTGCCACTTCCTGCCTCAAGGCGTCGTTGAGTGCCGAAAGCTCCAGGGTGCGACGTATCACCGTTTCTTCCAGGTCCTCCCGGTGCAGAATCCGGTCCAGCGCCATGGCCACGTGACGGGCGACCACCAGAAACAGCGCGCGGTCTTCGGCGCTGTAGATGCGAGAAACGTCGTAGACCTGCATTGCCAGCATGCCGAACACGTCATCCGAGGCGTTTTTCAACGGTGCGCCCATCCAGAATTCGGGACGATCACCCACGCAATAAAAACGGTTTTCGGCCTGAGCCGCGAGAATGCCGGCAGAGTCGATCAGCAACGGCTGGCCAGAGGTCAGCACCTGACCGGTCAACGACAGGTGCGACGGGTCAAGGTATTCGTAGTTCTCGGCCTCCAGGGCATCAGCGTCGATGATGTCGACGTAATACGGGTAGTCGATCTTGCCCGTGTGCGGGTTATACAGCGCGAGATAGAAATTCTCGGCGTCGATCAGGCTGGCCAAAAGACGGTGAACCCCTACCAGAAACACTGACCGGTCACGGGTCGAACTGGCCAGATAGGTGATTTCATACAGCACACGCTGCGTGATCTGCGCACGGGCCAGGGTATTGGTCTGCAGTTCAATGCCCAGGCGCTGGGCAAGTTCGGCGAGCGCCGGTTGCGCAGCATCCTCGACTGGCGCGAGTAGCCAACCCAGCACACCTTCGCCTCTGCCCGTCGGCCAGCGGTGCACGTTGCGGGCCCGGCAAAAGGCTTCAAACTCGTCATACGCAACGCTTGAAGGCCACTGTACCCGTGGGTCGCCCTGGCCAACCCGATGCATCTGTTCACCGGCGCGGTAAAACGCCCAGGCGCCGGTATGGCCCCCGTTGCGCGCTAAGTCCAGCAATTGTCCGATCGTGTCGTCGCCGACGGTGCCCGGGTTCTCTATGGGTTCAAGTGCGGCAACTTCGCACGTACTCGATTGCCATGGGGAGCCGGTCAATGTACGAAAACTCATCAGCGCTCCCTGAGCCCAAAACTGTCGACACTCACTTACTGATTGCCAGCAATATGCCGTAGAGCTTTCCGTTTAAAGCTTATAGCGGTTTTTTTCAATGATTTTATGCGCTTTGGTGCCAGGGGCGCGTGTTGTGGTTTCAACCGGACGATGCAACTCACTGGACTCTGTGTGACCGGGAGGCGCTGGCCACAATTCGCCTTCGAGATATGCCTTCGGCCATTGCGTCCCAATATGCGAAGAAACTGTCCTGCCAAGCCAATAGCCTCGCACCCGGGATACCTACTATAGGAACGGCACCTCTGCCTGACAGGCTGGGAACAGTTCCCTATAGCGGATGCACATATTGCGCACCGCCATACAAGCACGGATTGGACACAACAATGACAAAAATCGCCGAAATCCAGGACACTCCTTCACCAGCGTCTCCCTCGGCACCGGCCATCATCCGGTCGTCGGTGCGCCAGCATTCGATCAAGGTAGAGCTTTGCTCTCCCGCCATCGGTGCCGAACTCAGCAACGTCAACCTGGCCGATGCGGCCCGAGACACCGACCTGATCGCACAAATCCGGGCGCTATGGTTGAAGCACAAAGTGCTGTTCTTTCGCGACCAGGACATCACCCCCCTGGAACAACAGCACTTCGCCGCGCAATTCGGCGCACTTGAAGGTCATCCCCTGGCGCCGAGCCATCCGGAGGCGGACAAGCTGCTGATGCTGTACCGCAACCTTGACCCGGGCAAGCCCAAGAGCTTTGTCGAAAAGGCCAGCCGGGAAAACCTCTGGCACACCGATGTCACCTTCAAGCAGGCCCCCCCTCGTGGAGCGATATTGCGCTGCGAGCAAGGGCCTGAATCCGGCGGTGACACTCTGTTCTCCAACATGGTGTTGGCTTACGAAAACCTGCCCGACACCGTCAAGCAACGGATCGAAGGCCTGTTTGCAAAACACAGTGCCGAGCACTCCTTTGGTGCCCAGCTGCCCCGCGCAGAACGTCACGCCATGGCCCTGAAGACCCCCGCCGCTGAACACCCGGTGGTGCTTATCCATCCTGAAACAGGTGAAAAGGTGCTGTTCGTCAACTCCGCGTTCACCACCCATTTCGCGAACTTCTTCAACTTCGAGGACATCCGCTACGGTCAGGACTTCATGCCTGAGGCTCATCACCTGATGAACTACCTGACCTCTCAGGCGGCGATCCCGGAATATCAGGTACGCCTGAAGTGGCGGACCAACACGGTAGCCATGTGGGACAACCTGCAAGTCCAGCACTACGCGGTGGCTGACTACGGCAATGCGCCACGGAAGATGCTGCGCGCTACCCTGGCGGGCACCCCGCTGACCTGATTCGAACCGTTCCCCATCGAAAACCGGGCCACCCGACCATCAGAGATCGTCGGGTGGCCCTGGCTGCCGACCAATACCCGATCTGAACCACATCAATGGAGACAGACATGCTCTACGAACACGTCGATACCGCCGTCATCGATGGCGAATCCCTGCCCTGGATTCCGTTTACCCCTTATGCCGAAAACGTCCTGCTCAAGTACTTCAAGCTCGACCCGATCCGTGGCGAATGGATTGTCATGATGAAGTCGCCGATCGACATGCAGCTGCCCAAGCACCATCACACGGGGACGGTGATGGTCTACACGATCGAAGGCCAGTGGAAATACAAGGAACATGACTGGATCGCCGGCCCTGGCAGCATCGTCTATGAGACGGCTGGATCGACTCACACGCCTGAAGTTGTCAGCACGGGAGGTACAGACGGCTATGTGCTCACCCTGGTTCAGGTCAATGGCGATCTTGCGTTCCTGGACGGCAACGACAACATTGTCGCGCTCGAAAACTGGAAATCAGGATTGCATCGCTATCTGGCTTATTGCGAACAGCATGACCTCGCACCGAGAGACCTGACGGCATTCAACTGATGTCGTTCAAATGTCCCCAAGGCCCATGCATGGCCGCGAGTGATCGTGGCCATGCACAGTGCAAAACGTTCGCTCCTAGCGTTCCAGCTGCTCGATAAACTCAAGAAGCAATTCGTTGACATGATCGGCACTTTCTTCCGCCGCGCTATGGCCCACACCGGGTAGCAGTACCTTCTTCTGCAGTCCGGGCAGATAGGTGTCGAGATTCTCGTAGAGACGACGGATTTCGACTGGTTCGAGTGATGGATCGGCCGCGCCTCCAATGAACAGGCTCGGCTGACGCACCACCGCACCGTCAAGAAACGCGGTGATTTCCCAGTTGCGATCGCGACAGCGGTAGTGGTTCAGGGCACCGGTAAACCCTGTGCGCGTGTATTCAGCGACGTAGTAATCGAGCGATCGCGCGCTCAGCCATGACGCAAACTCCCCCTTGGGCTCAGTGAAGGCGTTGAGAATGGGTTCACCTGGCTCGACGAACAGACGCCAGCGTTCGGCCCCGACAGCGCTGCCGGAGATCGAGTAGAAAACGCTTCGCAATGTTTTTCTCGTATCGCAGGCCAACTCGCGATCCGGCTTGTCGAGCTGCTGGAAGTACAGATGGTGATAGACCCTGCCCTTCGCCATTGCCTGTAAAGCTACAGTCGGCTTGATCTTGCCACGCGGTGGCACCGGCGTATTGAGCATCACCAGGCCGCGAAACAGATCCGGGCGCAGCATGGCCGCCGCTTGGGCCACCCAGGCGCCCAGGTCGTGGCCGATGATCACAGCGGACGTTTCGCCCAAAGTCGCCATCAAGCCCACCATGTCACCGACTGACTGACTCATGTCGTAGGCTTCAACGCAACCAGGCCGATCCGTTTGGCCAAACCCCCGCTGATCCGGAACGACGACCCTATAGCCAGCTTCGGCCAACGCCACGATCTGGCGCCGCCACATGTACCAAAGGTAGGGGAAACCATGCAGCAGAATGACGAGCGGGCCCTGCCCCTCGTCGATGTAGTGCATGCGAATGCCGTTGACTTCGGCAAAGCAGTGGTTGAATGCAGCGGGGTCGTCGGCATCCACTTGCCCCATTGCGGCGGGCGGCTGATCGATGCGTATTGCAGTGCGCGTGTCCATTATCTACCTCCATCTTTTGTAGTTGCAGGCTTGAAGGTAGCCGTGACAGGGTGCCCTGCACTAAGCTCCTCAGGACACAATCTTGTGAAATTGGGACACGAGGGATACATGTATACCCTGACGCGAAGCGCCAGCCTTACTGGCTATGAACAGGTTGCCCGGTCAGTGGGACTGGATCCTTTACGTATGCTGCGGCTGGCCAGGCTGCCCACCAGTGTCCTCGACGATCCGAATATCATGATCAGTATCGATTCGGTGGGTTGGCTGCTGGAGGAGTCAGCCCGCCTGTCCGGCCAGGAGGCGTTCGGCTTGTTGCTCGCGCAAACGCGACACCTGTCCAACTTCGGCATGCTGGCGCTGCTCATCCGCGAAGAACCGACACTTCGTGCCGTCTTGCAATCGTGCGTGCGCTATATGCGGCTGCATAACGCTGGGGTGGAGTTGCGGCTTGAAGATGCAGGCGATCTGGTACTGCTGCATGTGGGTGTGAATATGCAGGGCCATCACGGTGTCTGGCGCCAGGCCATCGAACAGTCGACGGGCATTGGACTGCGGACGTTGAGCATGCTGACGCGCAATACGTTCCGCCCGGTCAGGGTCAGTTTTACTCACGAGCGCCCGGCCAGCCTTGAAGTGCACCACCGAGTGCTGGGAACAGCCATCGAGTTTTCACAGGAGTTCAATGCCATCGTTTGCCGCGGGTGCGATCTGGACATGCCCATTGCTGCGGCCGACCCCGCGCTGCATCGCGAAGTGAAGCGATCGCTGGACATGCAGTTGGCTAACCTGCGCGACGAGCCGACGCAGCGGGTACGTCAGATCGTCAAGATGCTGCTGCCCAGCGGACTGTGTTCTGTCGATGCGGTTGCCCAGCATCTTGGCATGCATCGACGTACCCTTAACCGCCACCTGGCAACTGAGGGAGAGAGTGTCACAACGATCATCAATGCCGTACGCGCTGAACTCGCCGAGGAGTATCTGGCCAACAGCAAACGGCGATTGTATGAGGTGGCCGAACTCCTGGGCTTTTCCTCTGCCGGTGACTTTTCACGCTGGTTCCGCAACCGGTTTGGCCAGACACCCTCGGACTGGGCGGCGTGCTACCGAGAGAGCAAGGCGATGCCCCTAATGCCAGTCAGTTAAGTGTTTGAACACCGCAAACCTTGTGGGAGCGAGCTTGGTCCCACAGTGTCCGGTGCTTAACTGACTGGCATTAGGCGATACCCCGGCCCAATTTGCACCAATAGAAAGACCGGTCCGGATGCGGATCAACCTGCCCCCTGCGTTTCAATGACGTTGAACGTATCAGTCATCGTTGTCATCGCGATCGCGGTAGCGACGGTGATCGTAGTCACGACGATCATAGTCACGGTAATAACCTCGATCATCGTCCCCTCTTTGGTCGTAGCCACGTCGATGATCATGATCGTGATATCGACCGTACCTTTCTCCGTCATCCCAATGCGGGCCGCAGCCTCCCAACAAGACGGCGCTGGAAATGGCCACGATCAAGATTGCTGCGCGATTCATATGAACGTCCTAAACGTCGGAGTTATGGAATGGTTACAACTATGACCATTCGGTAACTCAATGATTCCTCTGGGAAATGCAAACAAGTGATGGTCACTCTCCCATCGAATCCCCGTCGAGACAGCCAGAGCCTGTCATGAATAGCCAAGGGACTGTCGTCAAATGAAAAGCGCCCCTGATTCGGGGGCTATTTAATGGCAGCACTGAAAAAGCCTCTGGTGATCCAGCGGACGCAAGCGTCTGCTCTGCCTGAGTCACGAGTTGCCTGGCACGCCAGGCAGGAGAATAACAATATGAAATTCGTGAAGTGCCTTCTGGCTGCCGTACCCCTCATGGCGCTGGCCATCGATGCCCAAGCCTATGTATCGAGCCAGGAAGCCGCCCGGCTGGGCACCAGCCTGACGTGGGTGGGTGCCGAAAAGGCCGGTAATGCCGATGGCTCCATCCCGCCCTACAACGGTGGCCTGACCACTGCCCCCGCAAGCTTCAAGACTGGCGACAGCATGCGCCCGGACCCCTTTGCCCACGAAAAACCACTGCTGGTGATCAACGGCAAGAACGTCGAGTCGTACAAAGGCATGCTGACCGCCACCACCGTAGCGTTGGCCAGGCGTTACCCCGGCTTTCGCATCGATGTGTATCCGACCCACCGCACTGCATCGCTCCCGCAGGCGGTACTGGACAATAGCCGCCGCAATGCCACTGCCGCCAGGTCCCTCAACGGCGGGATCGCCATCGACAATGTGATGCCCGGCGTGCCGTTCCCGATCCCGCAATCAGGCGCCGAAGCGATGTGGAACTTCCTGCTGCGCTACCAGGGTGTCAACATCCATTCCAAGTACGACTCCTGGAGCGTCGACACGGCGGGCGTACCGAGCCTGGCGGTCACCGGCGAGGCATTCGTCTCCTTCCCGATTTACGAGAACATGTCCAAGCCGTTCAACAGTTCCGACATCTACTATCAGTTGAAACTGTCCTATACCGGCCCCGCGCGCCGGGCCGGCGAGTCGATCATGCTCAAGAACGCCACCAACCCGACGCAGTTTCCTGGCCGGGCCTGGCAGTACATGCCTGCCCAGCGCCGCGTCAAACAGATTTCGATTCTGGCCTACGACACCCCCAACCCCGGTACCGCCCGGGCACTGGAGCTGTACGACTGGACGCTGGTCGGCAAGCGGGAAATGATCGTGCCCTACAACACCTACAAACTGACCTACGCTCGCGATGCCAAATCGCTGACCACGCCAGACTTCATCGCGCCGGACTTCGTACGCTGGGAAAAACACCGGGTCTACGTCGTGGAGGGCAACCTCAAGCCCGGTGCAAACCACATCTACCAGAAGCGTCGCTTTTACCTGGATGAAGACACTTGGGCCGCTGTGGCCTCCGATCAGTACGACACCAGTGGCCAGCTATACCGTGGCTCCTTCGCTTTCTTCAGCCAGAGCTATGACCAACAGGTCCCGGACGCCACCCCTTTCATGACGTACGACCTGTCAAAAGGCACCTATAACATCAATGGCGTGGTGGGCCCTCATGGCGGCATCCGCTATATCGAGCCGTTATCGACGGCGCAGTGGGTGCCAGAGTCCATGGCAGGTACCGGTATTCGCTAGGGCGGTGATCCGACCGATAAATCACAAAGCCCCGGTTCGAAAAAACCAGGGCTTGGGATTTCGGCTGGGCCGAGGCTGAGGGCCTGAGTCCGTTTCAGCGCCTGACCGGCGGGATATCCCTGCCGACCGACGATAGTGAAAGATCAGTTACCCGCAGTCGTCATGGAGACAGGCATCTAGCGCTTGCCCTTTATGTAGACGACCGAAAGATAGGCACCCCAAAGAACTCCACACAGGGCAAACATGAGCTCCGGACTGAAAATGTTCTGATCGGCCGGCGTCCTCAGGATTTCGCTATAAAGGCACAAGGCGCCTGCGATCAACGCAAAAAAGTATCCGGTCCGGGTTCTGGTCCGGCGCAGCAACAGAACCTTTTTCAGCCCCTCGTCTTTCCATTCCTGAGGGGGTATGCGTTGGATCTCCTCCAGCAGCACCCAACCCCACAGCAACGCGCACAACCAATAACCTGTCAGCATGATTTCCTCCCGTTAGAACATTGATTCAACCTGTAGAACATTAATTCAACATGAACGCAGCGCGCACTCCGCGCTCAATTTACGAAGATCGTTGTTTCCAGAGTCTTTTCTGACTTGTGCATTTTCTGAAGCTGGCGAGAACGTTCGAGCAGCCGTCAGGGGCGGCGATGCAGAACCGTAGTCGGGGAGTCCGAGTGGAGCACGCCCGGTCTCGTTGCCAGTGGTCGCATCCCGCTGGACCACTTCGCCGGTGTCGAAGTCATACTCCCAGTGGCCTGCCTCATTCCACTTGTGGAGAAAGTAGGTATAAAACGGCACAAACAGTCCCTGGTCCGGCTCAGCGTATTGCAGCCCGAACACATACTCAGGCTGGTCCTTCATTTCACGCCCGCTATGGCAATGCTGGACCCAGGCAAGGTCATCGAGAACGACAACCTTCCAGAACGGGTCGTGGTCGTAGAATTTCAACGAAACTTTCTTGCCGCTTCTGCGGCACTCGTTGAGGAACGCAATGCTGGCGGCAAGTTCTTCCTGGAAGGTCAAGGTCGTAATGTTTTGCGCAAGTGAGTCGACTCGCTTGCGTGCCGCCATGCCGAGCGGATTGAGCAACATGACGCGGATTTCATACGCCGTCGTGAAGACCTCCTTCAACAGGCTATTGGGGGCAACCAGGGTTTCGTACCCCGTGAGCGAAAGGATCGAGGCGTCACGCGCCGCCGGTAAAGAGCGGACCAGGTTGCGTTCCTGAAGGGTCGAAAGCCATCCCTTGCGCGGATGCCTCGTGAAGACCAGGGAAGCCATCTTCGCGCTCGTCAGGCGATGGCGGTTGTCCCACGCGCGTTTGCACAGATAGAACAGAACCATCAAGGTTGAGGCCAGCACGATTTCTGTCGCAAGCAGCAGATTCGCGTTCAACTCCACGCGTGGCCACCATACATAGAGGATGTACCGCGCGGCATCCGGCGTGGCAAACGCCATGGCCATTGCAAGCAAGGTGATCACGCCGTGGGACATGACGTGCCGCAGCACGGCTAGAAAGTCGTATTCTTTGCTGATTGGATCCATGGGGTACTGCTCCCATTCGATGATGATTGCCAGCAGAAAAAATCTTCCGGTAACAGGGACTTGGCCAAACGCTCCAACATGCGGCGCATGATGGCCAGCTCATGGTTCTTGTCGTAGAACGCGTAGGCACCCGCTTTTGTGAAGTACTTCCAATGTGTCGGTTCAGCGCAATTGCTGACCACGATGACTTTTGTCAACGGATACTCGGCTGCGACTACACGCAATACTTCCATGCCCTGACCGTCGCCGAGGTTGACGTCCAGCAAGACGACATCGGGCGGTTCACGCCGGATGGCGACGATGGCGGCCGTTGCGCGGTGGAACACCCCGGCAAGTGACAAGCCGACGATCCCTGGCGACACCGTGCGGCACAGTGCTGGCACGGCGTTCGAATCCTCAACGACAAACAGGCGCAAAGGGCCTGAATCTCTGGCTGGCATCAGTGCAGTCAATGGTTCTGTGCTGGTGACCTGCATGATTTCACCTCTCTTTTTTGGCATGGCTGTACAAGACGCTGACGAAGACAACTCCAATCAGCGGACTAAATCTTGCGCAGGGGGTAATATGCTCAAGTAGATCGAAACCGACTATCGACGTTAGCAGGACTTCTTTGTGGAGATATCGGCCAAGAGCTTGTAGTGGAATCACTACAAGCAGGCTGGATCGAGTGACGGGGCGTTCTAAGTCAACAGGTCGTTTTCGAGTGCATAGCGGGCCAGTTTCGCGTTGCTGTCCATCCCGGTTTTTTCCAGGATGCGTGCCCGGTACGTCGTGACGGTACTCGGGCTCAAGTGCAATATCTGTGCGATGCGGACAATTCTCTCGCCTGAAGCAAGGAGTTTCAGCACTTCAAGCTCCCGGTCGGATAGTGCTTCGTGGGGCGCCGCGTCGCCTTTGCCGATAGCGTTGACCAGCTTTTCTGCCAGCTCAGGACTGACGTGCTTGCCGCCTGAGGCTACCTTGCGGACCGCCGCCACCAGGGTGGCTGCGGAAATATCCTTGGTGAGGTATCCCGCAGCGCCTTGCTTGATTGCGCGTAACGCATAGGCCTCGACCGAGTGCATGCTCAACATCAGAACGGCGAGCTTGGGTTTCTGCGCACGCATGAGCTTGAGGAGCTGGAGGCCGGACTTGTCGGGCAGCTGAATATCGACCAGCGCCACGTCGAAATCCTGCCCCCGGACCAGGAGCATGGCGTCTTTTGCCGTCTCTGCTTCACCCGTTACGTCGATCTCGCCGGCAGTCTCCAGCATGCGTCGCACGCCGCTACGCACGATGCTGTGATCATCCACCAGCAAGACTCTGATTTTTTGGTCAATCATCTGTATTTCCCATTCGCACCCGCATGGCCCTGGCCGTATCGTGTCTCGATGTACAGATGATGTTGAACCCGCCGGCACAGTGGCGCGCTTATGCATTCCACACTAATCCTGCGGCCAGTGGCCGGCAAGCCATGGAATCTGCTGCAGCGTCTGACGTTAGCAGGCCGGTAGCGCACTTGCACTTTTACCTCAGCCGTTGGCGCTCACTTTTCAGGAATGCGGGTGCAGATGGTTGCAATGGCCTGTTCCCGGCCAATTTCCCCAGGATCCGGGGCATTGCGCCAACCTTGCTAATATTTCGTAAGCCAACGCTCAGTTTTCAGCATGGTCAATACTGCAATGCCGGCTCCTGCATGACGCCTTGCGCGTGGCATCCATTTTGACTGGACATAGACATGGCCACAGTAACGACACCCATCGAAGCATTCGACATGAAGACGTTGCTGACAGCGCTGAAGGCGTTGCGCAATGGTGACTTCACCACGCGTATGCCGAATGACTGGACCGGCATGCCGGGCAAGATCGCCGACACGCTCAACGAGATCATCGACATGGCAGCCGATACAGCCACCGAATTCGAACGCGTGGCGCGACTGATCGGCAAGGAGGGCAAGGTCGACGAGCGTATTCAATTGCCGATGATGAAAGGTTCTTGGCAAAAGATCGTCAACTCGAGCAATGCGCTCACCAGCGACCTCATCAGCCCGATGAACGAGATGATTCGCGTTATCGATTCGGTTGCCGAGGGTAATCTTAGCCAGCAGGTACCACCGGTACTCAACGGCCTGAAACTGCGGGGCCAGTTCCTTAAATCCGCCGGGATTGTGAACACCATGGTGACTCGACTGGGCTCCTTCGCTTCCGAGGTGACCCGCGTGGCGCGTGAAGTCGGCACTGAAGGGATTCTCGGTGGGCAGGCCAAAGTCAAAGGGGTATCCGGCACCTGGAAAGATCTGACCGACTCCGTCAACGACATGGCCGCCAACCTGACCACCCAGATGCGCAACATCGCTTACGTGACGACCGCTGTGGCCAAAGGCGATCTGGGCAAGACGATTACCGTCGAAGCCAAGGGCGAGATTCTCGAACTGAAAAACACTATCAACACGATGGTCGACCAGCTCTCCAGCTTCGCCTCGGAGGTGACCCGCGTGGCGCTGGAAGTCGGCACCGAAGGCAAGTTGGGCGGACAGGCCGAAGTGCGTGGCGTATCAGGCACCTGGCGCGACCTGACTGAATCGGTCAACGGCATGGCGGCCAACCTGACCACCCAGGTGCGCAACATCGCACAGGTGACGACCGCGGTGGCGCGCGGCGACCTCGGCAAGAAAATTACCGTTGAAGCCAAGGGCGAGATTCTCGAACTGAAAAACACCATCAACACGATGGTCGACCAGCTCTCCAGCTTCGCCTCGGAGGTGACCCGCGTGGCGCTGGAAGTCGGTACCGAAGGCAAGCTGGGCGGACAGGCCAAAGTGACCGGCGTGTCCGGTACCTGGAAGGACTTGACCAACTCGGTCAACGGCATGGCGGCCAACCTGACCACCCAGGTACGCAACATCGCCGACGTGACGACGGCGGTGGCCAACGGCGACCTGTCGCGCAAGATCACGGCCGAAGCGAAAGGCGAAATTCTCCAGCTCAAGGAAACCATCAACACAATGGTGGACCAGCTCTCGACCTTTGCCGACGAATTGACGCGCATGGCACGGGAAGTGGGAACTGACGGCAAACTCAGTGGTCAGGCCAAGGTGACGGGCGTCGGTGGGACCTGGAAAGATTTGACCGACTCGGTCAACAGCATGGCGGCCAACCTGACCGATCAGGTGCGCAACATCGCCGACGTGACGACAGCGGTGGCCAAAGGTGACCTGGGGCGCAAGATTACCGTGCAAGCCAAGGGTGAAATCATGGAGCTGAAGAACACCATCAACACCATGGTGGACCAGCTCAACAGCTTTGCCGCCGAAGTGACGCGGGTGGCGCGCGAAGTCGGCACCGAGGGAAAGCTCGGGGGACAGGCCCAGGTGCAAGGCGTGTCCGGCACCTGGAAGGATTTGACCGAAAACGTGAACTTCATGGCGGCCAACCTGACCAGCCAGGTGCGAGGCATCGCGAAAGTGGTGACCGCGGTAGCCAATGGCGACATGAAGAAGAAACTGACACTGCAAGCCAAGGGTGAGATCGCCGAACTGGCCGACACCATCAACGGTATGACCGATACGCTGGCGCTGTTCTCCGATCAGGTGACCTCAGTGGCGCGTGAAGTGGGCGTCGAGGGCAAGCTGGGCGGCCAGGCCAACGTGCCGGGTGCTGCCGGCACCTGGCGCGATCTGACCGACAACGTGAACGGTCTGGCGGCCAACCTGACCAATCAGGTGCGCGCAATTGCCGATGTGGCGACTGCCGTGACCAAGGGCGATCTGACGCGTTACGTGGAGGTGGAAGCAAAGGGTGAAGTGGCGCAATTGAAGGACAACGTCAACGAGATGATCCGCAATCTGCGGGAAACCACGCGGCAAAATGCGGAACAGGATTGGCTCAAGAGCAATCTTGCGAAGTTTAACCGTCTGCTGCAGGGCCAGCGCGATCTGGCGGCAGTCTCCAAGATGGTGCTGTCTGAACTGGCTCCGCTGATCAACGCCCAGCACGGTGTGTTCTACATGATGAACGAGAGCCCGCCCGATCCTGCGAAACTCAAACTGATGTCCGCTTATGCGTACAAGGGCAACATCAATGTGAACGATGAGTGGCAGTTGGGCGAGGGCCTGGTCGGCCAATGCGCCTACGAGAAACGGCGCATCCTGCTGACCGATGTACCCGCCAATTACGTCGCGATTTCATCGGGACTGGGTGCGGCCGCCCCGCTCAATATCATCGTGTTGCCGATCCTGTTCGAGAACAAGGTCAAGGCCGTCGTCGAAATGTCTTCGTTCACGCGCTACAGCATCATTCATCAAACCTTCCTCGATCAGCTTGCCGAATCGATTGGTATCGTGCTCAACACGATCGAAGCCAATATGCGTACCGAAGAACTGCTCAAGCAGTCGCAATCGCTGGCGCAGGAGCTACAAAGGCAACAAGAAGAATTGCGACAGACCAACGAGGAGCTGGAGGACAAGGCCGGACTGCTCGAGGAGCAGAAAGCCGAAGTGGAGCGCAAGAACCGCGAAGTCGAAATCACCAAGCTGTCGCTGGAGGAGAAGGCAGAGCAACTGATGCTGACCTCCAAGTACAAGTCCGAATTCCTCTCCAGTATGTCCCATGAGCTCAGAACACCATTGAACAGCTTGCTGATCCTGGCCCGGCAGCTCAGCGACAACGCGGAGCACAATCTCACGCCCAGGCAGGTCGAATATGCCAAGACCATCCGTAGCGCGGGCAAAGACCTGCTGGAACTGATCGACGAGATTCTCTATCTGTCCAAGATCGAGTCGGGTACGGTCACACTGGATCTGAATGAAGCGCTATTCGCCGATCTGCACGACCAGATCGAACGCACCTTCCGGCCCGTCGCTGAAAGCCGAGGCCTGGGCTTCACGATTGAACTGGCCCCCACCCTGCCCCCCAGCATCTGGACCGATGAAAAGCGCCTGCTGCAGGTGGTCAAGAACCTGCTCTCCAACGCTTTCAAGTTCACTGAGCAAGGCAGCGTCAGGATCAGCATCGAACCCGCGGTGTCCGGGTGGAGCGCGGATCACAGCGAACTCAATAACGCCGATGCGGTGGTTGCCTTCGTGGTCACCGACACCGGCATTGGCGTATCTGCCGACAAGCAGAAGCTCATCTTCGAAGCGTTCCAGCAGGCAGATACCGGCACCTCACGAAAATACGGCGGCACCGGCCTGGGCCTGTCGATCAGCCGCGAGCTCGCACACCGGCTGGGCGGTGAGCTGCGGCTGATCCCCGGTGAGATCGGCAAGGGCAGTACTTTCGCGCTGTACGTGCCCTTGCGTACACCGGATGCCCAGCGTCAGATGCCGGACGAATCAGCGACAGAGACAGTGCCAGGCCAAGTCAGGCGCGACCTCATGTCAGCCCCGTCCGTACAGATACTGGACGACCGCGAGTCTGTCCAACCCGGGGACCAGGTGCTGCTGATGCTCGAGGGCGACGCCCGATTCGCCAGCATTCTGCTCGAGGCCGCACACCACGAGGGGTTCAGGGCAATCGTCACGACCCGTGGCGTGGATGCACTGGAGCTTGTCGAACGCTTCAAACCCGTCGCGATCACGCTAGACCCGGGCCTGACGGACATCGATGGCTGGTCGCTGCTCGAGCAGTTGAAGCGCAATTTCGCCACGCGTCATATCCCGGTCCAGATCGTCTCGATCGCTGACGAGCACACACGCGGGCTGCGTTATGGCGCTTTCGACTATCTGCTCAAACCGGTCACAGCCGAAGAGATTCAAAATGCGCTGGTGGGCATCGTGGCATTCGCCCGGCGCAAGACCAGGAATCTGCTGCTCATCGACGGCGATGAAGGGAGCCGCGCCCGTATCCTCGATCTACTCGGCAATAGCGACGTGAAGATCGCAACGACCGGCAGCGGCGCGCAAGCCTTGAAGAAACTGGCAACGAAACGCTACGACTGCATGGCAATCAATCTCAAATTGCCCGACGCATCCGGCATCGGGTTTCTCGAGGCGTTGCAGGAAGACCACGCCATGCGTGAACTACCGATCGTCGTCTATGGTGCGCAGACGCTGACCAAGCCGGAACGCGAGCGTTTCAGGACACTGCTCGGCAAAGGCGTCATCAAGGCAGTTCAATCGCCCGAGCGCATACTCGACGAAACCGCGCTGTTTCTTCACCGCGTCGTAGCCCGTCTGTCGCCGACCCAGCGCAGGATGCTGGAAAAACTCTATGAGGGTTCAGACAGTCTCGAGGGCAAAAAGGCCCTGGTGGTCGACGATGACGTGCGCAATATCTTTGCCCTGACCAGCGTGCTCGAGTGCAACAAAATGCAGGTGGCCACGGCCGAAAACGGCCGAACCGCCATAGAACTGCTGCAGCAGCAGCCCGATACCGACATCGTGCTGATGGACATCATGATGCCCGAGATGGATGGCTTTGAAACCATGCGCCAGATCCGTACATTCAAGAGATTTGAAACCCTGCCCATTATTGCGCTGACGGCAAAGGCGATGATGGGTGACCGTGAAAAGTGCCTCGAGGCAGGAGCATCGGACTATGTCAGCAAGCCGGTGGATACCGACCAGCTGCTGTCACTGATGCGCAAATGGCTCTATCGATGACGCTGTACCGCGCTCATTGCGGCCAGCGCAAACCGACGTGGCATAAAGAAGTGGCATGAATATGCAGGAACCCCCGGCATTCAATGAGACAGCTCAGGTGCGGCAACCGCTCCCGCCTGATGGCGTACCAGCCCCCGTGTTGCTGGTGGATGACAATCCCGGCAAGCTTACGGCGCTCGCCGCGGTGATCGCCGACATGGGCCTCGATGTTGCCACGGCGACCTCCGGGCGCGAGGCGCTGCGCCTGCTATTGCAGCGCGACTTCGCGGTCATTCTGCTCGACGTGAAAATGCCCGTGATGGACGGTTTTGAAACCGCGGCACTCATTCACGGCCGCCCGAAATCGGCCCACACGCCCATTATCTTCGTCACAGCGGAGGCCGATACGGATTCCGAGCGTTTCCGCGGTTATACGTCCGGCGCAGTGGACTACATCTTCTCGCCGATTGTGGTCGAGGTTCTTCGCGCCAAGATCCGGGTGTTTGTCGACCTGTTCTACCTGCAGCGCAAACTGACGATGCAGGCCGAAGAATTGCTGCAATCGAAGCTGCAACTGCGCGAACTGGCCGCCTATCAGGAGCGCATCAAGGAAGAAGAGCGAAAGCGCATCGCACGCGACATCCATGACGAGCTGGGGCAGAGCCTGCTGGCGTTGCGAATCGATGTCTCCATGTTGCAGGCACGCACCAGTACCCTGCACCCCAAGCTCAACGAAAAGGTCAGCGATGCCCTGAATCACCTCGATACAGCCATCCGCAGTGTCCGCAGCATCATCAATGATCTTCGGCCGCCCGTACTCGACCTGGGATTGCAGGCAGCGATCGAGTGGCAACTTGAAGAGTTCCGGCAGCGCAGCGCGATCGATTGCACGATGTCCGTGAAAGACGAGGATTTGCGTTGCGATCTGAACGAAAAATCCGCCACGACTCTGTTCCGCATCGTGCAGGAATCGCTATCCAATATTGCCCGGCACGCGCAAGCGACACAGGTGCATATCGAACTCTACAGGGAGGGTCGCCGGCTTTACCTGCTGATCAAAGACAATGGCGTAGGCATGACCGATCGCAAAAAATCGAACTCGTTCGGGTTGGTGGGGATGAAGGAGCGCATCAGCATGCTCGGCGGCGAATTCACGATCGACAGCGCACCGGACAAAGGAACGAGATTAACGATATCGCTGCCACTGGACTGACGTGGTCATTTCTCTCAGCCCGGACGCCCCGCACAATTGCCCCCGTTATTGGGGCATATTCCCCGTCTTCGGGGATATTCATCCTGGCTGCCCAGTTGCTCATACGCCTGCCTGAAGCCAGCAGACAAAGGGAAACGCGGCGTTGAGCCACTAGTCACCCTCTTTCACTTTTGGCAGGAAAGTTGCGTCATCCTTATCCCGGTTCGAAATCAAACATTTCGCTAACCGGGCCAGGAGCAGTGGCGCGTTGCCCAAGTATTGCCGTGCGCTCCGAGGAACCGTCAGAGGTGTTTGCGATGAAACTGGATGCCGCAAGGCTGAAAACTAGTCCATTGTCCAAAACCAGGCTGGCGCCAAGTATCTCTGCTGCCGCGATCATCCTCGGGCTGGGCTTATCCCACGTCCAGGCAGTCCCCCTCGACAACACCGATCCACCGCCGCCTACCGACCCATCGGCGTTCACCAACCCGCCCGCCGACCCCAATGCTGCATTGCGGGACTTGCTCAAGCTGCCTCCGGCAAACGTCGGGGCCTTCGACCTGCCCAATGGCGTGGTCGGTAACCGCCAGACCCCCACGGTCGACAATGTGCTGCCACCCAATCTGCAACCCAGCTTCAATATCCCCACCAACGGTAATGCCAGCCCGCTGTTCGGGGCTCAACCGTTCACCCAGCGGCTTGAACTGTTCGAGGAGTTCGGCTCGAACAAACTGGATGCGACCGACCCGCCGTCCCCCGTGCCGTTTCCGGTTCCGACGCTGGGCCCCGCACCGGCGCAAGATCCGTTGAACGTGGCGCGAAGCGGTCCGTCCCCGGATGCGCTGGATGCCTTTCTCAGGCAGCCGGCTTTGACGCCCTTCCCGACCGAGTTCTCCAATGTGCTGGACCGCAACCCCTGGAAGGCGCAGATCGAACTGTTCCTCAATCGCCGGGTCGATTCGCCCGCCGAAGGCCGGCCACCGGGCAAAGGCTGGTCGCACCAGCGTTTCAATGAGTTTTTCCCGCGCGACGCCTTCAAGACGGTGCAAGCCGGCGCGCACGTCAACAGCGGCTTTCGTGATCGCATGCAACGGCATAACTACACCGTGGGGGAATTTGCCCCAGGCGGGCTCTATCACAACACCAACGGCAACCTGGCCAACGAGGGCACCACCAAGGGCATTCAAGTGCAGTTTCACCCCAACTTCCCTGTCCAGGACCACAATGCGTTGTGGGCATTCGACGGCACCTTTCCGCCCAAACTGCTCCTGGTGCGCTATGGTCAGGCGATGCTGATGCGTCATTACGATGCCTTGCCCATTGACCCGTCGGCCAACCGGGGCTTTGGCCTGCATACCCTCACCACCCATGAACACAACGGCCACACCCCTGGGGAAAGCGACGGCTTTACCAACGCGTTCTTCTTCCCGGGCCAGTACTACGACTATCGCTGGCCGATCCAGTTGGCCGGTTACGACACCATCAACACCACGGCCGAGGACCCACGGGCGGCATTCCCGTGCGACCCCGGTGAAACCCTGTTCGTCAACGATGCCGCTCCGGGCCTCAAGACCTGTAACAACGGCACCATCAGGATCCGTGGCGACTGGCGTGAAACCATGAGCACCCACTGGTTCCATGACCACATGCTCGATTTCACCGCGCAGAACGTCTACAAGGGCAATGCCGCGATGATGAACTACTACAGCGCCGTGGACCGAGGCAACGAGACGGTCGACGACGGGGTCAACCTGCGCTTGCCCAGCGGTTCGGCGCTGGGCTGGGGTAACCGTGACTATGATGTCAACCTGATGATCGCCGACAAGGCCTGGGACCAAACCGGCCAGTTGTGGTACAACCCCTTCAACACCGACGGTTTTCTCGGTGACCAGGTGCTGACCAACTGGGTGTACAAGCCCACCCTGGACGTGCGTGCCCGCCGCTACCGTTTCCGCATTCTCAACGGATCGGTTTCTCGCCACTTCAAGCTGGCGATGGTGCGCCAGGTCAGTGGTAATGCTGGCGAGTTCCCTGGCCCGAACGGCTCCGGAGTTTCCTATAACCGGGTGCCGTTCCACCTGATTGCCAACGACGGCAATATCATGGAGCACGCGGTACCGTTCGATGGCAGCCTGGACCTCGATGGCGACGGCGACACTCAGGACCACAACGGCATTCTGCCGATGCAGGGCATTGCCGAACGCTATGACATCATCGTCGACTTCGCGAAAAACGGCATCAGCCCCGGCGATAAGGTTTTCTTCGTCAACATCGAGGAGCATCAAAACGGCAAGCGTCCGAATCGTGACGTTCCGTTAGCCGATATCCTCTCCGAACAGTATTTGCCCGTGGTCAGGCAAACCAGCCACGGGCCGCAGTGGGTCAACGGAGACCCGGGCGTGGGCCTGTTCCTGCAACTGAACGTCCAGCCTTACACCGGCCAGGATGTCAGCATGAATCCGCTCGATTTCGAGCCCGCCAAGCCTGGCAAGCCCGAAGGCAAGGTCATGATCCCCCTGCCCTTGCACCGTGATGACCCTGCCGATATCGCCCGGCTTGCCCAGGCGCGGCACCGTACCTTTATCTTTGGCCGCTCCAACGGCACGGATGTTACGCCCTGGACGATCAAGACCGATGGTGGCGAAGGCTTCAACATGGACCCGCGCCGGATTTCCGCCGCGCCACAACTGACCACTGGCCCGACACCGGCGGGGTTCAAGGGCGAAGGCACGCTGGAAGTCTGGAATATCAAGAACGGCGGCAATGGCTGGAGTCACCCGGTGCATGTGCACTTCGAGGAAGGGGTCATTCTCACTCGAGGTGGCAAACCACCACCCGAATGGGAAAAATGGGCGCGCAAGGATATCTACCGTGTAGGCGACAGTTCCGAGAGTCTGGACAATGTCGAAATGGCCATACGCATCCGTGAGTTTGCCGGTACCTACATGGAGCACTGCCACAACACCCAGCATGAGGACACGGCGATGCTGCTGCGCTGGGACTCCGAGCACCCGGGCCAGCTCCAGCTGATGCCCGCCCCCTTGCCCAGCTGGGACGGCGTGAAATTCGTGAACTCGGTTGCGTTACCGACCTTCCGTACCGGAGATGGCGTTGGACCACAGGTCGAGGTCAACATAAACCCGTAAATAACAGCGGCAATGGAGGCCAAGTCTAGCGTCGTCTATAAACCGTTGTTTATGTCGTCAGCCAATGCAGAGGCAACTTTTTTGCTGAACATTCCCCTGTGGCGATGCCACGAATTGGCTTTTTTCGAGGGAAAAATGGCAGTGCCTTGACCTGGTTCGTTAACCCGGCCAAAGGCTTTTTTATGGCTGATTCACTCAAACTCTCCGATTTCCTCCATGGAATCTGGAATAAAAGACGAAAAAAACGCAGAGGCTCTCGTCTGCCTTCCGATTCGTCGCAAACCCAGTAATGGCGCGGGCTGCACGACAAATGACGGCAATATGCAACCACGCAGGGACACTGCCGTTGGTCAGCAAAATTGATCAAAAAATGAACTGATGCGGTTTTTTCGTTCAGAATACGCACCAGGTGTTACGGGCTCTGATCCTCACCTGACCCCAGAAGCGGAAGTTAAACCTCATATGCGCCAAGTGCGGATGAGGTTTTTTATTACCTGAAAATGGAATAATCGAATGACTGAAAGTTCATTCGCCAAACTCGCTTTTATCTTGACAGTGTGATGCCGCAAGATAATTAAATTAAAACTGCTGGATCATAACTTCAGTCAGCAACGGCAAACTCCAATAAAGCCGTACTGAAAGTCAGGTTGATTCACTGTTTGAACAAAGAGGTAGTCATGGAACTCAGTATTCTTACTTCACCAGTCGGGGAATATTTGCGCCTGGGCGTTGTATATTTCCATCTTATCGCCTGCTGCGTGGCAATCGGGCTGGTGTTGACCAGTGACATTGCAATGGTCAAGCAACTCCTGAAGGGAGATGTGTCGGGTCACCATGACGACGCGCACATGGACAGCCTGCAAAAAACCGTATCGCTTGCACTTGTAGCGCTCTGGATTACGGGCATTGCTGTTATCGGGATCGACTATGCCGGCAAGGGAATGGAGTATTTCCTCAATCCAAAATTGCAAGCCAAGATCGGCATCGTTGTGCTGTTGACCGTTAACGGCTTCGTGTTGCATCGCGGTGTATTGCCGGCGCTGAAAAAAGCCGGTTCGTTACTGAAACTCTCTTTCAGCCTGCGCATGCTGGCGCTGTTCTCGGGGGCGTTCTCTGGCGTGTCCTGGTTCTATGCCGCCATGCTGGGTGTGGGTCGTCCGCTGGCCTGGAAGTACTCCCTGGTGGAGTTGCTGGCAGCCTATCCGGTACTCATCGTCGGCGGTTTCGGGATGATGGTACTGCTCACCGTCTGGGCCAAAAACAAAGACGCCGAAAAGCGCCTGGAGCAAGGCACCTGGACACCAGGCAACGCCGCCCTGGCTGGCTGGTGAATCCAGATTGAACAAGGACGTTCAGCCGACCGCACCAACAGCTGATCCGTTGTGCGGCCTCAAGCCTTGAATGCAGCACCCAAGGTGCTGCTGGCACCGGTTTGACCGAAATCCCGCTTACACAAAATCAGTTGTGTTGAACCCACAGTCCAGACAGCCCTTCACCAAGGGTTGCTTCGTTTACAGGCCGTCGTGGCACGCGGCAGTCGGCTTTCATCTCCGATAAATCGCTTCATCGGTAAACGCCCCTCGCTTCAATTCAACTTTGTGTCTCTACGATCCTGAGCCAAGGCCAGCGAGCCTGATAACTGTTCGCCTTCTGGTCGTACAAGTCTGGCCTGGGGGTTTTGGATTGATTCTAAGCAATCCGTGCTCAGTGTCGGCCGGCCGTTGGGGGCATAGACCTCGCCCGTTTCAATATCCAGCCCCATGCAAGTACCGGCAATCAGGTAGCGATCGATCCCGTCTCTGGCCGACTGAAGCTTAGGATAATCCCCGCCAAACCGTTCCGCGTTTACTGAATTGGTCATTGCGATCCTGACCAGGTTTGCGACAGTCAATGTCATCTTCATCCCTTCCAAATCGATCAAGTCCTCGCGACCGACAATACCGCCAACACTTTACAAATACGCGAAATACACTGCCCTTTTCTCCCCTCGACCAATCTGGCGCGAATCATGCCTCATTCAACGGCACGAAGTCGGTACTGGCTATGTGGATGACACTTTTGAAGTGAGCCGCCTCAGTGCCTGCCCCGATAATCGATAGCTTACTGACGAACGGCCGAGGTCAAGCATGACGAGCGCAACTATGGAACAAGTCAGCCCGAAAACGCTGAGAAGAGTGATTGTGGCTGCTGGCATCGGCAATTTCGTCGAGTGGTTCGACTTCGCCGTCTACGGCTTTCTGGCCACGACCATCGCCCAGCAGTTTTTCCCCAGCGGCGATGCCAGTGCCGCGCTGCTCAAGACCTTTGCGGTATTTGCCGTGGCCTTTGCGTTTCGGCCCCTTGGCGGGATTTTCTTCGGCATGCTGGGCGACAGGATCGGCCGCAAGCGAACCCTGGCGATGACCATTCTGCTGATGGCCGGGGCAACGACCTTGATCGGTCTGCTGCCCACTTATGCAGCGATCGGGGTCATGGCGCCGATTCTTCTGTCGCTGATCCGTTGCGCCCAGGGATTTTCCGCCGGGGGTGAATATGCCGGTGCCTGTGCCTACCTGATGGAGCATGCACCGCGTGATAAACGTGCCTGGTACGGCAGCTTCATTCCGGTGTCGACATTTTCCGCCTTCGCCGCGGCAGCCGTGGTGGCCTACGCACTCGAGGCGTCATTGTCGGCCGAAGCCATGGGCAGTTGGGGCTGGCGCCTGCCGTTCCTGATTGCCGCGCCCCTGGGCCTGGTGGGTCTTTACTTGCGCTGGAAACTCGATGAGACGCCGGCATTCCAGGCGGTGACCCAGGAACATGCAGTCGCACACTCCCCCCTCAAGGAAACCTTGCGCAACCATGGTGCGGCTATCGGCTGCCTGGGTGCTTTTGTGTCACTCACGGCACTGTCGTTTTATATGTTCACCACCTATTTCGCGACTTACTTGCAAGTCGCCGGTGGCCTGAGTCGCGCCACAGCGTTGCTGGTGTCGCTGATCGCATTGCTGTTCGCGGCGGCGATCTGCCCGCTGGCCGGGCTGTACTCGGACCGGGTCGGACGTCGAATGACGGTGATGACAGCCTGCGCGCTGTTGATCGTGAGCGTGTATCCATCGTTCCTGATGGCCAGCTCCGGCTCGTTCGCAGCGTCCATCGCCGGCGTCATGCTCCTGGCGATTGGCGCGGTGTTGTGTGGCGTGGTGACGGCGGCCTTGCTCTCGGAAACCTTCCCCACCCGTACCCGATACACCGCCTCGGCGATCACCTACAACATGGCGTACACCCTTTTCGGCGGCACCGCTCCGCTGGTGGCGACGTGGCTGATCAGCACCACCGGCAGCAACCTGTCGCCCGCGTTCTATCTGATTGCGGTGGCATTGCTCGCGCTGGCGGGCGGGCTGGCATTGCCGGAGACTTCGAGAATTTCCCTGCATGAGGTTGCGACGCAGGAAAAAGCTGTAGGAGTGAGTGCATCCGCCTGAAACACGAAACGAGCCTGTCCTGAGCCCGGTGCTGTTCAAGCGCAAAGGTGTTGTTGGCCTTGCCTGGAGGGCGCGACGGAGATCGGCAGCAACGTGCCGTGGGTCGGTTTCCCGGTAGCCTTTGCCCTGTCGGGAATCCTGCTGACGGTCCTCGGCTACTTAGTCATGGTCTTCGCGGATTAATGCTGTGTAGGAGCGAGCTTGCTCGCGAAGGTCGTCAACGATAACGCGTGCTCACTGGATAAACACGGCGCTCTTGAGTCCATCGCGAGCAAGCTCGCTCCTACAGTAGCAACACGTCCGCTGACCGCCCGTTGCCAACGATGCCACTAAGGCAACGCATACACCCTGAACAGTTTTTCACGGTAGCGTTGATCAGGTGCGCCCTACGGAACCTGAGACGGGCAGGTTCCCGAGCAATTTGAGCCCGGTGCTCTCCACGAACGTCTCATAGTCCATCGGCTTCTCTATTCGGGTTTCTGCGTTAGGCAGCACGTACGCCCAGGCACGTTTGGACGATGCGTCGTACACCAGCTTGAACAGTCGGGTCGGCACCCAGACCTGGTTGTCGCCAATGGTCGAGTGGCCAGGGTCAAACAGCGGGCCGGTAAAGACAAACACGTTGCCATCGGCGCGCTTGGCAAACTTGCGGACATCAGACTCGACCTTGCTCCAGATCTTGCGGTTGTTGGTCGGGTCTTGCGGCACCATGTTCGACAGCGCAAAGGATTGGGCCATTGCATTGGGGTTCGGTGCATCGGCGGCCGGGGATTGGTGACCACGGTCCACGGCCGGGTGCTGGCTGCGGTAGTCGCTCAACTCGGCGCGCCCACTCTTGGGGATGCGTGGGTCCGGGTAGAACTGGTTGGTGCGCTCCTCCCCTTTGGCATCCTGCAACTGGGCCGCATTCAGGCGTTCGACCACAACCAGCGGGGTCTTGCTGGTTTGCGAGTACAGCACCGCGAAGTTGTCGGAACACAGCGCCAGGGGTTTCATGGCTGCCGGCACAGTGGCCGTGTTGATCGGTTTCGCTGCCGGGAACAGATCAGCGCAGCCGTCAAACGATGCCTGTTTCTGTTTGCTTGAGTAGAGGTCCAGGGCCGCGCTCTGGCTGATCGAGCCCGAGCGGGACGTTTGTTCATGTTGCGCGGTAGGTGGCTTGAGGAGGTCCAGCAGACTGCGGGCTTGTGCCCCGGTCGAGAGCAAAACAAGGGCCGACAGCCCAACTGCAATTTTGCGTAGGTACATGGGTTAAATCTTCGAAAGGAATTGAGGGATAAACGTGCGGCGGGTCCCGATTCACGGAACCGGGTGGAGGGCATTGCTGATTATGTGGCGGCGAGCATGCTTTCACTGTCCTTGATCAAGTTACCGATGGGGCCGGTCGGTTCCGGGCAGTTCGACCGTTTGGGGGTCGTGCGGGGGTTATGGACCATGACAAGATACGTTAGTGCCGGGCGGCGGTTGGATTCTATTGGCCAGTGCTCATCGAAGCCGCGGACCGGATGACTTATCCAGTACCGCTCGATACCCTTTCGCACCCGGGTGCCTGACGGCAATTCAGGCCAGACTCACTCCATCCAGACGAACAGAAAATGAAATCCTCCGCAGGTTTGCTGTTGTCGGGTATCGAGCTGGACCGTGCCAGCTCCATCCCCTTGTACCGCCAACTCTACTTGCAGATTCGCAAACAGATTCTCGGTGGCAGGATTCAGGGCGGCGTGCGTCTGCCGTCCACCCGAACCCTGAGCAAAGAACTGCAGCTGTCGCGAATCAGCATTCTCAATGCGTTCGATCAACTGATTGCCGAAGGTTTTCTGACGTCGCGCACCGGGGCCGGGACCTATGTGGGACATGAATGGGAAAGCCGCGATGACGCTGAGCACAAGCCCCAGCCACCTCGCCTGTCCGACCTGAGCCAGTCCATGCTGTCGTTGCGCAGCGATCATTTTCGCGGCGTGTCCTATGCGGACTGGGCGACCGGGACCCCGACTTCGTTCCTGCCCAGTCACAGCGCTTACGATGCGTTCCCGCAATCAGTCTGGAAACGGCTGATGAACCGCCACCTGCACAAGCCGACCAAGGCCATGCTCGGTTATGGCGAGCTGCAAGGTTTACTGGCCCTGCGCGAGGCGATTGCCGAATACGTCTTCGATGCCCGAGGCATCGACTGCACTGCCGAGCAGGTGGTCATCGTTTCCGGTGCCCAGCAAGCCTTCAACCTGCTGGGCATGCTGTTGCTCAATCCGCAGGACAGCTTCTGGATGGAGGATCCGGGGCATATCGCGGCGCGCATTGCGCTCCAGGCCCAGGGGGGGCTGGTGGTCCCGTTGCGTATCGATGAACAGGGGATCGATGTGCGGCAAGGTGTGGCGTTGTGTCCTGACGCCCGCCTGGTATTTACCACGCCGTCTCGTCAGCATCCCTTGGGCATCACCATGAGTTATGCGCGGCGCCAGGAGCTCATCGACTGGGCTGCGCGCAATCAAAGCTGGATTATCGAGGACGACTGCGACAGTGAGTTTCGCTACAACGGACGCCCCCTGCCGGCACTCTATGCCATGGACCAATGGGCCCGGGTCATCTACGCCGGAACGTTCAGCAAAGTGCTCTTCCCCTCGCTACGACTGGGTTACGTGATACTGCCGAACGCCCTGATCGAACCCTTCTGCACCCTGCGGGCGGTCATGGATCGCAGCCCGCCCACGCTGCTGCAGGCCGTCACGGCGGACTTCATGCGCGAAGGCCACTTCCTCGGTCATATTCGTCGAATGCGTGTGCTGTACCAGGCTCGCCAGCAAGCACTGGTCGAACAACTGCAGCAACGGCTGGGCACTTTCTTCAGGATCACGCCTGTTGAAGCCGGCATGCACCTGATCGCCTGGTTACCCGCGCATCTTGACGACGACGCCATCGCCAGGGAACTCGGCCAGCATGGCATTCATACCTATCCCCTGAGTGACTACTGCCTCGAGCATGTCCTGCCGCCGGCCCTGTTGATCGGCTTTGCCAGCACCCCTGAGGACCAGGCCCAAGCGCGGGTCGAAGCGCTTGCCCAGGCCTTGAGCAACATGGGCTATCTGCAGCAGACCACTTGACCCAAGGCAAGTGGTCTTATGATTTAACTGATAATGGATCTATCGAGAGTTCCTGACTGGCGCGATAAAGGCTGCGCCGGTAGACCCGGCGTCTGAACCAGGAACGACTCGAATGAACAATAAGATCCAGGAACGATTCAACGCCTTGCTCAGCCACAAGGCTGTCGAGGCCGGGGCTCCCCCCGTACTGACTGAGGCACTGGCCCGCCAGTTGCTCGATCGACTGGGGCAACTGCGCCTGTTTGCCCATGCCTACCCTTTGCTGACCAACCTGACCCATGGCCGTGTCACCCCTGGCGACCTGCTGGACTTCGCCTATCGCCACGAGCTGCAAGGTCTGAGCCTGCACTTGCTCGACGGTGAGGAAAACAGCCTGAGTCAAATGACCGCCGCGCAGCTTCAGGCGTTCGCTGCCAAGGCCAATGCACTCGGGCTGGACGTGCATCTGGAAATCAGCAGCACCTTGAAAACAGATGTCGATCAAGTGATCGCCATTGCCAAGGCGCTGGGCACCCGCAATATCCGTGTCTACTCCCGCTACGAAGGAGTGCTGTCGCGGGTCATGGACCTGATCGAGTCAGACCTGCACTACCTCGCGCAGCAGGCAGACGAGCACGACCTGTTCTTCGACTTCGAACAGCATGAAGAACTCAAGAGCGGCGAGATCGCGCAACTGCTGAGCCGCCTGAATCACCCTCGCCTGCACGCCCTGTTCGACTTCGGCAACATGATCAATGCCTGCGAGCAGCCCCTTGCTGCGCTGCGTAACCTGGCGCCGCACATACGCCAGACCCACCTCAAGGGGGTGCGCATCGTCCCCGAGCAAAACGCCTTCGGCCATTACGGCGTGCTGCAGGGCTGTGACGAAGACGACCTGCCCAACGCACGTATGGTGTTCGAGCTGCTGATGCTCGGCGAATCAGCTCCGCAAGTGATCGCTTTCATTCTCGAGCAGGAAAACCACTACGTTGCCCCGGCGTTCCGCCAGATGGACGAAGCCGCCGACCCGTTCATTGCGTACCGGGAAATGAGTGAAACAGCGCTGCCGGAAGGCTTCTCCCTGGAGCAAATGCTGGCCGGTGAACACCGTTGGGCCAACAACCAGGTGGCCTATGTACGAGGTCTGCTGGCCGAGTTCCGCACCCTGGCCGAGTTGACCCTGGCCCATTGCGCTGACGCCTGAACCTGACGTGCCGACCGGCACTGCCTACCCAATCAAGCCTGGAGAACAATAATGACATCCCATGACAAGGCCAAATGGCTCAGATTCCTGATTCTCATCCTCGGTGGCGGCACCATCTACAAACTGGCGAATCTCAAAGACGCCTTCTACATTCCCATGCAAGAGTTCATGGGGCTGTCCCACACTGAAATCGGTGTGCTGCTGAGCGCCAACGCCATCATCGCCACCGCGCTGTTCGTGGTCGGCGGCATGCTCGCCGATCGGTACGATACGCGTAAGCTGATCCCCCTCGGCCTTATCGGTACCGGCAGCCTCGGCCTCTACCTGGCGACCTTTCCGCCCTTCAGCAATCTGCTGATTGTGTTCTGCCTGCTGGCGGTGTGTGCCGACTGCATCTTCTGGCCCTCGCTGCTCAAAGCCATCCGCAACCTGGGTGACGATAAAGAACAGGGGCGCCTGTTCGGCCTTCTTGAAGGCGGACGTGGCGTCATCGATACCCTGGTCGCCTTCTCTGCGCTGGGCGTGTTCGTCGCCATGGGCTCCGGTGAAAACGGTCTGAAGTCGGCGATCCTCTTCTACTCGGTCATCGACATTCTTGCCGGGACCCTGACCTGGCTGCTGCTCAAGAGCGGCAATACCCAGTCGACCGCCAAGCCGAAGAACGGATTATCGAACCTGCTCGAGGCCATCAAGGTGCCGGGCATCTGGCTGGTCAGCCTCAACGTGTTCATGGTCTACATCGTGTACTGCGGCCTGACCTATTTCATTCCCTACCTCAAGGACATGTACGAACTGCCCGTCGCCCTGGTCGGCGCCTATGGCATCATCAACCAGTACTTCCTCAAGATCCTCGGCGGCCCCGCCGGTGGCTTCATTGCCGACAAGCAGTTCAAGAGCTCCAGCCGCTATCTGAAATGGGCATTCCTGGCGTTGTTGCCGCTGATGGGCGTCATCATGCTCATCCCGAAAAGCCCGGATTACATCTACGCCGGCATGGCGGCCACCCTCTCCTTCGCGCTGATTGTGTTTTCCATGCGCGGCGTGTTCTGGGCACCCATGGGCGAAGTCGGTATCCCCCAGCACATCACCGGTTCAGCCTTTGGCATTGGTTGCCTGATCGGCTATGCGCCAGGCATGTTCGCCTACGTCATCTATGGCGCAATCCTTGACCACTTCCCGGGTCAGCAGGGCTACACCTACGTGTTCTCGTTGATGAGCGTATTGGCCATCGTCGGGTTCATGGTCTCCAGCCTGCTGTATCAAGCGGTCCGGAAAAACGCCCCGATCACTGGCAAGGCCAGCGCAGCACAAGCCTGAACATAGGTCGGGCGTACACCTCGCAACACATCGCCGTGCGGCGCTAACCGAAACCTCTCGGTCAGCACCGCACGAGCGCCGCCATCTTGCAGCACTGACGGTGCGCTTGTTGAGCATCCGAAGCTGTCGGTTCGCTATACAGTGAACTACTGTCAATCATGGGCGTGGCGCCCACAGCCAATCTCCAGATATCCGTTGAGTTGCAGGGTTTCCAACCGACTTATCACGATGATCAGGGAACCAGGTCGATGGCAAAAAATGCAAAAGCCGAGTCGGAAAACGCGACCTTTACCGCACAGGAGACTGAGGCGCTGGTCGAGCCTGCCCCTGTTGGCGATGCGGCTCGCAATGGAATCTGGCGCACATGGATCAGGGTCAAGACGCGCAATCTGAGTCGCTCGACCCAGTTTGTCATTGCCGCTGCGGTGATCCTGGGACTGACCATGTTCTTCGTCGGCAAACTGGTGAGCGCACGCATAGAAAGTGCCGCGGTACATAGCGCAGCCGAAGCAGGCGCTCAGTACATGGATACGTTTCTGGAGCCCTATGTGCAGGAGATGAGTCGGGACAACAAACTCTCGCCAGCAAGTGTCCAGTCTCTGGACCACCTCACGGAAAGTCGTTCGCTTAAACATCATATCGTCTCGATCAAGATCTGGCGGGCAGATGGCACGGTGGTCTACAGCACGAATAAATCCATCACCAACCACACATTCCCACTGGATGAGATCACCGAGGCACTCAAGGGCAAAGTAGTCACCGACCTTGAAGGGCTGAACGAGGATGAGAACGAGTTCGAACGCAACCTCAACGTGCCGCTCTATGAGATCTACGCACCCCTGCGGGATTCAACCACCAGGAAAGTCATCGCGGTGGGCGAATTTTATGAAAAGGCCGGTAGTCTCAAGCGCGAGATCAATCGCGTCCGAGAGCAGGTATGGGTGGTCGTTGGCGCCGCGACCCTGGCAATGCTGACGCTGCTTTTTTTCATCGTGCGACGCGGTGACAAGATCATCCAGCGCCAGCAAGTGGCACTGCGCTTAAGGCTGCAGGAGCAAACCCGTCTGCACATCAGCAATGCCGAACTCCAGAGCAAGATGGCGACGGCTACCCAGGAATTTTCCCATGTCAACGAACTCACCTTGAGGCGCATTGGTGCCGACTTGCACGATGGGCCGGCGCAGTTATTGACCTTGATTCTGATCCGGCTCGACGACCTGGCCGAAAACTGCTCCGCTGTCGATCAGGAGTCGCTGGAAACCATTCGTGGCGCCGCCACCGACGCATTGCGCGAGGTCCGCGATTTATCGCGAGGTCTGGCACTTCCGGAAATCAATGAGTTGAGCCTGGCGCAAGAGTTGCAACTGGTGGCGCAACGTCACGAGCAACGCACTGGCACCAAGGTCACATTAGCCCTGGGACTGCTACCGGAGGCCGCGCCACTGCCGCTCAAACTCTGTTTGTACCGTTTTGTGCAAGAAGCCCTCAACAACGCTTACCTGCATGCCAACGGCGAGGGTCAGGTCATCCAGGCGCAATACATTGATGAATTATTGAACATCAGCGTCAGGGACAGTGGTCCAGGCATGGCGGCAGGCGCCATGCAGCAAGGGGCATCCGGCAGAACCCGATTGGGGCTCACCGGTTTGCGTTATCGCATTGAATCTCTGGGCGGGTTGTTCAGCATCGACTCCAGTGCCTCGGGTACGTCGGTCAATGCACAGTTCAAACTCTAGGGGGTGTTCCGGCATCCATTGGTATTTTTGCTGCGCCGTTGTGAAGTCGCCCGACAGCTTCGCGCTCCCTGTAATGCCGTAGCGCCGTGACCGCTTCGACACGATTTCGGGCGTGCAGTTTCTGCATCACGCAGCCCATGTGGTGCTTGACGGTTTTTTCGCTGATCATCAGCTTTGTCGCAACCTCCCTATTGGTCAGCCCCTTTGAAACTTCACGAATGACCTCCTCCTCGCGATGGGTCAGATCAATCGTTTGAATTTGTGCTTCGGGCTTCTTGTCGTTACTCAGCAGTTTGTTGGCGAACTCGGGGGTGATATACGTCTCCCCCCTGGCAACCGACCTGATTGCCAGGACCAGTTCCGGTCCGCTGACACCTTTCAACACATACCCGCGCGCGCCGGCCTCCAGTGCCAGAAAGGCGTCATCTTCGGCTTCCGAAACCGTCAGCATCAGCACCTTTACATTCGTCAGCTGAGTGGAAATGAACCGCACTGCGGCGAACACATCGCCTGGCATATTGACGTCCATCAGCATCACATCCGGACGCACCCGCCGGGCAATGTCCATGGCATCCTGCGCATTGGCGCCCTGATCCACGACCTGAAAATCCGCCCGTTTTCTCAACGTATTGGCCACACCCTCACGCAACATCGGATGATCGTCGGCGATGCAGATGCGAATGGTTGGATTCATGACACGCTCCCGAAACGATCAGCACTCATACACTCATTGATTAATAGCAGGGAACCGGCGACGCCGCCGGTCGCCAGTCGCATGCCCCGGGCTCCTGGCGTTCGGAAATAAGACTTAGGTCGGACAAAACCGGATCGTCAAGGAACAAACACTCTTGAAGATTTATACAATATTGTTACCTAATCTATTGTTTTATAAGGCAATAAAACAAAATAAAAAAACAGAAAGACTCGTAAAGTCCGGATCCTTCTATCATCCGACCAACAGTCGCTCTCCTATACTCCGCACCAGACAAAATCAGGAACAACGTCAAAAGCGACAAACTTCTAACGTAGCGCGTAAACCACCAGGGATACGGTTCTCCAGTTTGATCTGCCCACCAAAGCGATCCGCTATGGCCTTGACGATGGTCAGCCCCAACCCTGCACCCTGATCATTTCCACTGCTGTAAAAACGCTCGAAAAGCCGATCGCGATCCTGCTCATCGATGCCAGGCCCTTCATCCTCGACAGACAGTTCGTAGCTATTCTCCTTTTCGACCAGCCGTACAGTGATGACTCCATGCCTGGGGGAAAAATTCGCCGCATTGGTCACCAGGTTATTCAAGGCAATATCAATCGCGGCCGGGTCGACTCTGGCGAGACTGATGTCGTCGCTGACATCAAAAACCAGTTCAAGCCCCTTGCTCAGCAACCAGGGCGTTAACTGAACCAGACTGTCGCGAACGGTGCTGGCCAGATCAATAGGTGCAGGCGGTTCAGTCCCTGCTGCAGGCTCGATACGAGCCATCGTCAGCAATTGGTTAACCAGTCGGCTGGTACGGTCCACGCCGGCAATCAAGAACTCGAGCGATGCGCGACGATCCTCTTCACTCCCCGCCTCCATCAGGTTTTGCGCGTGAATCCTGAGCACGGCCAGTGGTGTACGCATTTCGTGGGCGGCATCCGCGATAAAGCGTCGCTCGCGCCCCATGACTTCCTGAATTTGCGCGAGCATGCGATTGAGGGCTGCCTGCATGGGCTCAAGCTCGGTGGGTAGCGGCGTCAATTGCAAGGGTTCGAGTGAGCCGGGATGCCGGGCCCGCAGCGTTGCAGCCATGTTGACCAGCGGTTTCAACCCCCAGCCGATGGCCAGCCAGATCATCGCGGCCAGCAGCAAACTCCCCAGAATATTGGGCCACAGCGTGTGGCGTACGATCCGGTCCACCAAGTCCATTCGCACATCGTCCCGTTCGCCGACCCAGATGCGCAGGTTGTTCTGCTTGTCTTCCAGCAGGAAGGCACGCCAATGCCGGTTGTTCATATCGACGACATCGCTGAAGCCTGGTGTGACCGCAGGTGTACTGAAGGACGGAGAACTGGCCGTATGTACCAGCACTTCGTTCCTGGCGTTCCACACCTGAAACGCAATCTTCGTTTCATACGAATGCCCGTCGGCCCTGGGCGTCGCCTCGTTCAGGGCCTGGTTAAACGCCTTGTACAGATCCCCATGGTCCTTGCTTACCATGGGCATACGCATGACGCCTTGCAGCAGGCGAGCATTCTGGGCCAGTTGGGCATCATAGACTTCGGCGATTTCGTGGTTGCTGTCGTGCAGATTCAACACACTGATGACGGCCACGCCAGCGAGCATCAGGCCGATGATCAGGGTCAGGGTGCGACGCCGGATCGAGGTCATCGGCGCTCCTCCACCAGGTAGCCGATACCACGGACGGTGCGGATCAGATCGGTGGAAAATTTCTTGCGCAGGTGATGGATGTGCACCTCCAGGGTGTTGCTTTCGGCTTCCTCGTTCCAGCCGTACAGCAACTGCATCAGGTGATCGCGAGTCATTACCCGGCCA
The DNA here is from genome assembly GCF_019947515.1 of Pseudomonas sp. A-B-19. Lineage (NCBI taxonomy): Bacteria > Pseudomonadati > Pseudomonadota > Gammaproteobacteria > Pseudomonadales > Pseudomonadaceae > Pseudomonas > Pseudomonas sp. A-B-19. The sequence goes on from NZ_JAGYGN010000004.1 coordinate 43,999, forward strand.
GGTGGCGAGAGCAGTTCGTGGAGCAACTGATATTCCTTGGGCGTCAGGGCCACCGGCTCGCCTTTGTAGCTGACTTGCTGGGTGCCGGGGTTCAGGCTGATACCGGCGTGCTCGATCAGCGATTGTCCACGCCCGGCGCTGCGCCGAAGCAGTGCACGTATGCGCGCCTTCAGTTCTGCCAGGTCGAAAGGCTTGATCAGGTAGTCATCGGCTCCGGCATCCAGACCGGCGATGCGGTCTTCGGTAGCATCGCGCGCGGTCAGGATCAACACCGGCAGATTGGAACTGCTGTCACGCAAGCGTCTGAGCACTTCAAGGCCGTCCATGCGTGGCAGGCCAAGGTCGAGCACCGCCAGATCAAAGATTTCACTAAGCAACGAATGCAAGGCGCTGTTGCCGTCCTGCAACCAGTCGACGGTATAACCTTCACGGCTGAGGGCCTGATGAATGCCCTCGCCGAGCGCCACGTCATCCTCTATGAGTAATAAGCGCACAGGGTCTCCTGTCAGCCGTAATGCTGTTCAATTAAGCGAATGTGATCCTCGTCCTCTGTAGGAGCGAGCTTGCTCCTGCATTTTTCGGCATTACCCTGTCAGCCGAGTTTTTTGTTCACGTCCACCAACAGCGCTTCGATCTCCTTGCGGCGCCCGGTGTCAGCGCTCTCGCGGCCAGGTCGCGGCGCAGCCAGCAAGGCTTTTTGCAGCGCCGCCCTGGCTTCGACATATCGCTTCTGACGGTAAAGGTGATCGCCCCAGAAGTACAGGCTGTCGATACCGTTGGGGTTCATTTGCAATGCCAGCTTGAGCAACTGCTCGGCCCTGTCCGAATCGCCGAAGCCGATGGGCCAGCCCGGTACGCGGTCATAGAGTGCCCCCAGGCTGGTATAGGCTGAGCCTTGCAGGGCCTTGGGGTCCAGGGCCAGGGCTTTTTCCAGGTCGGCCTTGGCATCCTTGACCTTGCTCAGCGCACCCAGCCCTCCCTGGGCGCCCGCCCAGCTACTGGTGACGATGCCAGACCAGATCCAGGCCTCAGCCACTGTTTGGCGTTCCCGTTTGAAGCTCGAAGCCTGGGCGGCCAGTTTTTCAAAAGCCGCGGTTCGTTGTCCCTCGGGCAACTCGTACTGAATGTGCGCCCAGCTTTGCTGGATACCGTCGAGCCGCTGCTGATCGGCAGTGTCCAGCGCCCAGACACTCTGGCTCAATGTGCCAAGCAGCAGGCAGGCGATGATCTTGTTCATGGTTCGGGATTCTCCTGGTCGGGTTTCTGGCTCAGGCGGCGGATCAGAGGCAATTGTTTGCGCAAACCACGGTCCACCAGATGGGGCAGGAAGCTGTTCAGGCGTACAAAAAAACGCTCTGGCCAGCCCAGGTACAAGTCGCGACGGTCACCGGCAATGGCGTGAATCACCGCGGCCGCCACGGTTTGCGGGTCGTCGACATTGGCCTTGAGCGCATCGTTCAGCGCCTGGGCCGCCGGGCTGTTCATGCTGGTACGGGTCGCTCGCGGGGCAACGTAAAGCACGCTGACCCGGGTGTCCGCCAACTCCCGGCGCAGGGCTTCGGAGAACCCGCGCAGGGCAAACTTGGTGGCACAGTAACTGGCGTAGCCGGGGTAGCCAATGGAGCCATAGGTCGAACCGACGTTCACCACCATGGCACTGTCGGCCTGCTTGAGCAGTGGCAACATCAGTTTTGTCAGGCACATCGGCGCGCCGATGTTCACCGCAAGCATCGAATTGATCTCGCTGTCGTCGAGCTGTTCGAGCATGGCGAAATGGTTGACCCCGGCGGCATTGATCAGCAGGTTGATGCCACCGGAGCTCCGGGCCTGCTCCAGCACCTGGCGGCGGTCGCAGAGTAACGTCAGGTCTGCACGGACCCAGCACAGGTTACGAGGATAAAGCTCCAGCAGCGGCGCCAACGGTTCCCGATGTCGAGCCACCGCCAGCACCCGGGCACCACTGGCGCACAGTGCGGTGGCGATGGCCAGGCCGATGCCGCCGCTGGCACCGGTCAACACCACGCGAGCTTCAGACAGGCGCATGCAGGTTCTCCCCGTTACGCGGCAAGCCACGAAACATATCGGTGTAGAGCCGGTACACCACTTTGGCGGCATGAATGACGGCGGCCTGGTCGTGCGGATCATCCAGTCTGTTCATCAGTCGGCGATAGGTCTGCATATGCTGGACATCCAGCGAGCCGTGGGAACTGAGGTAGCTGAAGGCGCTTTGTGGCAAGTCCAGGCGCTGGCGAATGCTGTCGGCGGCTTGGGTGGCCAAAGCGATGCTCGTGCCTTCGAGTACGTTGACCATGCCGAACAGTCCCACCGGATTGTCCCTGGCGATCAGGTCGTAGAGGAAGCTGACCATCAATTCGATCGGCAATGACGGACACCCGTCACGTACAGCGTCCCTGTCACCGCCGCTGGCTTCAATGTCATTGAGCACCCATTGTTCGTGACCGTATTCGTCCTCGATGTATTCACATACCGCTTCGCGCAGCCATTCCAGACGTAATGGCAGGCGCGCACCACAGGCCATCATCAACGGCACGGTATGGCGTACGTGGTAATAGGCCTGTGCCAGAAAGGCCCGGTAACTTTCCAGGCTGACGTCGCCCTGCAGCGCATCGCGGATGATCGGCAGGTCGAACAACTCGATGCGTTCTTGCTCAGTGGCTTGGTGCAGCGTGTCAAAAAAGCTCATGGTGCGGATTCCTCGGAAAATTCGGATTCTCTCAACGACCCCCGGTAGCGTTCGACGATGGCGTCACGGCGGGGCCGGCCATTGGCGGTGAGCAAGCCGTTGGTGGCGGTGAAGGGTTGGTCGAGCCGGCTCCAGCGGTGGACCCGGGCGTACTCGGGCAGTGCCTCGTTGGCCTGGGCCACGGCGGCGGCCAGTTGTTCGTCGGTGCAGTCCGGACGGTGGGGCCAAAGCAGCGCATGGTTGTGAGGCATGGCCTCGCCATAGACGAAGGCCTGGGCGACAGGCCCGCGCTGGGTCAATTCGGCTTCCACCCACTCGGGGTTTACGTTGCGTCCGTAACTGGTGACGAATTGATGTTTCTTGCGCCCCTTGAGGTAGAGAAAACCCTCGGCGTCGAACTCGCCGAGATCGCCGCTGGGCCACCATTGGGCGGTGTGCGGCGCCTCTCCCAGATAGCCCAGCAAGGTTGAGCCCTTGATCAGCACTTCGCCGTCGTCCGCCAGGCGAATCTGCACATGGGGCAGCGGCTGTCCGACACTGCCGGGGCGCCACGCTCGCGGGCGATTGAGGCACACCACCGATGCGCATTCCGACAGTCCGTAACCCTCGTAAACCGGTACACCCACGCGCTCTGCCCGATGCAGTAGATCTTGGCAAACCCGGGCACCGCCCACGGCGGCAAAACGCAGGTACTGTGGGTCGAAAGCCTTCTGCTCCGCAGCACTGACCAGCATCAGCAACAACTGCGGCACCAGAATCAGGCTCTGGGGCGAACGGCCGGCCAGACAACCCAACAATTGCGGCACATCCACACCGCTGGCGCCTTCGATCCCCAGGGTTTTCTGGCTGGGCAGGCTCAAGGTAGCGCCAGCATACAGTGCGGCGTAACAACCGATGTTCTCCAGCAAAATGGCCAGCGGCAGCAGCGCCAGGTGATGTTGCGGATCGGTGGGCTGGCTGGCCAGGTGCAGCTCGCGAGCGACCCGCAGAATGCTGTCGGCACTCAAGCACACGCCCTTGGGCGTGCCTGTAGTGCCCGAGGTGAAGGTCAACCTGGCGGTGCCGTCAGGCATCCGGTTCGGGCTACTGAAGGTGCGGTGCCAGAACTCGCCGTACTGCCGATACCCGGCCGCTTGCAGCTCGTCGTGCAGTTGCGGCTCGCTAATGACGTGTTCGGCCTGGCTCTGCTCCAGGCAATGTTTGCGTTGCGCCGGACTGAAAAAAGGCGGCAAGGCCACGCAGGTCAACCCCTCGAACAACGCGGCCAGGTCCCAAAGCATGGCTTCGACACCATTGTCCAGCGCCAGTGCGACCACCCTGACCCGTTCATCGCGCAGGCGCTGCTGGCGATAAATGATCTCGGCATACAGCGTGGCGTAGTCCAGCTTCAGATGATCGCCCCACAAGGCAATGGCGTTGTTTTTTTGCTCAGCATGATGACGCAGGGTCTGTTTGAAACGCTCCATTTCAGGCGACATGGCAAGCCCCTTCAATCGAGGTCGGCAAGCCCAGGCGACTGAACAGGCCTATGTTGCGCAAATGAATGAACCCCGAGCGGATATTGCCAACATGAACCCACGGCTTGCTTTCGTAGTAACTGCCCCAGGCGTGGCGGTCTTCGCCCAGACGCGCCGGGTCGGCAGCACACAGGGTCACGGGCTTCAAGCCAAGGCGATGAAAACTATTGACCAGCCCCAGGTTCCCGGTAAAGGCGACCCATTCCAGCCCCCCCATAGCCAGCAGGTAAGTCATCGCAATGATGCTCATTCGTGCGCTGCCGGTGTCGCTGGCAGCCAGGTTGCCTACCTCGACAATGGCCGACCGGCCTACGGTCCGGTCGGCAGCGGCACTGATCAGCGGATCGACCGCCTCGTCCAGGTAACCTTCCAGAAACAGTGGCCCGGCGCTCGCCAGACGCACCCCGACCACCGCACAGAGCGCGCCGGACGCATCGCTCATGCCAAACAGTTCCGGCATGAAATGGCGAATATCGGCACCGTGGGCGCTACGAAAACGTTGCTGGATAAAGTCTTCGAAGACACACCGTTGCGCAGCGTCCGGCAAGGCCCTGACGAGATACATCTGCTGTGCTTCGGCCAGGCCAAATTGCAGCGGCAACTGAACGTTCCAGTTGAAATCGGACATTGAAAATCATCTCCCCCGGATCAATTGGGGAGAAGTATCAAAGGCATTTCTTAACGAAGTCTGAAGGTGACATAACGATTGTCGTCTTGCGTATCGGTACGTGACTTGCCTGCGCAGCGCAGGCCGGAACCCCGACCAACGCCAGTCACAACAACTCGTCCACCGTCATGGCGCGGGTGTTCCGGGAGCAAGCCTGAAAGCGCGTCAACGCCCCTAGGGTCGGGACACAGTGATCGGTGACAAGGGTACGCTCTGCGTGACTTTGGCCATCTGGGTTATTTCCACCTGCACCTGGTCCTTGCCCAGCAGGTAGTCGGCCAGCTTCTGGGAGAACGGCCAATAGTTCAGTGCGGCCGTCAGGGTCAGTGGCCCGACGGCGTCGGCCGGCACCAGGAAGGAGAACTCCCCGATATCGTAGCCCTTGGGCAGAATGCGGTTGTCCGAGAGAATCTGCGTGGCATTCCAGACCTCGACGTCCAACGGATTGCCGTCCTCGTCGCCGATGTGCACTTTGAAGTTTCGCGTGTTGTCCTCGGTCTTGCCGTCCTTGATCGCACCCAGTCGATAGAGCTCGCGACCACTGGCATCCTGCACCCGGAAATCGATCCACATCTCCCGTCCCTCCGGAAAACCGGTCGGCAGCTTGTGCCCGGCGCCGACGTTGGAAACTTTGACGGCCACCGAGTTGTATTGCCCTGGAATGATGGCCGCCGGCAGTTGCTGGAAGGTTATTTCCCCCGCTCGCGCAAGCATGTCGCGCGCGCGTTGCGCGCCCACTTCCTGACCGAGATGCTTGAGCATCATCGCGTTGGCTCCGCTGAACCAATGCGAGGCGACCTCCTCGCGGTCTGGCCCCATGATCGCGGCCTTGCCCGCAAAACCCGGCATATGGCAGCTCTGGCAGGTTACGCCGTTGAGGCTGTAGGCGCTCTCCTGCCATTCGTCATAGGTACGCTCGACCGCCACGCTGCTGAACGGGTGCGTGACGTTGTGGCAGGTGGCGCAAAAGTCCGAGCGCGTGTGCAGAGCCGAATACACGGTGTCGTGATAAGGCGAAACGGCGTCTTTACGTGGGCCGAACTTGGTGGGTTTGCCATGCGCCCGAGGGCTCAGGACATAGGCGCCGTTATCGAGGCCCGTGCGGGCACTGATGTTGTGGCAGGTCTCGCAATCGACCCCGGGCATCGGATGATTCTTCGCACTGTCTTCAATTGAAGAGCGGTTGACCTGCGAATTGATTTGCCCGGTCGTGAGACCGATCGGGGTGTGGCAACCGGTGCAGAAGTTATCGACCTTCCCCTCGGTGGCCGAACTCGCACGCTTGAGCAAGGCCCGATAGATGGGTTCATCCCAGGCCTGGGACATCATCGATGAGCGCCACTGTTTGTAAATCTCTGTATGGCAAGCACCACAGACCTGGGCATTGTCGAAGTCTTTTATATTCAACAACAGGTTGCCGGTGGTATTGGCCCGATGCGGAAAGAACGGCATCGCGCCAGTCACGTGCATTATCCTGGAGCGTGCCGGCTCCAGCCACTTATCATTGTTTTGATTGTCATTACTCTGAGGTTCGTCAGCCGCCATCAGCGTTACCGTCAGCAGGCAAGCCAGAAAACACAACCCGCGCAGCGCTACCTGCACACGCGTATATCTGGAGTGGCTCATAAGCATTTCCCCTGGACGGTTGCAGAGGAGGACAGCAGCACTTCTATTGAGTAGCCAGGGGTATCTCGAGATGCAACCCGATGGTTACACGCTATCACTCAATGGGGTACTGACAGCTCCACAGGTTCCCGACGCTGCACTTTTCAGGAACGGGACAAGCTCTCACTCAGCAATTACTTTGCCAGCGTTGTGTAAAACAGGTGCGAGCCCCGCAAACATTGGCCAGAGGTTGAAATATCGTGTTAGAAGAGACGCGAATACTGCTGGGGAATGGCGCCCCGTTTGTGGGGCAGGTCACGCCGAAATCGGGGGCCACTCACTCGATGGGAGGAAGACAACCAGTTCGTTGGCAGCTTCTGTTCTCTGGAGCGGCATGCGTCACCAGACAAATTCCCTAATCACAAACTGCCCCGTCCGCGGATCGAACTGGCGCACAAAGTGAACGTGCCTGGAACCGAAGCGCTGATCGCTGAACCCAGAGCCTCTGATCACCTCGAAGCGGTTTATCCGGTGGATCGGTATGAAGTGCCGGTTGTGCATCGGTACGAAATGCCGGTTTCCCATATGAAACGAGCCACTGTGGAAGTGGTGGAATTGCCCGCATTGCTGTGGCTGCCCACTGACCAGAACGGCCGGGTGAGGATTTTGACCGAGGCCGCCACCGCTGATTGCCTCCAGGGAGAGGCTGCTCGCCAGAAGCCCCGCGACCAGGAGCAGGAGTTGCTTGAAGATACGCATAGCGCCACCTCCGACGGTCCCCCCACACTAAATTATAGTCGGCCATGGACCCCGGCCTGGCCTTGGCGCTGAAGCAGGTATCTAGCAAAACGGCCCTGAGGTCACTCGCTTTCAAGTGGATCAGAATCGTCTATGACGAAAAAGCTTACTTGCAGGCTTTAACGCGGCGCGGATCAACTGAAGATCAAAATCAAAAGATCGCAGCCTTCGGCAGCTCCTACGTCGATCATCTGTAGGAGCTGCCGAAGGCTGCGATCTGGGTCTGATGCTTCAAAGGGTCAAACGGTTTTACCCGTCTTTGCCTGGATTTTCGTCAGCTCAGCGCAGTGCAGGAATACCCGCAAACAGCCAAGTCTCCTGAACCGGCATTGCCTCGTTGCGCTTACGCGCCCACTGAGTCAGCGCCACCATCATCGCAAAGCCGAGCACGATCAACACCGGATAGGCCATCAGCAACTCGGTGAGCGAATATTTCCAGGCCAGTGGTCGACCGACACCGAGCATGGCGGCATACAGCCAGGACACACCCGACAGTGCGCCAGAGAACAGGGCAAACATTCGCACACTGACCTTGAGATCAAGCAGCGACCCGGCCTTCAGCATTGCCGGCAATACAAAGCGGTGCAGCAACATGCCGTTGAACGTCAACAACAATACAATGATGACTTTGGCTTGAAGTTTTGGATTGGCAAAATAGTTCATGCCTTTGTCCAGATAATCAATGCCTATTACCGCGGCTCCAGTGATCCACAAGAATATCAACGCATTGGCAACAGACGTCTGAAGACTGGCCATATGTTCATTATCGTGCCCCGACGATAGACGACCGTTCCATAAATCCTTGACCATTGCCGCATCGCTGGCAAACACCAGGCCAATCGCTACGCAGCAAGCCAACAGGTGAACGTAAACAACACCTAAACGCAAAAACTCCATGGATTCTTTCTGGCCGATCAGGCCGATCATTGTATTAATATCCAAGATGACATCTCCACTTAGAGCAGCAGTGCAAATTGACCATGCCCCAGGCGTGCGAATTATTTATTCGCACCTGCAAGATCAAGTTCGCAATGATTGAAGCAACTTAATAATCAGGTATTACAAGAGGGAGCGACTCGCCCAGCGAGTCAGTGATGACGGCATACTATCACTCCAGGTCTCAGGTAAAAAAAATCCCCATGTGCATTCCATTCAATGCAGATGAGGTATACGTCCTTTTTATTAGTGAGCGCAGCGCGACCGCTCAACGGGGCTCGCCTGCTGGAACATCAGAGCGAAGCCTATCAAAATCGTTCATTTTTTGAGCAAAATGCTCGACAAACGGTACCAAATCCAGCACCAGGGAGTACCTGTCTCCCTGGCTGAAACCGGCGTAGCCAAGGGACTGAATCATTTCCAATGCTATTCCGGAAAAAACCGCCATCGCGCTGTATGCCCATCGCCTGACCCACGCTTGCTCAAGCCAGTAACTGAGCGATCCACCGGGCCTGGCGCGCGAAGTCCTGCACCTTTTCCTCGGGCACAGCCTGTTGCACCCGGGCCAAGTGGGTCAGGGTCTTCTGTTTCTGGCGCAACTTGCGCTGCCACTTGAGCAGGAACGCCGGACTGCGGGCCTGCATCTGCAATGGGCCGAAGTACAGCTGCTGGGCGGTGTACATCACCGGCCCGGTGCGCTCGGCGACGATGATTTCGTAGTCGAAACGGTTTTCCCGCAGCACTTCCTCGCAGAGGATGCGGTAGCCATTGTCCATCAGCCATTGGCGCAGTGGCTGTTCGCCGCCGTTGGGTTGCAGGATCAGGCGCTCCCGACCGTTCAGGTACGCCTTGCCGCTGTCGAGGATGTCGCGAATCGTTTCGCCGCCCATGCCGCAGAGGCTGATTGCCGTGATCCCGTCTCCCGGCTCGATTGCCGCCAGGCCGTTGGCCAGGCGCACGGTGATCTGCGAGTCCAGGCCGTTCTCGCGCACGGTGCGGTTGGCCGCGTGGAACGGCGTCAACGCCACCTCGCCGGCCACCGCCGCCGCGATGGCGCCACGGCGCATCAGCGCCACCGGCAGGTAGCCGTGATCCGAGCCGATATCGGCCAGGCACGCGCCGGCTGGCACATGCGCCGCCACGCGCTCCAGGCGCATGGACAATGTCTGTTCGTTCACTTGCGGCCCCTTTTCACCACGAGCGTCCGGCGCCTTTGGCCGGATCGGGGCGCGATTGTGTCGAGCAACGCCGTGCATTTCAAATTTATGTGGCCAGGTTTATGTGAGCAGGGTCACTGCCCCTTCACGCAATCACTTGCGCATACACCGATCTGTCGACGTTGCCACCGGACAGAATCACCCCCACCCGGCTTCCCGACATGGCTTCACGCTCGGAAATGAGCGCTGCCAGTGCCGCCGCACCGGCCCCCTCAGCCAGGTTATGGGTATCGGTGTAATACACGCGCATGGCCTCGGCAATCTGCGCATCACTGACCGCTACGATCCGCGCAGCACCTTGCGCGTAGACGGCAAAGGCCTCAGGCACCGGCTTGCGTACGGCCAGACCGTCGGCAAAGGTAGTTGCCGAAGCAGTTTCGCACAGGACTCCGGTGTCAAACGACAACTGTGCGGCCGCCGCCTCGGTGGAAACCACGCCCACCACCCGGGTGTTCAGGCCCAGCGCATCGCGGGCGGCGATTACCCCGCAAATCCCCGAGCCACAGCCAATCGGTACATAAACGGTATCCAGGTCCGGCGCTGCGTTGAACAGCTCCAGCGCATAAGTGGCGACACCTTTGACCAGCTCGGTATGAAACGGCGGAACCAGGAACAGGTCATGCACACGTGCAAGGCGTGCAGCCTCTTCACGGGCCTCATCGAAATCGCGCCCATACTCGACCACTTCAGCGCCAAAGCCGCGCATGGCGTTGTTCTTTTCTACCGAGTTACCTTGCGGCACCACGATCAACGCCCGCAAACCCAATGCGCCAGCGGCCAGCGCCAGGCTCTGGCCATGGTTGCCGCGGGTAGCGCTGACAATGCCCTTCGCGTCTGGGTGTTCGCGCTTGAGCCAATGCATGAAGGTAATACCGCCGCGCACTTTGAAAGCCCCGGTAGGCGTGTGATTTTCGTGCTTGACCCACACCGTGCACCCCAACCGCCGGGCTAGCAACGGCCAAGGGTATTGGGCGGTGGCCGGCATGACCTGGTAAACGTTGCGTGCAGCCTGTTCGATATCGTCGCGAGTGAGTCTGTGCATGATTTATCCCCCTGAGATTTTGCCCAGTCTGGACACGGGCGCAGTACGCCGGCTTTCAAAAAACCGACCTGACTTTTGTCCCCCCTCTTCATTACTATGGCGTTCATGAGCCATCGAAATCGCCTGCCGCCAACGCTCCTGTCCGAACCGGTCCGCCGTATTGAGGCCGGCCCCTGGGTGATCGAATTGCTCCCCGGCCGCGCCTACGCGACCCGTTATGTGGCGACCCAGGCGGGAATCGGCTTTGCCTTCGACAGCCAGCGAGGCCTGCACGCTATCGGCAGTGACCGAATACGCCCTTTCGATGCCGTGCCCAACGGCCTGGCGTTCGTTCCCGCCGGGTGTGACGTGCTGTCCGAATCAGCCACGGGCGGTGAATACCTGCGGGTGATGCGCACCGACGGTATTGCGTTGGTGGGCGATCGTGCCTTCAACAATCGCATCGACCGGCAGGCCACTGCCCTCGCGTGGCGAATGCGCGCCGCGCTGTTGCACGCCTCCGTGGAGGACGATTGGGAGGCCTGGGCACTGGCATTGTCTGCACGGGCGACGAATGGCGAAGCGCTGCCATCACCGGCCCATGGCTCGATTACCGGTTACCGGATGCGCTTGCTCGATGAGTTCATTGATGCTGGCCTCGATGGCCCGTTGAGCGTACCGGCGATGGCGGGCCTGCTTGGATTGTCCGAAGGCTATTTCATGCGGGCCTTCAAAAACGCCACAGGCAAAAGCCCGCACGCTTACCTGATCGACCGACGCCTCGCCAGGGCCCGAGCCTTGATGCGCGATTCGACCGCCACGCTGACGGAGATCGCCTACGCCTGCGGTTTCAACTCCCAGGCACACATGGCGACCACCTTCAAGCAACGCCTTGGCGTGAGCCCGGCGCAGTTGCGTCAAGGTTCAAGTTTCAGTTAGCGCCGGGTTTGGATGTTTGCGATAGGCCGATGGTCGTTGCACTTCGGTTGTCGCCGGCGTTTGACTAAGCTTAATGAATCAGGGCGAGCTGAAACTTGTGTGATGGCGGCCATCAACGGATCTGGATGGGCATCAAGACGGTACTCCCAAAGGAGACGACTATGTACGCGGTGATAAGAACCTACCTGGGTACGGGAGCGAAGCAGCTTTTCGAACGTCTGGAAGAGCGTAAAGACGACATCGAAGCGACCTTGCGGACAGTGCCTGGCCTCGTCAGCTACACATTGCTCAATACGGGCGACGGTGGTACAGCGATCACTGTTTGCATAGACAAGGCCGGCTGCGATGCGAGCCTGAAAGTAGCGCGTGACTGGATTCAGAAAAACACCTCGAGTATCCGCGCGAATCCGCCGATCGTAACGGAAGGTCCGGTCCTGGTGCAGATCAACTAGGGGGCGTGCTGGCGAGTGCTATACTTTTTTTCAGTTTGCAAGAAGTGTGCAACGTTCCCCACGGCACAGCTACTGACTGCAAATCTCGGTTATTAACGGCTGCCGGACAGAGGAGGTCTACGGCAAACTTGGGTTTGGAGGTGTGGCATGAATCGGCACTATTACATCAGTGACAATCTCAACGATCTCGAAACAGTTGAAAATGAGTTGGAAGCCAGCGGCATCAACTCCGAACAGATTCATGTACTTAGTGAAAAAGTTGCTGATGTCGAAGAACATCACCTCCACGAGGTCAACTCGTTAATGGAACAAGATGCTGTTCACTCCGGTGAGGTTGGTGCTGTAGTCGGTCTGCCCCTCGCAGCACTGGTCCTGGGTGGCGCCTATTGGATGGGCTGGACCGAAACCGCCGCAGGCTGGACGCCTTTTGTCTTCCTTGCCATTGTCATTTTGGGCTTCTGTATCTGGGAAGGCGGTTTTTTTGGGTTCCAGGTGCCGAACACTCACTTCCGCAATTTCCAGCAGGTGGTAAAAGAGGGCAAACATATTTTCTTCGTGGATGTTGAGCCGGATCAGGAACCGATCCTGGACCAGGTAATCGATCATCATCCAAATCTGAAGATCGCCGGCACGGGAGCGGCAGCCCCCCACTGGACAGTGGCCTGGCAGCACAAATGGCATCAGTTCAAGCGAGTGATATCGGGTTAGCGTCTGGAAACTGATGGCCATCCGAAAGCGGCTTATTGGCCGAAGAAGCTGACCCGGCTGAGGAAAACATAGTCTGCCTCGGTGGCCATCAGTCCGACGAGCACCAGTAAACACAAAGGCGGCACCAATATGGCATAAACCAGGGCCAACCGCTCCCAGGCCATATGCATGAAGATGGAGACAATTAAACCTGCCTTCAACAACATGAAGGTGATAATCAGGAACCACCGAAGGTAGCCATGGAAGTGGAAATAGTCGACCAGGTACGACATCGTGCTGAGGACGAATAACAGCCCCCAGATTTTAAGGTACAAACTGATTGGATGTTGCTGACTCTGAGCCTGTGCCATCACCCGTGCTCCTCTACCATAAATAGAAGAATGCAAAAATAAACACCCACACCAAATCCACGAAGTGCCAGTAAAGCCCGGCTATCTCGACGTTCTGATAGTTTCCGGAGCGCTCATAATCTCCCCGCAATACTTTCAGCGCCACAATGCAGAGGTAGATGGCGCCGATTGACACATGCAGTCCGTGAAAACCGGTAATCATGAAAAAGCTGGCACCAAATTGCGCCGCTCCCATGGGGTTCCCCCAGGGACGCACCCCTTCTGCGATGAGCTTGCTCCATTCAAAGGCCTGCATGCTGACGAAGGTCACCCCCAAGGCAGCGGTCGCCAGCATCAGGGCCGTGGTTTTCGCTCGATCACGGCGATAGGCGAAATTGACGGCCATGGCCATGGTGCCGCTGCTACTGATCAGCACAAAGGTCATGATGGCGATCAGAATAAGCGGGATCTCTCTTCCGCCGATCGTCAATGCGAACACTTCACTGGGGTTCGGCCAGGCGGTAGTGATGGCCATGCGTACCGACATGTAGCCGGTCAGAAAACAGGTGAATATAAAAGTGTCGCTGAGCAGGAATATCCACATCATCGCCTTGCCCCAGTGGACCTGCTTGAAGGCCTCTTTATCCGAGGACCAGTCGCTGGCGATGCCCTGCCATCCCGGTGCAGGCGGCGGAGCTGGTGGATTGGATGAACGGCTCTCGGTTTGGGCTTGGGTTTGTGGGTGCAATGCCATGGCTTTTCACCTCAGGCCGCAGAATCTGGCGATGGCTTCATAGGTTTGTGGCGTGCTGGCCAGCAGCGCGAATAGTACGAACCAGAGACCCAACAAGTAATGCCAATAGATGGCACAGAGTTCTACGCTGGCGCCCAGTTGCGCCAGTGGCACATGACGCAGGAATTTAGCGACGATCCAGCACCAGGCGATCACCCCGCCCAGCAGGTGGAGCCCATGCAGCCCGGTCAACAGGTAGAAGAAACTGTTGGCCGGATTGCTGGCCACAAAGTAGCCCCAGGCGACAAACTGCTGCCAGACCCAGAGTTGCCCCGCCAGAAAGGCAATAGCAAAAACGCCCCCCAATGCAAAACCGATCATGGTTGCGCCCAGCCGAGCCTGTCGGGCGGCCATGCGCGACCACTGCAGTGCAATGCAACTGAGTACCAGAAAAGCCGAGTTCAGCCAGAGCGGCCGCAGATTGGCCAACGGCGCCAAAGGCTCTGTCAGGGGTTCCCAGTCGGCCAATTGTGAGCGAGCAATAAAGGCGATCAGAAAGAGGAAGAATAACGAGCTCACCACCACCAGAAACAGGCGCAGGCCGACTCTTGCGGTTTGGCTTGGATCAGCCCCCCCGGCAGCCTGAATCCCCCCAGGGTCGCGACTCCAACTGCCGCCGGGGTCAGCGCTGCCGGCGTTTTTCAATAGCAGCCTGTTCATGTCTTGATGTCCGCCTTAGTTCCGGCACTGAGTTGTCGCATGTGCTCCAGTTCATCGACGGAGACCGTTTGCGGAACGAAATCCTGTTCTATCCCCGGCACACTGTAGTCATAGGCCCAGCGATGCACGACCGGCAACTTCTCTCCCCAGTTACCGTGTTTCGGCGGAGTGTCCGGCGTTTGCCATTCCAGGCTCGCCGCGCCCCAGGGATTGCTGCCTGCCGGCTTGCCCTTGAATGCACTCCAGGCCAGGTTGAACAGGAACAGCAATTGGGAAACCCCGACAGTCAATGCGACTACCGTAATGAAGGCATTCAACTCTTGCGCGGATTGCGGGATGAACGCGTAGTTTTCATAGGCATAGTAGCGGCGTGGCATGCCCTGGAACCCCAGGTAGTGCATGGGGAAGAAGATGGCGTAGGTGCCCAGAAAGGTAATCCAGAAATGCAGCTTGCCCAGGGTGTCGTTCAACATGCGCCCGGTCACTTTCGGGAACCAGTGATAAATGCCGCCGAACACCACCAGTACCGGTGCGACCCCCATGACCATATGAAAGTGGGCCACGACGAAATAAGTGTCCGAGAGCGGTATATCCACGATCACATTGCCCAGAAACAACCCGGTCAGACCGCCGACCAGGAAGGTGACGATAAAGGCCAGGGCAAACAGCATCGGCACGGTCAGATGGATGTCGCCGCGCCACAGGGTCAATATCCAGTTATAGACTTTCAGCGCGGTCGGCACCGCGATGACCAAAGTGGTGACGGCGAAAAAAAAGCCAAAGTACGGGTTCATTCCGCTGACATACATATGGTGCGCCCAGACCACAAAACTGAGTACGCCAATCGCGATAATGGCCCACACCATCATTCGGTAACCGAAGATATTTTTACGCGCATGGGTGCTGATCAAGTCGGAGACCAGGCCAAATGCAGGGAGCGCGACGATGTAGACCTCCGGGTGGCCGAAGAACCAGAACAGGTGCTGGAACAATATCGGGCTGCCACCCTGGTGACCGAGCGGCTGCCCCAGCGAGACCATCGCCGGCATAAAGAAGCTGGTGCCCAATAGCTTGTCGAACAGCATCATGATCGCGCTGACAAATAACGCCGGAAAGGCCAGCAAGGCCATGATCGAGGCCATGAAGATGCCCCATACCGAGAGCGGCATGCGAAACAATGTCATGCCGTGCGTGCGCGCCTGCAACACCGTGGTGACGTAGTTCAACCCGCCCATGGTGGTTGCGACAATAAAAATCGCCAGTGAGACGAGCATCAGTACGATGCCCCACTCCACTCCCGGTGTGCCCTGAGTAATGGACTGTGGCGGATAGAGCGTCCAGCCCGACCCCGTGGGGCCGCCAGGCACAAAGAAACCGGCGAGCAACACCAGTACCGCCAGCAGGTAGGTCCAGTAACTCAGCATGTTGACATAAGGAAAGACCATGTCACGGGCGCCCACCATCAGTGGGATCAGATAGTTGCCGAAGCCACCCAGAAACAAGGCCGTCAGCAAGTAAATGACCATGATCATGCCGTGCATGGTCATCGCCTGATAATAAGTACTGGCGTCCATGAACGCCAAACTGCCGGGGAAACCTATCTGCAGGCGCATCAAACCGGACAACACCAACGCGATCAGCCCCACGAACAGAGCCGTCAAGGAATATTGAATGGCTATGACCTTGTGGTCCTGACTCCAGATGTATCTGGTCAGGAAACTCTTGGGTTCGTGCAACGCTTGTGTCTCGGCTTGCTCCGCATAGGCCATCACGTCATCCTCCTGTCGAAGTTTCAGTGTATTTCTGGCTGCTTTACGGCTACTTCCCTGGTTCTGCCTTGCTCGCATCAGCGTCAGTATTCGCTTTGGATTTGATAAAAGCGATCAGCGCATCCAGCTCCTTGTCACTCGGCGCCAAGCTCGGCATGACGGCGGCATAGCCCTTGACGATTTTGGCATTGGGATGAAGAACCGAATCTTTGAGATAGGCCTCATCAACCTTCACGCTCGTATCGTCGGCAAGGGTTTCCGTCTTGCCATACAGGCCCTGCCAGCTGGGACCGACGCCCTTGTTGCCATCGACACTGTGACAGGCCAGACAACCCAGCGATCCGGCCAGTCTCTGCCCCTGCGCCACCAGGTCTTCACCCGGACTGGACGCTTCGCCAGTCGAAGGTTCATTGGCTTGCCCCGCAGCACCCAGTGATTTGATCAGGGCGATGACAGCACCCAGTTCATCATCTTTGAGAGTATAGGCCACCATCACCGGCGGGTAGCCCTGTACCAGGCGGGCCTTCGGATCGAGAATCGACTCTTTCAGGTAGGCCTCGTCGACTTGCACACGGGTGCCATCGGCAAGCTGTTCAGCGCGCCCGTACAACCCCTTCCATCCCGGGCCGAGACTGGCACTGCCATCCTGGCTATGACAGGCCTTGCAGCCGAGTTGTTCGACCAACTGCCGGC
This sequence comes from Pseudomonas sp. A-B-19, assembly GCF_019947515.1. NCBI lineage: Bacteria > Pseudomonadati > Pseudomonadota > Gammaproteobacteria > Pseudomonadales > Pseudomonadaceae > Pseudomonas > Pseudomonas sp. A-B-19. The sequence goes on from NZ_JAGYGN010000004.1 coordinate 60,807, forward strand.
CTTTTTCCAGCAGGCTGTCCCGACTGGGCCGGGCCGCTGTCGTCAATGTCTGCGCAAAAGTCGGTTGGCCTTTTAGCCATTGATCGAAGACGCCCTGCTCTTCCACGATCATATGGCCGCGCATGTTGTAATGACCTACACCACAAAACTCAGCGCACAGGACTTCGTATTTTCCGGTTTTAGTCGGCGTAAACCAAAAGTACGACACCATCCCTGGCACCATGTCCATCTTGCTGCGAATTTGCGGTACATAGAAATCGTGCAGGACATCTTTAGCGCGCAGCAAGACTTTCACCGGCCGATCGAGCGGCAGGCGAACTTCATTATTCATTACCAGCACATCGTCCTGCCCTGCAGGATCCTTGGGATCAAGGCCGAGGGGATTGGCGGAATCAACAAACCTGATATCCGACTTGCCCAACTTCCCGTCCTGACCGGGAAAACGAAAGGCCCACTGCCACTGCTGGGCGACCACTTCAAGTTCGTAAGCATTTTTCGGCACCCGGATGAAATCGTTATAAACAACCAGACCAGGCGCCAACATCCCGGCGATCCCTAGTGAGGTAACGATAATCAACCATAATTCCAGTTTTTTATTTTCTGGCTGATAGGCCGCCCGAGACCCCTTCTTGTGACGAAAGCGCATCACCGCTATCGCCATGAATACCGTGATGGCAATGAAAAATATTCCGCTGATGACCAGGGTAATGAACAGGGTGGTATCTATGGAGCCCCAGTTGGAAGCTGCCGGTGTCGCCTGCCAGGGCGCCAGTATGTTGAATAGCACTGATGCAATAACGATGAGTATCAAGACAATTGCTATTGCCATGTCCTCTTCATCCTATTCCTGTTGTTCATTGGTTATGCAACAGCATCGCCACTTACGTCCAGGCAGGGCAGACAAGTACCACCCATCCGGGCGGTAAAGTCAGTGAGAAGTATAGAACCATCGGCTTGTACCGTGAGGCCGGCAAGGGAGTTCCGTTTGCCGGCGGCTATACTTAATTTCTGATGACGGACGGCAGAGTGCGACCGGAGGCGGCCCCAAAGGATGAACCCTGCCCTTGTGCAGTCATCAAACATAAGTGATGGCATTGAGCAGGGACGATAGCTACGCCGTTCAGCAATCCACATGGGAGGTTTCGTCATGAGTGCCTTGACGATCGAAGGCTGGTGCAAGCCCAACCCCGACCAGAAGTCCATCCCGATCGGTGAGATCCATTTTTACGTCGACGGCCCTCTCCATATCCGTCTGGAGGACGCCGAAGAGCACCTGCAGAAGACCCACGAGCCTGAAGCCATGGTCGATGTCGATATGGACTCGATGGAGTTGATCATGCCCGAGGGATACGCCCCCTTGTCCGACTGTAAAATGCGTGTCTATCTGCACGACGAACGCGGTCAGTTTCATCTGGTCGGGCACCGTGCGAGCGACGGCAGCTTGGTCTATACCAACGCGGTGTTGATCGATCAGCTTATTGAGTAACGGTCAGGTGCCTTGGGAGGTGCCGAACTGGCGTTTGAATGCGCGAGTGTGGCGCCGCCACGTGCATGCGCCAGAGCGTCAGGTATTGCATCGACTGGAGAGTCGCGACTCAGACAGCAACCATTAATTCCATCAGTTATTTGTGTGAGGAGCATTCGTTCTATCGAGCCCGGTTCAGGTAGCTAATCTTCTGACGTTGAGGGGGGAACCTTCAGAAAGGCGAAAGCATATGGACGCAAAACTGATCGAAACCGACTACCTGATCATCGGTGCTGGCGCGACGGCCATGGCTTTCGTCGATACGCTACTCAAGGAAACGAATGCACGCATCATAATGGTGGATCGACACGACCGACCTGGCGGGCACTGGAATGATGCCTACCCGTTCGTGCGATTGCACCAGCCCTCGGCCTTCTATGGCGTCAACTCACGAGAACTGGGCAGCGCAACGAAAGACCAGGCCGAACTCAACGAAGGCCTGTATGAGCTAGCCTCCGGCGCCGAGGTGGTGAGCTATTTCGACCAGGTGATGAATCAGCAGTTTCTGCCGTCAGGTCAAGTCCGTTACTTCCCCATGTGCAACTACACCGGCGACCGCATTGACGACCACCGGTTTACCTCGCTGGTCAGCGGCGTCAACCATCAGGTCCGGGTGCACAAAAAGGTGGTAGATGCCACCCATGCCCAGACGGCAGTTCCCTCGACCCACCCGCCCAGGTACAGGGTGGAACCCGGCGTGCAATGCGTGCCACTGAACGACCTGCCGAAGATCCGCCACCCGCCCTCTGGCTACGTAGTGGTGGGATCGGGCAAGACCGGGATCGACGCTTGCCTGTGGTGTCTGCAAAACGGTGTTGCGCCCGCAAAAATCTGCTGGATCATGCCGAACGATCCGTGGTTGATCGACCGGGCCAACCTGCAACCGGGCCCTGACAGCTTCGAACGAACCATCGGCGGCCTCATGGCACAATTCGAGGCCATCGCAGCCGCAGACTCGATCCCGGACCTGTTCGAAAGGCTTGAGGCCGCGGGCCAACTCCTGCGCCTGGACAAGTCCGTCGACCCCACTGCCTACCGCTGCGCCACCGTCACTCAGGCGGAATTACGCGAGCTTCGACGCATCGGCAACATCGTGCGCCTGGGCAGGGTGCGGGTTATCGAGCCAACGCGCATCGTGCTTGACCGGGGCAGCATCGCCACCAGCCCAGGTACTCTGCACATTGATTGCAGCGCCAGTGCCATCCCGTCACTGCCTGAAATGAAGGTGTTCGACGGCGCCAGGATCAACCTGTTGATGGTCAGCAGTTGCCAACCCGTGTTCAGCGCGGCCCTGATCGCTTATGTGGAAAGCCACCTGACCGATCAAACACAAATGAACGCGCTTTGCACGATGGTCCCCCCGCCTCACGTGCCCACGGACTGGATCAGAATGTGGGCGGTCTACCTGGGTAACCAACTACGCTGGGGAGAGCATGAAGGCCTGTCGCGCTGGATCAGGCAGTCACGCTTGTTCTTTCTGACTGCGGTGCTCAGGGGCCTGCAAGAAACCGACACCGAGAAAATGGCACAACTGTATCGGCTTTCTGTCAGCAGGCAGAAGGCTCAGGCGAATCTGCCGCGGTTGCTGGAGTCCATCGCTTGAATGGCAGGAAGCGCACATGAACGAGCCACACCTGGAAATGCTCGACATCAATGGCATCCGCATGCGGGTCGCCACCCAGGGTTGCGGCCCGTTGGTCTTGCTATGCCACGGATTCCCGGAGCTGTGGTACTCGTGGCGCAACCAGCTTGCGGCGTTGGCGAGCGCCGGCTATAGGGCGGTCGCACCCGACATGCGTGGTTATGGCGGCACCGATGCGCCGGCCGAACCCGACGCCTACACCACGCTCCACCTGGTAGGCGATATGGTGGAGTTGGTCAACGCACTCGGCGAACAACAAGCCGTGATCGTCGGTCATGACTGGGGCGCGCTGGTGGCATGGAGCGCAGCCATGATGCGACCCGATCTGTTCCGCGCAGTGGTCGGCATGAGCGTTCCCTTCTCGCCACCGGGTCGTTTGGAGCCCTTGGGCGCGCTTGCCGCGCGGGGTATCAGTGACTTTTATATCCAGTACTTCCAGACGCCGGGTGTGGCCGAGGCCGAGCTGGAAAGCGATGTCGAGTCGTCGATCCGGCGCATCTACTTCAGTGGCTCGGGTGACGGGCCCGACGGGCCGGTGTTCGGCCGGCTGCAGCCGGGCCAGGGCTTCCTGGGAGGGATGAGCGAGCCCGAAACCCTGCCCGCCTGGCTAAGCCTTGCGGATATTGCCTACTACTCCGGCGAATTCACCCGCAGCGGATTTCGCGGCGGCTTGAACTGGTACCGCAACATTACGCGCTCATGGGCACTGCTGGCGCCCTGGCGCGGTTGCATTATCCGCCAGCCATCGATGTTCATAGCCGGGAGCCGCGACGGCGTGCTGAAGTTTCCGGGCTCTGCGCGGCAGATCGAAGCCTTCGCGCAGACACTGCCGGGCCTGCGCGGGTGTCATATCCTCGAAGGTGTCGGCCACTGGATACAGCGAGAGCGCGCGACAGAGGTCAATGAGCTGCTACTGGGCTTGCTGAAACAACTCTGATGACGTATCACCAGCGCTTAATCCATATTCTCATTTGTATTTGCTTGATACTGCCGTTTCAAATCGTCAAGGGTTCAATCCATCCGGGAGGCTGCTCCAACAGGTCAAGCAACCGAGGCTCAATCGAAGTCGCCGTTACCTCGAGCAGGGCCAGCGTGACAGGCAGCTTGAAGCGTCGTCGCCCCGCGCTGCCAGGATTGACAAACAATCGCTCCCCACGCCATTCCATGCGTGGCTTGTGGGAGTGGCCGGTGATCACCAGCTTTATGCCTGGGTCCAGATCGACCGGAACATCGGCAATGTCATGCACCAACAGCGCCTGCCAACCGTTGAGGTCCAATCGCAGAAAATCAGGGAGATGTCCTGCCCATGCCTGGTTTTGATCATTGTTCCCGCGCACGACATGCAGCGCAGCGATAGCCGCCAGTCGCTCAAGAATTTCCGGGCTACCGATGTCGCCGGCATGAATGATCCGCTCGCACCCCGCCAGGGCGGCGAGCGCTTCGGGGCGGAGCAAGCCGTGGGTATCGGAAATCACTCCAACTTTCATGCACGCTCCAGAACGATAGGGGCAATGGCCCGAATAATATTTGGACACCAGGGAATCGAACGGTACCCAAAGCGGTCCAACACCTGCGCAAGCTGCCCGAATGATCGCCTGCCGACCGCCATTGCCTCTGGGAGAACCAATTGTCACCTGCCTTTATGCGTCAACTTGTTCGCTTGGCGATACCGCTCTTCTGCGTTGGTACTTCGTTCTCTGCTTTCGCCTGCCCGCAAGGTCAGTACCAGGTCTGCGTGGGCGCTTGTTTTTGTGCTCCAGGCGCCAAAGGGGACGTTGGGGAGCTCTTCGATAACATGAACCGGATGGCGGCCGTCGGTTTACAGGGCTGGATCGTGCAATCGCGCAATACCCTGGCAAGGGGTGATATCCGGCCAGTCCCGCTGAATATCCGGGCCCAGCTCGAACCCTACTATGACATTGGAGTGCTCGACTCGGCTCGCTACAAGGTTGGCGACGATACGGAACTGAACGCCGCAAATGCCATGCTGCAGAATCCCGATGTCAATGCAGTCACCCTTGTCGACATCATCGTCTTTCGCAATCCCGATGATGCACTGAACAATGTCGCGCTGTGGGCGCACGAACTCAAGCACGTGCAGCAGTACCAGCAATGGGGCGTCAGCGAGTTCGCCACTCGCTATACCCGTGATTACTCAGCCGTCGAAACGCCTGCTTACAAGATCCAGGCCCAGGTAGCCAGTGCGCTGAGGGCCAGCGTGGCCCAGTCAGGGTCTCCTCGGGTTCCTTCAGTGGGCGCAGCGATAACCCATGAGTAGCTATGCTTGGTTTATTGGCAGACTCTGGTAGCAACATCGTGAAAGGAGGCGTTTGAGATGCAACTCATCACGTTGAAAATCGACAAACCGGATGTGACGAATTTCATTCTGGGTCAGACGCACTTCATCAAGTCCGTCGAAGACATCCACGAAGCACTGGTCAATGCCGTGCCAGGTATCCAGTTTGGCGTGGCCTTTTGCGAAGCCTCTGGCAAGTGCCTGGTGCGATGGTCTGGCACTGACGCCGCAATGATTGAACTTGCACAGAAGAATGCGCAAGCCATCGCCGCAGGCCATAGCTTCATCATCTTCCTGGGCGACGGCTTCTATCCGCTGAACGTGTTGAACACCATCAAAATGGTTCCAGAGGTATGCCGTATTTTTTGTGCAACCGCCAATCCAGTCGAAGTGATTCTCGCTGAGACGCAACAAGGGCGAGCAATCCTCGGGGTAGTGGATGGCTTCTGTGCCCAAGACATTGAAGGCGACGAAGACATCCAGTGGCGCAAGAACCTGTTGCGGCAGATTGGCTACAAGCTGTGAATTGCAGAGCGGGCATTTCGTGAGAAAGGGACTGGTTTGACTTCGTCTGGCTGAACATCCGCGACGTGTCGTTTGCAGCGGCTCGCGGATGGCCGCCGGCCATCCGCGAGCCAGTGCCATCAAGCCAGCAGCTTAAGCTCGTCTTTACCGTACTTGAGCGATTTCTCGTCTGGAATCATCAGGCCGGTGTGCTCGTCGCGCCCCTGCAGGACGAAGCGGGCGTCCGGCTTGCCCAGTTGGGTAGCGGCCTGCAGGCTGTCGGCGCCGATCTCGCCCTTCTTCATGCGGTTGACGATCACCCCCACCGCCGTATCGTTGAAGTCGCGCAGCATCCAGGCATCGCCATCGCTGTCGCCAGCCACCAACACCGGGCCATAGCCCTTCTGTTTAACCAGCACGTTCTTGATGCCGACGGTCTTGCCCGGACCGTAATTGAAGTGCCAGTCTGGCTGATAGCGAGTGGTGTACTTGCCGTCTTCCATCGCCATGCGCAGGCCGATCACGTTCTCAGGCGGCACGCCGTATCCGTAATGAGGGTTGCCCGCGAACACCCGTACCACATCGTCGATCGAGGCGGTGCTGATATAGACGTCGATGCCGTTGGCGCGCAGCGTGTGCATCAGGCCACGAATCTCCTCATGGATACGAATGCCATGGAAGTGGGTATCGGCCACCACCCCGGCCCTGCCCGGTAATGTGCGCGAACTCTCGTACTTGACCTTGCGCAGCGCATCGCCGATGGCGTAGTTGTTGGAAGCCTCGGCCATCGCCTGCAACTCGGCCGTGGTCATGTTCTTGTAGAAATACAGAATCCACTTGTAGCCGATCTCCACCGGATAACTGTCGCAGATCGCGTCGTACATGAAGTAGAGCTTGGCGAGAAAATCCTTGTACTGCTCGCTGGCCTGGATCTCTTCCAGGCTCTTGTCGCCAGCGAGCCCCTTGTAGTTGGCGTGCAACCAGCGGTAATCCGCTTCCACATCGCTGGCGATGTCTTCCATCTTGACTGGCTTGCCGTCCACCGTGGCGTAGTCCTTCATGAACGCGCCGTTCGGCACGTCCTGACGCACCACGGCAGCGAACTCATCAGGCGTCAGCCTGTACTGCAAATGATTGATCTGGTAGACCAGCAGCGCTTCTTCACAGTCGTTCATGATGCAGGTGTTGTCCCAATCGAACACCGCGTAAGGGCGCTGGTCAGGACGGTAGGACGGGCTTTTGACGCCGTGCTTATCGATCACCGCTTGCAGACGCTTTTGGTTAAGCGGCGACCAGCGCGCTGGGTCCAGCGCACTCGGTGTGGCCGCAGGCGTGGCGGCTTGCGTTATACGCGATGACAACAACAGCGGAGAGACGACGGAAACGGTGGCGAGGGTGTTCAGAAACTGGCGACGCTGCATGGCATAGCTCCTACTTCTAGACGAGAGGTTACAACCGAGGCGATGGCGAAAGCGTGTTTCGATATACGAACGAGGGGAAGAGCCCGTCCGGCCACGAGGCTAGCTTCAAATACACAAAAAAACAATATTGCCTCAATAATACACAAATCTGACGCACAGACCGGGTCAGCTCAATGATCCTGGGGCCGCACCAAACTTGACAGCGACTGACGCCCCTCCACAATGCGTGCTCGGACAGCGACTCGAACAGCAGGGACACCCGGTATGTGGCAAGAAGAGCGTTACCAGCGGATCCGCGCACTGCTATCGACCTTGCAGCGCGTCACCACCGACCGCATCGTCACGGAGCTGAATGTTTCTCGCGAGACTGTGCGGCGCGACCTGGTCGCTCTGGAAGAACAGGGAGAGTTGAAGCGGATACACGGCGGCGCCATCCGCGTTGAGGACGAAGCGCCCATCGCCGAGCGGGCGCAAAGCAACGTCAAGTTCAAGCGTGACCTCGCGCGCGCCGCGGTCAGTCTGCTGTCACATGGGCAGACAGTGTTCATCGACGCGGGCACTACCACCGCCATCCTTGCCGAGGAGTTGGCCAAGCTGGGAGGACTGACCGTGATCACCAACTCGTTCAACGTGGCACTGCAACTGCGCAACCCCGCCGCGTCGGGCGGTCGGCACAACGAGGTGCTCGTATTGGGCGGTTCACTCGACGATCGTGCGCCGGCAACGGTCGGCAGCACCACGGTGGCGGAAATTGCCCGCTATCGGGCCGACCTGGCGCTGTTGTCGCCGGTCGGCATCGACGCCCAGCGCGGTGCCAGCAACTACGACCACCGCGAAGCCGAAGTAGCGCGCGCCATGGCCGACAATGCCGAAGGCGTAGTCATCCTCGCCGATTACAGCAAGATTGGCGTGGAGAGCCGCGTCGCTTTCTGCCCGCCAGAACGCATCGACGTGCTCATCACCAACCACAAGGCCAGTACCGAAGCGGCGTTCGCCGCACTGAACGCCAAGCTGAAACGTATTGTCCTGGTGTAGCGGTGGTTTGGCGGTTGCAACAGGCATTGACGCAGCGTGATGCTCAAGTGCAGGCAACCGGGTAGATCTTGCACGATGCGACTCGCGGCGCTGGCAAACTGACGGTAACTGTATTGGCTGCGGTCGCCTGCAATGGGGCGGTTGCTGCACTTGGTGATGGGTAGAAACCGGCCAGGAGCGGACATAAAGATGGCAAACCTCAAAGGGGCCGAACACTGAGGCCGTCGACTATTTAAGCAGCGGTTCCCTAGCGGGCGTTCTCAATTAGTTTTCCCCGCGTGAAAACTAATTGAGAACGCTCCCCCTAGAACTTTTCCTTATTTATCGGTCTATGTGGGTAGGCACATCCGCTCGGTAAGCGCGAGCTCGCAGGCCTCCCGCAGCCAGATGGCCATACCCCCAAATGTCAACCAGAGGTTTTCTTCGCTCATGAAATTCCATGACCCACGGATGGTGCTCTTCGGCCTGTTCGCGTTCGCGGCAATGGGCTCGGCATCAGCAACACAGATGAAGACCTCAAGCTCTGTTTTTGCAACTGAAGTCGCAGCCGTTCAGGTTCCGGTCCAGGCTGCCGGCAACCCTTGGCCGACCCTGGCCAGCATGGCCGGCAAGCAGCCAGGGCCATTGCTTGCCCATGACGACCGATACTGGCATGACGGCCGTTGGCACGATCGTAGAGACGATTGGCGCCGGGACGACTGGCGTAGAGAACAGTGGCGTAGAGAACAAGCCCGTCGAGAAGCCCTGCGCCATCGTGATTGGGAATACCACCAGGATCGGGCCATGCGGTACCGCTACGAGGACGATCGCCGCTACTATCGTCGCTAGTGCCCGCACGATGAAGGCAGCACCTTCCGGGCCTTGCTGGCCAAGGCCCGCAGCCGCAGCGCCACCGAGATGCTCAATGACGAACGCTTGAGCCTCACCGAGGTTGCCGAGCGACTGGGTTTGAGTGACCTGTCGAGCTTTTCCCAGGCACTCAAGCGCTGGTATGGGGTAGCTCCGAATCATTTCTCGCTGCTAAAAAGTAGCGGTGGCGTGTGCTGGATGACGAACTGGAGTGATCAATGAGCTCAGTTCACACCGCCCCAAGACGCTCGCCTGAGCAGCCTCCTGATTCAACGAATCAAGTCACGGATATTTACCTATAGAGCAGATCCTTATACGATGAAGTCCGTTCTACTGCGCGCCATCAGGTCTGAGTAAGCTATGGTTGTTATGCATAACAAAGCGATCTAACAAAATGTGCTCTATAGCCACGACAATTTTGCGTAGAAAACCAAGCAGAATCTGCATGCAGATTCAACTATTTCTACAACTAAATACAATACCATTGAGCACTGAACAATGAGCAACCCTGATTCTCCGCCCGAAAGCTCTAAAGCTTTCAGTATCGTCATAGTGAATTACAAAACACCGGAAATAACCAAGATATGCCTGGACTTGTTGCACCAACATCTGGGCAGCAAAGGCGTCCCGATTTGGGTGGTTGACAACTATTCTGCCGATGAAAGCACTGAGTATCTACGAACGCTTGACTGGATCAATTTAATCGAGCGTTCTGTTACTGAACCAGAGCCGGGCCACATCGCGCATGGCAAGGCACTGGACCTGGTTCTGGAGCGGATTGACACTGATTATTTATTCTTGATGCACACTGATACATTTGTTTTCGATAAAAATGTTTTTCCGATGATGCTGAATAAATGCCTGAAAAACCCAAAGGTCGTGGCCGTCGGTTGTGTTGAGCAATTAAATCGCGGCACCACCAGAACTTTTTGGCGCTTTAGCTCGCGGCTATTCAAACATCATTTCCGACGTCTGAAAATCTCGATGGGATTGCGCTCCAGAGAGCCGAAACCGTACAAAGAAGTCTACTTGAAAAGTTTCTGCACATTGTGGAACTGCAAACTCATTAAACAGCACGACTTGCATTTTTCGATGGATGACCGTGTACCTGGCTATACTCTCCAGGACCGCATGACCGAGCTTGGCTATGTCGTTGAAATGTTATCGCCGCGTAAAATATTCAGTTACCTGGATCACATTCAGGCCGGCACTGTCGCGGCGGCTGGCGGCTATGACAAGACTCATAGACGAACCAAAATGTACAACAACATCCTTAAGCGTCTGAACAAGGACGACAAAAAAAATTAAGCTGCGAACAGACGCAATGAGCCGTGCGCTCAACGCTGTTTGACGTCACCTATAAGTCTTTATATCAAGTTATTGGAGCGGTAATGGCCCCCATCACTCAAGCACTACCTATCACCCTGTCCCCGGAGCTTGATTTCGACCAAAACGCCGCCAGCGCCTTTGGTGAGTCATTGACCAGTCGCTATGCTCAGGCTACGCCATTTCCGCACATCGTCATCGACAACTTCTTGCACGAAGACCTGATTGCAAGTATCTGCTCGCACTTCCCGACCGAGCCAACCAACAACGAAATGCTCTACGAGCGAGGCTATAAAGGTCAACGAAAACGTCAAATCAGTCCCAACGAATGCGCCCCCCATTTGAAAGCTGTTTTCAACATTTTCAACTCGGCGCCCATGTTGCAGTTTCTTGAAAAGCTCACAGGCATCGAAGGTTTGATACCCGACCCCTACTTTGTCGGTGGCGGCCTGCATGAAACCAAAAGCGGTGGTTTCCTGGGGGTGCACTCCGACTTCAGGCTCAATAAAAAGCTCAATGTCGAGCGCCGACTGAATATCATCATTTATCTGACTGAAGACTGGCGAGAGGAATACGGCGGCAACCTGGAACTTTGGGATGTCGACATGAAGACCTGCCTTAAAAAAATCCTGCCGATTTACAATCGTTGTGTCATTTTCAATACGGACAAAGACAGTAATCATGGGCACCCGGAGCCTTTAACGACGCCAGAGCACATCACCCGCAGGTCTATAGCACTTTATTACTACACCGCAGGAACCATGGTGATCGATCCTGCACAAAGAAACAAAACCCACTACAAACCAAGGCCAAAAGATCGTTTCAGCCTTAAGTACTACATGAATAAACTAATCAAGAAGAAAAACTGAACTGTATCGCCAGACGATCGAGTTCGTGCTTTTTTGAGCGTTAGCTTGCCAATCAGGATATGCCCCCATGCTCAGTGACAGCGTCGATCAAATGGCCCATGGGGGCGCGGGGATGAACTTTGACTCGATCCATTGTTTGAAGGCGGCGACCACGGCACTGGGAAATTTGGCCGATGGCCTGACCAGGTAGACCCCACCAGCGGCATCCAGTTGCCAGTCAGGCAGGACATGCAACAGCCGCCCGGCAACGATATCACGACTCATCAACCAGTCACCGGCGCCCAGTATTCCCGCACCCGCGCGGGCCGCTGCCAGTAATGATTCACTGTCATTGGCCGTCAGGTTGCCTTTCGGAGAAACCGTCTGCAGCTCATCGCCGCGATGGAGTCTCCACTGAGGAAAAGACGCAAGACCGCTGAAGCGAAGGCAATTGTGCCTGACCAGATCCTGTGGCGTTTCGGGCATGCCGTGCTCTCTGATGTAAGCAGGCGAGGCACACAGTATCCGGCGATGATCGCTCAGCTTTCTGGCGATCAACCGGTTGTCTTCCAACTCTCCGATTCGGATGGCAGCGTCAAAACCTTCATCAATGATGTCGACCAGACGCTCGCTATAGTCTGCAAGGATCGAGACATGCGGATAAGCCTTGAGAAACTCCGGCAGCATCGGGCCAAGCCAACGCCTTCCCATGGCTGCGGGCAATGCAAGTCGCAACGTACCCCGAGTTTCGCTGGCACCTTCGGCCGCTTGCTGCTGCGCCTCATTCATCAATTCGATGGCTGAGCGAAGACGCTGCTCCAGCTTGGCACCGACTTCGGTAATTCGCACCTGCCGGGTCGAACGCTCCACGAGCCGAACGCCAAGGCGCTTTTCCATGGCCGCGAGCCGCTTCGAGACGACGGTTGGGTGTCGCTGCAATAGCCGGCCGGCGCCGACAAATGAGCCTTGCGAGGCCACGGCCAGAAACGCAGCGATTTCGTCACTGTGCTGATTGTTCAGAACATCAGGATTCATGGTTTTAGAATGATCGCCCCCGATGTACGCCCCGACTCCAGGCCGGCATGCGCCAATGCTGCGTCAGCCAGTGAATGGCTAGCCCGGATCCTGGGTTTGATGATACCCGCACCGATGGCGGCCAACACATCCTGCGCTCGTTCCTGGTACTCAGAGGCACTCGCCGTATGGGCTGCCAACGAAGGACGTGTCAGGAACAGCGAACCTTTGGCGTTGAGTGTCGACAGTTCCACGGCTGACGGCGCACCGGATGAAGCGCCGAACGACACCATCACACCCCGTGGTCGCAAGCTGTCCAGGGAGGCCTGGAAAGAAACACGCCCTATCGGGTCATAGACGACGTCGACCTTTTTCCCGTTGGTGATACGAGCGACATTCGATGCCAGGCTGTCAGCATCGAACACCAGGACGTCATCGCATCCCGACGCCAGCGCTTTTTCGACACTGGCCTGCTTTGATACCACGCCGATCACGGTGGCCCCCAAGTGTTTTGCCCACGGCACCATGATTTCCCCCAGCCCTCCAGCCACACCGTAAAGGAGAATGGTTGTGCCGGGGCCCACAGGATAAGTGGTTTTCAAAAGGTACTGCGCAGTGATGCCCTTGAACATGACAGCTGCGGCATCGTCAAATGACAACGAATCTGGAATTTTAACCAGCCGCTCTGCCGGATAAAGCCGGGCCGACGCATAGGAACCCAAGGGGCCGGTGGCATAGGCGACGCGATCTCCAACTTGCACATTGCTGACACCGGCCCCCACAACGGCGACACGCCCAGCGCCTTCCAGCCCAAGTCCGGATGGCAACGCAACGGGCACCGCGCCCTTTCGTTGGCTGACGTCAAGGAAGTTGACACCAATAGCCTCTTGCTCGAGCCAGACCTCGCCTGGCCCTGGCGCTTGTTCGCTCAGTGTTTCCAGGTTCAGTACTTCAGGATTGCCGGGCTGGTTAAACCGGATCGCAGATACCATGGTCATTTCCCCTTCAGTCAGAAGCTGCCTTCATATAAGTGCCTCTAGTGTGAGAACTGACCCTGGAATGAACAAGACGGGTTGAATGCAGATCATTAGTGCATAGATTGCAGCAATAATACTTCTGATACCACGGGTTATTGCGCAAATCGATGCGGGGCCTGGCAATTATGGAGACGCCAAAGTTTATCGCCGCCGGTCCTCAAAACGCCCCGTGGCATCCCGAGCGCGTTCGTAGTGACGTGTGAGCGCAAACGGCGGCAACCAGGCCTCGCGCCCGGAACGGGTGCCCCGCTGCGACAAGGCGCACCTTGCCGCACAGACAACCGCCGGTGAATCGGTCCATGGGGCGCCTCCTCCAGACCGTCCGAAACGGCGTATCAGCGTGGAAACAGGAGCGTCACGGCGGCGCGAAAGCCCCAGCCCTGCGGGCCGTCTTCCGGGCTATCGATCCAGTAGCGCGGGCCGGCCTGCACCGTCAGCGGTTGGCCGCCGATTCTCAATAGTTGGGTGACCGTCAGGTTGACCGGCACCGACCATTCACGCGATTGCCAATTGTAGGTCGACTCGGTGTTCACCCCGTAGGTCGTGTACGTATGAGTAGTGTACGAGAGGAACGGTTGCAGGAAGGTCTGGTTGACCTTTTCCTTGTCGTCCGGCGGGCTGTCGTCCAGGCCCCAGATATGGTTGGCCAGAATGCCTCGGGTCCAGCCATTGGACTGTTTCAACGCCACCGCCGTCGGGCCGAGGCCCCATTGCTCGCTGCTGAGCAGTTCGTCACTGCCGGTCGGTATCAACATTGCAGGACCGACGCCGAGAATCCAGCCACTGTCCGTGGGCCTGGTCGGCGAGAAGAAAAAACTCTGCGTGATATCGCCGGTGCCGGATTTGTCCGCCGCGCCATTGGGGGCCAGGCCGTGCTGGTCGATGACCGGCAAAATGGTGCGAGAGATCAGGTTCCAGTCTTCGTTCAAGGCAAACGGCAGCACGGGCTGGATATTGGTGACGCTGTGCATGCCCTCCCCGGTCGGCCCCATCTTCTGATCCCAGTTGTACTGCACCGGCAGGCTGTACATCGCCGCGACCGGGTTGAGGGCTTTCTTTGCCAACTCCGCCGAATCGTCGGCCTGAGCCACCGGGATGAAGCCCAACGCAACGACGAGTGTCGATGCACTACCCATCCATCGTTCTTTCACATCCATTCTCAATCACCTGTAGACGCCGAAGCCGGATTACAAAGGGTTAGCGTAGGCAACTGTGGTCGATGTGCAATCTTTCCTGGCCGTGGGTTTAACAGTTTTTAAGGGTTATTGATTCGGATTATTGCGCTGCTACAGGCAGCATTCGGCCCGCATTGACCGGCGCGCAAGCACCTGCTTTGCGTAACCGACCGGCGCGTTCCAGTGCCTGAATACAAGGCGCCCGGCCAAATGGCTGGCGCCAGGCTGGGACCCGAATGACAACTTTCATCACTTGAGAACCAAATACATGGGCATGTCGAATAAATGGATTGCGGGTATAGCTTTGAGTTGTGTATTTCAGGTCGGCTGTGTCTCGAAAGTGGCGCAGCAAGAGCAATACTCGGGCTTCCTGGGCAATTATCAGGGCCTGGAGGAGCAAACTACGCCGAGTGAGCAGAAGGTATTGCGCTGGGTATCGCCGGGGTTCGATCCTCGCGCGTACTCCACTGTGGTGTTCAGGCAGATGGAGCTGTATCCAGCGCCGCAGCCGACTGCGCGCGTCAGCCTGAAGACGCTGCAAGACCTGCAATTGATGGCCAGCAACAGCGTCAAGACCGCCTTTGCCCAACGCTACACAATCGTCCCCTATGCGCAGCTGGTACCGACCGATTCGCGGGCGCTGATCCTGCAAGCGGCGATCACTCACGTCAGCGCCAATAATGAAGGCATGCACTGGTACGAGGCCGTTCCAATCGGGGCCATTGTCGGGGCGACGCAAGCCGCCACCGGGCATCGGGATCAGACTGCCGAGATGTACATCGAAGCCAACCTGATCGACGCCAAAACCGGTATGCCAGTCGCGAAGATCGTTCGCAAGGTATTTGGCGAGACCATCAAGAATGCGGAACAGCCGATTGTTGCCAACGACTTCAAGATTGCGCTCAAAGGCATGACCGACGATATGCAGGCCCTCCTCCTCAAGCGTTGACGCTCAGGCAAACCCCATCGCAAGCAGATCTGCATGGGGTTTCAATGTGATACCTTGCCGTGTTTTCCCTCTGACAAACCGTTAACCGTACCGACGCCTGACGTGAGACTCAATGATGAAAATACTGGCCCATAACGTAGCGCTCGTTACGATGTTGCTGAGCACCAGCGCCTTGGCTGCAACCGTGATTCCCCTCAAAGATCAGACCTCCCAGACCATCCAGCAGGACACCAGTGCCTGCCAGTCCCAGGCCAACGCGCAACATCCGGTACAAAGCACCGTGCCATCCGGTGGCCGGGTGAAAGGCGCCGCAACCGCCGCGGTTGCCGGTGCGACCGCGGCAGAAATTCGCGGTCGCCAACATGAAAACCTCTATGACCAGATCGACAACGATACCAAGCAAGACTATCGCCAGAACCGCGCGCACAGTGCCGCGGCTGCCGGCGCCGTCGTGGGGGGCTCCAGGCAACGTCAGGAGCGCCGACAGAATATGAATCAGAGCGAACAAAGCATCACCGCCAACAACTCCGTCTACAGCAGCTGCCTGCAACAACGTGGCTACGACGTCTTGCCTTGATCGACGGCGACAGTGGCCTGAAGTATTTGTGCAGGTGTCACTGTCGTTTTGCTCGCGTCCTGGCTTCCGACCGCCTTCGTCCGCTCAAAAAAAAGCGTGGGACACGCTCCCTTGTAGGAACTGGCTTGCCAGCGATGGTCGTTAACGATAACGCGTGTAAATCGGATAAACGCGGCGTACTTGAGTCCATCGCCAGCAAGCTGGCTCCTACAGTTAATCGCGGGTGTACGCAAATAACGGGCTCACCGCAATTCCACTGTGGGAGCGAGCTTGCTCGCGATGGGGCCATCACAGCCAACATCTCTGCCGCCTGACACTCCGCCATCGCGAGCAAGCTCGCTCCCACAATTAATCACGGGTGTACGTAAATGACATGCGCATCGCAAATCCACTGTGGGAGCGAGCTTGCTCGCGATGGGGCCATCACCGCCAACGTCTCTGCCGCCTGACACTCCGCCATCGCGAGCAAGCTCGCTCCCACGATTAATCGCGGGTGTACGCAAATGACGGGCTCACCGCAAATCCACTGTGGGAGCGAGCTTGCTCGCGATGGGGCCATCACCGCCAACATCTCTGCCGCCTGACACTCCGCCATCGCGAGCACGCTCCCACAATTAATCGCGGGTGTACGTAAATGACATGCGCATCGCAAATCCACTGTGGGAGCGAGCTCGCTCGCGATGGGGCCATCACCGCCAACATCTCTGCCGCCTGACACTCCGCCATCGCGAGCAAGCTCGCTCCCACAATTCCCGGGATTGCGTGAAGAACCAAAAAAAAGCCCCGGGCCCTTCATGGAAGGACTCGGGGCAAAGCCGTAGAACGAGAGGTGAGGATCGTTTACATCGCGACAAACAAACCATGAACGCGATGTGTATCAACGCTCCTCGAGATCCATTTAAAGCGGTAACGCCACTGATTCAAAGCTAATCAGAATCAAAAATAGTCTTCAATGAGACAAGCGCACAAAAACACGATCATTGATTTGTATCTTGACACTTCAGGTTGCAATTGAAATCTGTCGCAAGAGCGAAGTTAGTTCATTCCAGCATGGCTGCGTGTAAACTCACCTGCCCGAGCTTGCAGTTTTCGGATAGCGCCGATAACCCTTTCCAAGCATTATTCACGGTGTCCAAATCAAAAATCGTGGGTCATCCAGCAATGCTTTTCCCTTGTATGATTGAACTGATATCGCTGACAGGCCAGGCTGTTTTCCGCACGGCACGCCTCTGAAACGAGCCAGTCCGGCATTGTAAATGCGACACACAGTGCACCTTCCGCCTGGCCCTCATCTTCGTTCACTTCCCGGACCAGAATGTACCGAGCCAAATCCGGCCCCTATACTCAGGCCAGCACCGCCTGAACGGAAGATTTATATGAGCTACACCTTCAAGTTGAAAAATGGCGCCGTGGCGGTATTCGACCCGGACAGCGCCATGCTTTCCATTACAACACCCCATGGAGAGGTACAAAATTCCACGCTAGGTAGAGCTGAGTCGCGCCTGTTGGACCTGCTGCTCATGGAGCCAGGTGTCACTAAAAGCCGCGATGAAATCATCGAC
Organism: Pseudomonas sp. A-B-19; assembly: GCF_019947515.1. Classification (NCBI taxonomy): domain Bacteria; kingdom Pseudomonadati; phylum Pseudomonadota; class Gammaproteobacteria; order Pseudomonadales; family Pseudomonadaceae; genus Pseudomonas; species Pseudomonas sp. A-B-19. The sequence goes on from NZ_JAGYGN010000004.1 coordinate 78,567, forward strand.
TACACTTGGAATGACCGCGTGGTTGCCTCCGGCAGTTTGAACCAGACGGTTTTCTCGTTACGCAATATTCTCAATGACAGTCGGGATCACGAGATCCTGATGACTGTTCCTCGACGAGGATATTGCTTCAACCGGCAATGCGTAATCGATGCAGAAGCGGATGTAGCCGTACCCCGAGAGCAAACAACGCAGCCACCCGCCTCCCTACCCGGACAACGACCGCCAGCTGGTGGTGATGAACTGCTCCCGGGTGATACCAATGGATCCACACGCATTACAAAAGCCCAGCTGATCGCTTATATCGTTACGCTGGCAGTCGCAGCCTTTACTGTTTTTCAATTTGACTTCGACGCACCAAAAATTGAAATTTCCAGCATCGACAAGAATGGGCTGGTCATACACGCCGTGGGCAGCGACCTTGCCGAGGCTCAAGCGCTGATGGATCTGTCGGTCAAACAAACTGAACAGCTACCGCCAAACCTGAAGGGCCAGGTCTGGATCAACCTGTATAAAGCCAATTATTCCATTTCGTGCATCCGCCAGGATCAAAGCACTGCAAATCTGCAATTGAACAGCAGCGAAAGAGACCTCGCCTTGATGATTCGTCAATGTCTGGAAGTCACCTTATGAAGTTCGCAATTTCCCAAGCCGTTCACTGGCCTCTTATAGGCTTGATCAATGCACTGTGCATTTTTTCTCTTGTTTACTCCCCTTCGCACTACATGGAAAATACCAGTTACCAGACAAAATCCCGACAATGGCTGGAAGATCTTGATCAACTCAATACCGAAGAGTATCTCACTATCGGACATGGCCGACTCACGGGGACCACGCTGGAAAGCCTGAATGGAAAAATTCGCAACGCAACCATTTCAGCGAACATAATCGGAGAGGGCAACGCACACGTCGAGATCAAAGTCAGGAACATCAAACTCAGCCAGGACAATGAACTTTTTGCCATTGAAAAGACCCCTGACCTGTTCTTCAGGCGTCAATACGTCTTGCAGGAAGGCGCCATTCTAAACTACGAATTGATCCCGACCCAGGATAAAAACGCCGTGTGTTTTTACATTCATGAACTCGGCCGTTTGCGCTGCATGAACCATTGATCGGGCTCCCGCAGCGACTCGACGCCCACCTGGCACCGGTTCACATCAAAGAGTTTTTAGACAAAAATAATACTTATTGATTTGAATCAGACGCCTCTCCTGACAAAAATCCCTCGCCGATAATCCTTGGAATCGAGCCTGCTTGATTCTCGCCCGGGACAATGCCCTATACAGGAGAATCAAGTGAAAGCCATGCATTTGCTGCGCCCCCATCAATCGATGACTTTCGGATTCCTGGCGGTTTTTTTTCTGTCTGCCATGCCACTTTATTCGTTGGCGCACGACGAACGCTCCGTCGAAAGCACGACCATTGAATATTATGAAATTGAAACAAGTCCGGATGATCGCCAAAAACTGTCGCATCTGAAAATTCACAGTGAGAATGAGTATCATGCGGACGAGCACAACAGTGATTCTGCGCTCCCTGCCCCGCCACAAAGTGATATCGGCATGAGCTACGCCAACTCGCTCATACTACTTTGAGGAGCGTTGTGTTCGCAGGGGCAAGTGGTGACTGGCCTCTTCTGACGACCTCATAAATATGAGTTATTGACTTTGGCAGGCACCATCGAGGTGAGATTATTTTCAGGCCAGATCGCGGCAGAGATGCAACTGGCATTCTGCTCTGCCTGAATAAACCGTTCATAAGGAAATCGCCTCGATGCTACTGAAAAACTTCGTCACCGTATCGTTTGGTTTATTGCTTTCTCTCAAGGCCATGGCCGACGACAAGAGCGTCTACAGTGCCAAATTGACCAGTGTCGAAACCAACAAGAAGGTCCCCTGTTCAGTGAAAACCAGCTATCAAGTAAAAACCGGTTATCGTATTGACGACTTTTACTCCTTTACAGCTGCAGCCATTGACCCGATGAAACCCCAGTCGCAAATCTTCAGTTCGAAAATTGACCCGCGCAACGTTCAACACATGGACGATTCACCATTGGACAGCAAGTATGCATTTTCGGCGGAGCTCGAACTGATCCGGGGACTCTGAAACCCGTTCAAAGCCAATGGCAATGGGGGTCGACCTCACCGACCGACAGGGTGCCCAATCGCGTACCTTCTCCATGACTGCCCGTCAGGCCAGACCTAATCATTTAACAGATGAGCCTTCAATTTCATGAGTATCGCACCGCCCGACGAGATCTTTCATTTATCTTCTGCCTTGCCGAGCCAACTGAACAGGACAATAGGCAAATGGGAAATGAGGCTTATTCCGAGCGAGCAAGAGGCGCGGATTCGGCAACATAAGCTCTTTCACAGCCCGGAACTGCAGTGCAGTCGTCTTGAGTTCGACTCATCCGTCACCCTGGTCAGTTCTGTCCCTGCCGGATTCGTGACATTCGCCATCTCGCAGCCGCCGATTGGTCGCCCCGTCGTCAACAATCAAAAACTACGGCCTGACGAAATCATCGTACTGCACAGCGATGAATCGGTGCATTACACTTGCGAGCCGAATGAAACACTTTTCAGCATCACCACAACACTGGAAAACTATGACCGGTGCCGCCAACATCACGCTGTCATAGATGTACTTGCAAACAGGACACAACACAGTTTCCAGGTTGAAAACTTCCAATTCATACAATCGGCCATTCAAGCCATCAGCGCTTGCTGTGTCGACATCAACGACGCGGCCTCGGCACAACGCAGCGCAGCAGAGGGTTCAGCGATTGAAAATGCAGTGCTTGTTTCTCTATTGCAGTCGTTGACACCCGCTGGCGGTCTCAGCCGCAAAGTCCCGACCAGAAGAAAGGTGGCGATAGAAGCCATACAGTACATTCATGAAAACACAAAAAAAACGCTCTCTATAAAATCGCTGGTAAGGCAACTTGATACCACCACTCGCACCCTGCATTTTGGTTTTATTGAAACGTTCGGGATGTCGCCAATCGCCTACATCAGAAACCTGAGGCTCGCTAGTGCCCGCCGCGACCTGATCAATAAAACCTGGCCCACCGTGACAGAAACCGCAATGTTCTGGAACTTTCACCATCTGGGCCGGTTTTCCAAGGCGTATCAGATTGCTTATGGGGAGACACCGTCAGAAACGGCCAGGCGCAACTCAGCCAAGCCCTGCAAATGATGATTAATGATTTCCCTGGATTAAGCATAGCCCCCCACCATTGCCTATTTGCCCATTCAAGGAAATAAGCATGCATCATCGAATAAACACACTGCCGCTCAAGCAGAAAATCATTCTGTGCATTACCGCCTATGCAAGCGGCATCTTATTGGCCGGGGTAATTGATTGGTACTGAAGACCTTCAATCCGCGACTACAGGGTGCACAGTGAAATATTGATACCTCGGGGTTTTTCGATGATTGCCGCATATAAAGCGTTACCAGGAAGGCACGCAGTCACTGTATGCCTGATTGCTGCGACGTGCTGGGTTGCATGGTTCTGTGCTGGAGGGCTGGCTGAGCCATTCATCGCGCGGAAGTTGAATAACATTTATGCCGATCTGCGCGCTGCTCAAGTCGAACCTAATGCGCAGATCGACAAAGTACTGGAATCCCTCGGCGATCTTGATCGTTCGGGTCAGGAATGCTCGGTCGAGCAGTACTCGCAACTGGCTGACCTGGTCAAGAACCTGCGATTTGTCGATCAAGCGGCAATTCAGTTGCCTAATGGCAAGATCTGTTCCTCCTACGGACAAGAACTCCAGTCGATACTGACCGGCAACGAGAAGCGCAAGTTCTCCGTTGGAAAACGAAGTTACTGGGTCGATTCCGGTCACGCAGTTTCTGCGGACACCGACTTTATCATTGTGTCGGAACAGTCGACCTTCGTCTGGGCAAACAAGAAGCTCCTGCTCGACAACTTGAAGTTTCCCAAGGACCTGCAACTGGACCTCATCGGCCCCGGCGGCGCAGTACCCATTGCCTCTACGGGCCCCATGCCCTTGACGATGGGCAAGCCGTACCACCTTGAAGAACTGGTTACCTCGGCAGACAAGGTCCTGATCGCCTTCGCGGGCAACCGAAATGAACTGATCTCGGTCATTTCTTTGCCGTTGAGTTACCTGACAAGTCTCAAATTCAAATTATTCATCGGCCTTGCGTGCGTGTTCGCAGCGCTGCTCTTGCTCGCAAAGTATACCCGACGGCATTACAGCTCTACTGCCGTACGGCTGCGCAATGCCATGAAAGCCAACACGCTGGGTGTTCACTACCAGCCTATCGTCAATTTGACGACGGGCTATCTGGTGGGTGCCGAAGCACTGTCCCACTGGAGCGACAACGGCACCCATGTACCTGCGAATGTGTTCATTGCGGTGGCGGAGAAGTCTGGCTTGATCCGCGAACTGACGCGTTCGGTGATTCGACAAGTGGCGCAGGATTACAGCACCTACCTTTGGGCGTGCAAGGACTTCTACATTACGGTCAATCTTTGCGCCCAGGATATTCAGGACCCGAGCTTCCCGGACTATGTGGCCAGCGTGCTGGCAACCTACAACATGCCTGTGTCCGCCATGGCCTTTGAAATCACCGAAAGGACCCTGCTCGATCACAAGCCTGCCGCCCGGCAATTGCAACGGCTTCGTGCGTGTGGACATCGCGTTGCCGTGGACGGCTTCGGTATCGGCTATTTAAACCTCTCGCTTCTGGATACGCTGCCTTTCGACATTCTGAAAATAGATCGCTCATTCATCGCAGACGACAAGATCGCGGCCGAGGATGCCTTGTGGCGACACATTGCCCGGCTGGCCAAGTCGCTAAGACTCAAGGTCGTGGCCGAAGGTGTCGAGACTCCGGAGCAACTGCCGCATCTGGTTTCGGAGGGGATTGTATTGGCGCAAGGCTGGTTGTTCTGCAAAGCGCTGCCTGTTCAAGCGCTGGCAAGACGCTACTTTCAATGCCCGGCAAACATCCCGCCCCACGACGCAAAAATATCAATCAATGACTTCTATTAACCCTGCATGGCCCTCCAAATGCTCACCGAACCCTAACACCAGACAAACCTGTACAAGGACTCCACCACACATGCGACTTCGAAACCTTGGCTTCGCTTCACTGCTATCGCTGCTGTCTTTTCAAGCGCTCGCCGATGACAAAGGTTTATATCTTGGCGCTGGCGTAAGCAGCGTTCAGACCGACGAATCCAGACTGGACGACGACGACACCAGCTACAAGGTTTATGCCGGGTATCGCGTCAATAGTTACCTGGCCTTCGAGGGGGCCTACGTCGATCTCGGGCAATTCAAGGACAAGAATATCGATTTCGAAGGCAAATCGGCCCAGGCTGCCGCCCATGTCGGCTTTCCCCTGGGCGATCGGATGCGGGTATTCGGCAGTGTCGGTGCTCACGCCTGGGACGCCGACGGCAATGCCACCGACGATGATACCGGGGTCGATCTGACCTACGGTGTCGGCCTGGAAGTCGATGTCTTTCGCAACATCGGGCTGCGCGCTGAATATGAAGTGCTGGAGGTCGGCGAGATCGACCTGAACCAGACGACCGCATCCGCCTATATGCTGTTTTAACACCGCTACAACTGAGCGGCCTTGCCGGTCGCTCAACGCCCTTTGCGCAACACGCGCTCCCCGCCCCGCCTGCTCCCGCGATGACGTTTTGCAACCCGACATCCTGCTTGCAGACGCTATCGATGCTCGCGTGTATGCCACAAGCGCAGCAGATAGATCGTTGAATGCTGAATTTCATATCGAAGTTCATAGTGGCCGATCAGAATTCGACGCATATCCCGCGGATCGAAGTCCTCCAGACGCTCTCCAATGCGCGGGTTGGCCAGCAAAGTGCCTGGAGCAGCAATCAGCTGTTGAACCGTATGGACAGCCGCAGATTGATTGACGGTGGCTAGAAACTCGTACAAACGGGCTACATAAGAAAGCGCCTTGCCAGTCCACTCCAACTCCATCAGCGCGGTACCGGTAACGGAGATTCTGTGCCGAGACTTTCGGCCCATGCCTGGACAGCCTGATGGTCGATAACACGACCGGCATCCACATCGGCCAAGGCTTCACGGGTCAGGCGACTACGCTCTTCTTCCTGATCCAGCCACGCCGAAAGTGCCTGCTTGACGATCCAGTTTCGAGAACGATCCAGACGCTCTGCGAGTTCATCAACCCGTTCGGCCAGGTCTACCGGGACGTGTGCCGTCACTGAGCGGGTTTTGACGGTAGTAGCCATGACATTTGCTCCAGTGCCGCGAGATGCAGCGGATACCGGTTAACGTTATTCAGATTGCTTCAATATGAACCAGTTTAAATCACATCTGATAACCCAGGGTGATCAAGCACGATAGATGGTCATCGCGCATTGCATGCAGCCCAAGCTCGATCATGTTGCGAACTCCCTTTCAGACGAAATCAGGACTCCTTCGATTCCTGCGCGGGGGCCGGGTACCACTTGTCCCTGGGCACCCATTTCTCCTGTTGCGGATCGCTCAGGTAGTGCGGCGACATGATCTGCACGCCGTACTCGTTGAACACATCCTGGATATTGGCGTGCAGCATGCTCAGCAGCACGGCCCGCGGCCGAGGCTGGCTGGGGATGGCCTGGGCCACTAGCCGGTATTCCGGGTAGAAGTCCGACAATGCCGTCTGGAATACCTGGGCCGGCGGCACTTCGAGTACCCCTGGCGTGCGTTTTGCGGCCTCCAGCAGCATCGCCTCCACCTGCCGCCACGGCGTGTCGTAGCCGATGGTCACGACGGTGTCGACCACGTAGCCGGGCCCTTGTACCACTCGCGAATAGTTCTTGGTGACGGTGCCGGTGATCATCGAGTTGGGCAGGGTCAGCACCTCACCCAGACCGGTGCGAATGCTGGTGGTAAACATGCCCAGTTCGGTCACCGTGCCTTCGTAGTCGCCAATGCGCACGAATTCGCCGGGACGCAGGGTTCGTGTGTAGGTCAGGATCAACCCCGCCGCTGCCTGGCCCACCACGCTGGTGGCGCCCAGGGAAATCATCAGGCCGATCAACACCGACAAGCCTTTGAAAGCATCGGTGCCCGCACCCGGCAAGTACGGATAGGCCATGGCCAGGGCAAACAGCCAGATCGCCAGGGACGTCAGGCGTTGGGTGGGTTGCAGGGTTTCATGGTTCAGCCAGCTCAGGGTTCCCGGTACAGCCATGCGCCGCAGTATCCGCCGCATGAAGGCGGTTGCGCCGCGGGCGATAAAGAAGATCGCCAGCGCCACGCCCAGCCCGGGTATGGCGCCGACAATCCCTTGCAGCAGATAACCGCCGAGCTCCAGCAGATAGTTATTGAGGCTTTCGCCCCAGGGACGGGTATAGGGAAAGCGTGACAGGACAAAGCCCAGCCATTCGTAGGTAAACAGCATCACGACGATCCAGCGCACCAGCTCCAACAGGCGACTGGCCAGCGGATACAGGAAATTGGCGTCGACCAGCGGAACCCGTCCGACCTTCAGGGCCTGGGTGTGCCGATGCATCAGTTCGGGCAGTTTCTTCAGCACTTTGCGCCGCACAAACAACATACCGAACAGCAAACCGATGTAAACGCCGGTGGCGATCAACGCGGCGAGTGCGGAGCGCAGAATCAATTGCAGGTTGCGGGCTTCCCGGGTTTCGGCGATGACCTGACGCAGCCTGGCAGCCGCGGCTTCGGCGGCCTGCTGTACCGAGTCGTATTCGGTCCCGTCGATATCCTTGGGCGAAACGATAAAGGCGCGCCGGCTACCCAGCAGCACCATGTAGCTTTCCATGATCGGGTCGATGGCGACATTGAGATCGTCGGCATCATCCAGCGCCTCGCCGATCACCGCTTTCGCCCGTTTGACCCGCGAGGCCGGGGCTTCACCGAGGGTGGTTGCCTGAAACGCCATGATGCTGCGGTTGGCCACTTTCAATTCTAGGGGAGCATCGACCACTTTCGGTGCGTCTTCGGCCCACGACTGTACCGACCAAAACATCCCGAAAACAGTAAACATTACAGCGAGCAGCCTGCTCCGCATGTGTCGGATCCTTACGTCACGAAATTCAGATCGAGGGTACGTATCGCAGCGTAGTTCACCGATGAACGGTTGTCAGATTGGAGCTACAGGCCGTTTCCTTACCCGTCTGTCTCTTTGAAACAGCGAGCTCAAGCCCCGAAAGCTGTGCTCTGGATCGCATTCACGAAACACTGAAAATCCCTGTGGGAGCGAGCTTGCTCGCGATAGCGGTGGGTCAGGCACCGGGACGTTGAATGTGCCGCCGCCATCGCGAGCAAGCTCGCTCCTACAGTGTGTTGCGTACCTGACTCAAGGATTGACCTGATACCCCTTGCCCTGCAGACAGCTGGTGTAAGCCGTCGTGGTGTTCGCCTGGGTGGTTTTCGACTGCTCCCGGCGCTCCTGACGCTGACGCGAACCACCGACCACCATACCGGCCGCGGCGGTTTCCTTGGCGCGGTCCTGGCGGACGTTCTGTTTCACGTCACTGTCGACACGATCATCAAACGCATCGTGCTGATTACTGCGCACACCAGACGCCACGGCGCCGGCAGCAGCCCCCGCGGCCGCCCCTTTGAGCCGCCCGCCGGATGGCGTCGAAGACGTCGATGCAGCCTGATTGTTGGCGATGCTGTTGCATTCGTTGATGTCGGCCTGGGTTTGTTGCGAACTCTGCCCTTTCATCGGCACCACCGATTGGGCCCATCCCGGGGCACTCAAAACCGACAGGGCGAGACACAGACTGATGGGTGACAATTTTTTCATGATGATCTCCGGATGAACGTGGTTCACCCCCAACAGGAGTTTAGATCAGCCTCCATCAGCCGCCCGGTTGCTGACCGGCGGTGGGCTCGATCTCCATCACCAGTCGGTCGTCGATCCAACGCACCGGCACGGCCTCCAGTTGCGCGCCTTTACACGGGCCGTCGATGCAGTGCCCGTCGTCGTAACGAAACATCGCGCTGTGATGGGCGCACATCAGGATCTTGCCGCGATACGTGCAGAACTGCTGCGGATTGAAGTCCAGCGGTACCGAGAAATGCGGGCAGCGATTGACGTACACCCACACCTGTTCGCCCTGACGCACCGCCACCAGCCCGGCGGGATGCAATTGCTGGTGCTGCGGCAGTCCCAATGCCCCACCGTCGGCAATATCGTCGAGTTGGCACAAGGTAATGGTGGTCATGGAAAACCGCGCAGTTCCGGGTTGCCCAGGCTCCAGTGCCAGGGGCGAATCTGAATGCTGGCGAACAGGCCCGCCTGCACGTAGGGATCGTCCTGCATGAACGCTTGCACCTCCGGCAGGCTGCCCGCCTCGATGACCAGCAACGTGCCAGTCATCGACGCGCCGGCATCGTCAAGAATCGGACCGCCCAGGCGCACGACGACCCGATGGTCCCCAGTGGCACGCAAATGCGCCTGGTGACTGGGCCGCAGACGCTGGCGCAGCGCCTGACTGTCCGAATGATCCGTGGCAAATACCGCAAAGAACTGGCCCATGATTCACGCGGATTCCATGACAAATTCATAACACGCACGCTTGAACGGCACTTCCATACCTAGCCTGGCGGACACATCGTCGTGGGTGCTCAGGTCTTCATAAATCACCTGCAACGACTGTTTCACCCCAAACACGGCGTCGGACGCCAGGTACGGATCATCGTGATTGAACAGGTGCGTCACCAGTTTGCGATAGCCCGGAGCATCAATCATGAAATGCAGGTGCGCGGGCCGCCACGCATGGCGGTTGGCAGCGTCGAGCATGCGCCCCACCGGGCCATCGGTCGGTATCGGGTAAGCCACCGGGACAATGGTGCGAATCGCGAAGCAGCCATCGGCGTCGGTGCGATAGCGTCCGCGCAAGTTACCGAACGGTTGTTCGGTGTCCTGGCCAGAGTACATGCCGTTTTCAGCCGTTTGCCAGACGTCCAGCACTGCACCGGCCAGTGCATTGCCGTGAGTATCGACCACGCGCCCGCGCACCAGCGCCGTTTCGCCGGCGGTGAAGGCCATGTTTTCGCCGAATTCGCGATCCGGCATGCCATCGATGTAGAACGGCCCGAACACCGTGGTCTCGGTAGCCGTCGCGCTGTGCCGATGGTTGATTGCATCGACCAGCATCGAAATGCCCAGGGTGTCCGACAGCAGGATGAATTCCTGGCGCACCAGGCCATCGCACTTGTGGCCGGTGTCGGTCAGGAAACCAATGCCTTCGTACCATTCCCGTTCGGTCAATTCGACTTCACTGACAAACCCATGCAGGTGGCGCACCAGGCTTTGCATGATCTGTTTGTAACGCGCGTTGGGCGCGTCGTTGAAGCTGTTCACTGCCTGTTGGGAGATCAGTGTCTCCATGGCTTTGTCTTGATCGGTCATTGTTGTTATTCCGACGAGGATAAGAGTGGCTGGCAGATCAGGCCGGGGCCTGACCTTTCAGGGCCCGGTTCAACAACGCCTCGATCGGCGCTTGTTCGAACGGCCGCGGGTTGTAGTAAGGGCTGGCGCAGGCGATTTGTGCGGCTTCGGCCGGGCCGTTTGCCGGCAAGCCGATGTCTGCCAGGGCCAGTGGAATGCCCAGCTTCTGGTTCAGTGCGTACAGCAAGGCGCCGACCTCGTTCGCCTCGCTCCCGCCCAATGCCCGTGCAGCCCGCTGCAATGGCCCCGCCGCCGCTTCGCGGTTGTAATGCGCCGCGTGGGGCAAGACGATGGCGTGCGCCTGGGCATGGGGCAAATTGAAGGTGCCGCCCAGGGTGTGGCAGAGCTTGTGGTGCAAGGCCATGCCGACCGAGCCCAGGCAAATGCCCGCCAGCCACGCGCCATACAACGCCTGGCTGCGCGCCCCGGGGTCGTCGGGGTTGTTGACCACACCCGGCAAGGCCTGCGCCAGGGAGCGAATCGACTCTTCGGCCATGAAGCCGATGATCGGGTTGGCGTCCTGGGCGTACAGCGCCTCGACGGCATGGGCCATGGCGTTCATGCCCGAGCAGGCGGATATCTGCGATGGCAGGGTCAGGGTCAATTGCGGGTCGTAGATCACGGTCTTGGGCAAAACCCGAATATCCCGTCCGGTTTTCTTCAAACGATTTTCGGTCAGCCCGTAAATCGGCGTCATCTCTGAGCCGGCGTAGGTGGTCGGCACCGCCACGATCGGCAGACCGGAATCCATCGCGATCGCCTTGCCCAGGCCGATGGTCGAGCCGCCGCCAATGGCCACGCAGCAATCGGCGTCCAGCCGCGCCGCCTCAATGCGCGCCGCTTGCGCCACCTCCAGCGGAACGTGCATCACGGCCTTTGGATAGACGCCGGCTGCACGATCACCGAGCAGTGCCGCGACCTGTTCGCCGAGCCCATGCTGTTCCGGTGTGGTGAGGATCAGTGCGCGCCGGGCGCCCAGTCGCTCGATTTCTTCTGCCAGCGCCGAGAGCTTGCCCCAGCCGAACACCACACGGGTCGGCAGGCTTTGGTAAACGAATGGATTCATGGCAGGCCTCAACGTTTGTAGTACGCAGGGATGTTGGCGTCGACGTTGACCCAGACCGAACGGGCTTCGGTGTAGTCGTGGATCGCTTCGAAGCCCATTTCCCGGCCATAACCGGACTGACCGACACCGCCAAACGGACTGCCCGGGTTGACCCGTTTGTAGCAGTTGATCCAGCACATGCCGGCGTGAATCGCGTCGGCCATTTTGTGCGCGCGGCTCAGGTTCTGCGTCCACAGGCCGCTGCCCAGTCCGTATTCGCAGTCGTTGGCGATGGCCAGGGCTTCTTCGTCGGTGCCAAAGCGCACCACGGTGACGAACGGGCCGAAGACTTCCTCCTGGCAAACGCGGTCACCGGGCCTGGCTTCGACCACCGTCGGCTCGATATAAAAACCATTGGCCAAGGCTCTGTCGTCCGGTGCCTTGCCGCCGGCGAGAACCTTGCCACCCTGCTCGATGGCGATATCGATGTACGCCATCACCCGGTCGCGGTGCAGCGCCGACGTCAGCGGGCCCATTTCGGTGTCCGGGTCCAATGGATCGCCCAGGCGAATGGACTTGGCCAGGGCAATGAAGCGCTCAAGGAATTGATCGGCGATGTCTTTGTGCAGAATCAGCCGCGAACCGGCGATGCAGGCCTGACCCTGGTTGTGAAAGATCGCCCAGGCCGCGCCGTTGACCGCTGCGTCCAGGTTGGCGTCCTCGAACACGATGTTCGCGCCCTTGCCGCCCAATTCCAACTGGATGCGCTTGAGGTTGCTCTTGGACGCTTCGACAATCCGGCGTCCGGTGGCGGTCGAACCGGTAAAGGCAATCTTGCCCACGTCGAGGTGTTCGGCCAGCGCTTGCCCGGCGGTATGGCCATAGCCCGGCACCACGTTGACCACACCCTTGGGGAAGCCGACTTCGGTCATCAGCTCGACGATGCGCAAGGTCGACAACGGAGTGATTTCCGAAGGCTTGATCACGATGGTGTTGCCCGCCGCCAGCGCGGGGCCCATTTTCCAGCTGGTGAACATCAGCGGGAAGTTCCACGGCACGATCTGCCCCACCACACCAATCGGCTTACGTTGCACGTAGTTGAGGAACCCGGCTTCGACCGGAATCACCGAGCCTTCGATCTTGTCGGCCATGCCGCCGAAATAACGGAAGCACGCCGCCGTGCGCGGCACGTCGAGGCCACGGGAATCACGGATCGGGTGCCCGGTATTGAGGGATTCGAGCTGCGCCAGTTCTTCGCCGCACTCCTCGATCCTGTCTGCCAGTTTGAGCAACAGGCGTCCGCGTTCGGCGGCGCCCAAGGCCGACCAGGCCGGGAACGCACGTTTGGCCGCGGCAACGGCCAGGTCGATGTCAGCTGCTTCGGCGGCGGCGATGCGGGTGATCAACGAACCGTCGTGGGGCGATACCACGTCAATGGTGCCGCCGGCGACTGCATCCACGAAACGGCCATCGATATAAAGCTGATTTTGCATAATGGTTTCCTCGCACCGCGCGACTGACGCAGTGTTTGACCAAGTGATTGTTGAGCGCTTTGCCCGGCGTGAGGCCGGGCCGGACACGAAGTCCTAGAACTCGATCGGATACGGCTTGAGCTCGCCGCTTTCGTAGCGTTGCGGCAGGTTCGGCGTGGCGTTTTCCCAGACCATCAGCATCGAGCGCTTGGTCGAGTAACCCTGGTGACGGATGTCGGCGGGCATGGCGCAGATGTCGCCGGCACGCATGGTGATGCGCGCACGGGGATTACCATCGTCCTTGTCGCCGACGTCCCAGATGATTTCGTCGGACATCTGCAAGAACCATTCGATGCGGTCGTTGCCGTGGAACACCGGCAGGATGAACTCCTCGGTGGTCGGGCAGAACAGGCTGGCCTTGCACACCGAGGTCACCGACGGGTTCCAGGTCACGTCGGAGCGCGACAGGTACTTGAACAGGTTGAAGGCATGCAGCTCGCCTTCGAAGCCCTCGGCGGCGTGGACTTGCGGTTCGTCCTGCGGCACATCGATGAACTGGCGGTTGACCGGCAGATCGTCGCGCAGCGGCGAGTCATCCTTCAGCCCCGGCATGCGTTTGGTGGCGATGCGGGAGCGCTCGATGGCTTCGATGTTGTTGCCGTTCTTGCGACCGAATGCGCTACCGGTTTCTTCCGGAGCGGCAAAGGGGTCGAAGGTGGCGTTGGTCCAGTCCCGCAGGATGGCCTTGAAGGTGGCCATGATCAGCGGCGTTTCGAAGTTTTCGGTGTAATTGACCCCGGCTGCCTTGAGCGTGCCGTTGAAGGTGCCGGCGTACAGGTCGACCTTGCCATAGTAGTTGCGGGTGCCGATGACCTGGTCAAAGTTGACCCAGCCGTAGAAAAAGCCCCAGGCTACGTCGCGCATCATGGCGCGCAGGAAGGCGTCGACCGGAATCAGGTGCGAGCGGGTCTGGCCCTTGGCCGGCCAGGTGATGCGGGCGAAATACTCGTCACGCGACAGTTCGAAGGCGCCGAGTTTGAACGAGCAGTAGCCCGTGACGGCGTGGGGGGCGCTGGCCTGGACTTCATCGTCGGCAAAATGCGCGGTGTCGGCAGCGGTTTCAAGCATGGCCATGGCGGGATTCCTCTTGTTCTTTTGGATTGGGCGGTCAGATACGGCAGATCACTTGAAGCAGATGTCTGCCCATTTCTCGACCGACAACGGGCCTTTGATGGTCTGCTGCAGAATCACGCCCGGCCGGCTGGCCTCGAAGCGATAAGCCGTGCCGACCGGCAACAGGCACTGATGACCGCGCTTGAGCAACACGTAGCCCATCGGTTTGCCCGCCGGCACTTCACCGGCCAGGTGCGTGCCCTCGCCGGCTTTCAACGGCGCATCGAGCTTGAGGAAGTCCACGCGCACTTCACCGTCCATGACGATGGCGAACTCGTCATGCGCTGCGGTATACCAGGGCGACTGGCCTTCGGCGCGCAGGGTTTCAATCACGTAGCCGAGGTTGAAGCCGACCACGACTTTTTCATACGGAAGGAATTTTTCCGCCACTTCGAAAATGTTGGAAAAGGCATAGTGACTGGCCTGGCCGCTGATGATTTCCACCGAGCCTTTGCTGTAGTTGTCCAGCGAGCCGAAGACTGTTTCGATTGCCGCGCTACTCATGGTTTTCACCGTTTTGTTGTTGTAGTAACAGTGAGCCAACAGTACGTCGCACCCGCTCTGCGAACAATTAGAGGTCCGGCGACAACAGTGTTTGCGAAACGCAAACACTGGACCACTTAAAACCCTGTGGGAGCGAGCTTGCTCGCGATAGCGGTGGGTCAGTCAACACTGATTTCAAATAGCAGACCCCATCGCGAGCAAGCTCGCTCCCACAGGTTTGGTGTTCAGCCAGCGACCTACGCTTTCAGCGGACCCAGCCACGCTCCAGCAGGGGCTTGTCCCAGCATGGCTCATCGGCGAAGTTGTCCACCAGAAAGTCGATCAACGTACGCACTTTCAAGGCCCGGCGCTGGGTGGCGGGATACACCGCCGAAAAGTTGAACGAGGACAGCGCATACTCCGCCAGCACCGGAATCAACCGGCCACTGAGCAAGTCATCGCTGGCCACCAGGGTCGGCAGGCAGACAATGCACACACCGGTCTGTGCGTAATCGCGCAGCAAATGCACCGAGTTCGAGCGCACCTGGCCAGGCAGGCTCAGCTCCACTTGCTCGTCGTCGCGGGTGAAGATCCAGCGGTTGCGCGACGGATAGCCTTCGTACAAGGCGATCTTGTGTTGCAACAGTTCCTGGGGATGGGTAGGCACGCCAAACCTGTCGGCGTAATCGGGCGACATGCAGAACAATCGGCGCACGCTGAACAGCTTGCGCTCGATCAGGGTTTCGGCCATCGGCGGGAACATCTGGAACGCCACATCGAAACCTTCCTCGATGGGGTCGACCACCCGGTCGTTGACGATGACGTCCACTTCGATGTCCGGATACAGTCGGGTGAACTGGGCCAGCATGCGGCCGAAGTGACCGATGGCAAAACCCGGCAGCATCTGCACCCGCAGCTTTCCGGTGGGTTTGGCCCGCAGCTCGCGCATGTGTTCGGTCAGCGAATTGAAACCCGCGACCATGTCCGCACATTCCTTGTAGTACGTCTCGCCTACTTCGGAGAGCCGTACATGGCGGGTGCTGCGATGAAACAGCGGCGCATTGATGAACTGTTCCAGTTGCTGGATGCGGTGGGTGATCACCGAGCGGGTCACGCCCAGTTGCTGGGCCGCCTTGGCGAAGTTGCCGGTTTCGGCCACCCGCACAAAGGCTTCGACACTGAGTAAACGATCCATGGGCAGGTTCTCTGGAGGCTTTGGTTCTTATAGGAACAGCGAGGTTAGCCTGTCGGCACCCCGCACTCCAGATCCGTTCTGCGCGTCATGGCCGGGGCTGAGCGGACAAGCGTCGCTGCATGGGGAAAACCTGCCAGCCCAGGCGTTCGCTGACCAGTCCCCATACCCCTTGCGGGGCCTTGAGCATCATCACCACCGCGACCACGCCGAGGATGATCATGTACACCGCACCGTACTGCGCCAGGCAACCGCGCAGCACAAAGTAAATCAGCGTGCCGATCAATGGCCCTTCCAGGGTGCCGATGCCGCCGATGATCACGATAAAGATCACCACGGCGGTCCAGTCCTGCAGATTGAACGCAGCGTCCGGTGAAATACGCAGCTTTTGCAGGAAGATCAGCGCCCCGACCACACCCGTGCAACCGGCGGCCAGTACGTAGACCATCAGTTTGGTACGGAACGTATCCACCCCGAGACTGCCGGACGCGGGTTCAGAATCGCGAATCGATGCCAGTGCCAGGCCCTGACGCGAGCGCAGCAGAAAAAACACGACGGCCACGGCGGCAATGGCGATGGCCAGTGCGGTGAAATAGATCAGCGTTTCGCGCCCGTCCCGGTCGTTGCCGATCTGCCGCACAATCGCCGCCGGCAGGCTTTGCCCGGAACCGCCACCCAGGCTGCTCATCTGCGCCAGGCCCAAGCGAAAGACCTCCGCCACCACCCAGGTACCGATGGCGAAGTAGGCGCCACGCAGACGAAACACGATCAGCGCCGTGGGAATCGCCAGCAACGCCACCAACACGCCGGCAAGCAGCACCGCGATCAAGGGCGGCACACCGAATTGGCTCGCCAGCATAAACAGCAAATAGCCGCCCAGACCGACAAAGGCCTGCTGCCCTACCGAGACCATGCCAGCGTAGCCGGCCAGCAAGTTCCACATTTGTGCCAACGCCAGGTAATAGGCGAACTCCACCACCAGGCGCAGGCTCGCCCGGTCGGCCCACAAGGGTGCACTGAGCAAGATCAAAACACACAGGCCCAGCAACGACAGGCCGATGGTGCTGCTGGTGGTCGTGCGTTGTACGCGAAACCTGAGCGCGGGGTTGTTCAAGGCATTCATCAGTCGACACTCCGGGGAAACAGGCCACGCGGGCGCACGGCCAGGATCAGCAGGAACACAAGATGACCGGCGAGGATTTGCCAGCCGGGATCGATCTTTGCCCCCAGGGATTGCGCAACGCCGAGAATCACCCCGCCGGCCAACGTGCCCCACAGGCTGCCCAAACCACCGATGATCACCGCTTCGAAACCGTACAACAGCCGCGCCGGCCCCACGGTGGGGTCGAAGCTGGTGCGAATCGCCAGGAACACCCCGGCAATCGACACCACGGCCATCGCCAGCGCCATGGCCAGGCCGAAAATGTGCGCGTTGTTGACGCCCATCAGCCGCGCGGTGTGCTGGTCATCGGAGGTGGCGCGAAACGCCCGGCCCAATGAAGTCTTGTAGAACAGCAATTGCAGGCCACCGATGATCAGCAGCGCACTGGCGAACACGATCAGCGGCATCACGCCGACGCTCAGGCTGCCAATGCCGACGCTGGCCACCTCCAGGTCGCCTTGAGCCAGTTTTTGGCTGTCGGCACTGAAGAATTCCAGCAGCACGTTCTGCACGATGATCGACAGGCCGAAGGTCACCAGCAGCGGCGGCAGAATGTCCTGGCCCAGCGTCCGGTTGAGCAACAGCCGTTGCAACAGGTAGCCGAAACAGAACATCAGCGGCACCACGATCAGCAAGCTCGCAAGCGGGCTGAACCCCAGATGATTGACCACCAGCAGCGCCAGGTACGACGCCAGGACGATGAAGTCGCCATGGGCGATATTGACCAGGCGCATGATGCCGAACATCAACGACAAGCCCACCGCGAACATCGCGTACAGGCCGCCGAGTAAAACGCCTTGAAGCAAAGTATTGAGCCATTCCATCGCTAGATCCCGAAATACGCGGCTTTGATTTGTGCTTTGTCCGCATCCCCAGGCCGACCGGTCAGGGACACGCGCCCTTCCTGGAAGCAATAGAAGCGGTCACACACACTCAGTGCCTGATTGATGTCTTGCTCGACGAGAATCACCGTGGTGCCGTCGGCCTTGATCGAGGGCAGCGCCGCGTAGATGTCCTTGATCGTCGTCGGTGCCAGGCCCAGGCTGATTTCATCGCACAACAGCAAATGCGGGTTGGCCATCAGCCCTCGGCCAATCGCAACCATTTGCTGTTGGCCGCCGGACAGCGCGGTGCCGGGACGCTTGCGCAGTTTTTCCAGTACCGGGAACAACTGATAGATCCGCGCCAGGGTCCAAGGACCGGGGCGTTTGCTGTAGGCACCGATCAACAGGTTTTCTTCGACCGTCAGCGAGGGAAACAGCTTGCGGCCCTCCGGCACCAGCGCGATGCCCCGCTCCAACACCTGATTGGCCGCCAGATCACCGATGGCCTGGCCCTTGAAGTGGATGGCGCCCGGCTGATTTTTGATCAGCCCGGCGAGTGAGCGCAGGAATGTCGATTTGCCCGCGCCATTGGAACCGATGATCGCCACGGTTTCATCGGCCTCAAGGGTCAGGCTGATGTCGAACAGCGCTTGAAAGTCGCCGTAACCGGCACAGAGTTTTTCAATGGTCAGC
Organism: Pseudomonas sp. A-B-19; assembly: GCF_019947515.1. NCBI lineage: Bacteria > Pseudomonadati > Pseudomonadota > Gammaproteobacteria > Pseudomonadales > Pseudomonadaceae > Pseudomonas > Pseudomonas sp. A-B-19. Next base: position 97,056 of record NZ_JAGYGN010000004.1, read on the forward strand.
ATGCGTCAGCTCCCGATGCCCATGTAGATGTCCTGGACCCGAGGGTCGGCCATGACACTGCGCGGCTCGCCTTCAGCCAGTTTGGCGCCGAAGTTGATCACCGTCAGGCGACTGACCACCGCCAGCAAGGCATGCACGATGTGCTCGATCCAGATGATGGCGACGCCGGACTTGTGGATGCCCTGAATGGTTTCCACCAGTGCCAGGCATTCCGGTTCGGTCAGGCCGCCGGCAATTTCGTCGAGCAACAACAGGCGCGGTTGGGTCGACAAGGCCCGGGCCATTTCCAGGCGCTTGCGGTCGAGCAAGGTCAGTGAGCCGGCCAGCACGTTGGCCTTGCGCATCAGGCCGGTGAGTTCCAGTGTTTGCGCACACCACTGGCTGGCTTCCTTATCACGCAATCGCGCACCAAAGGTCGCGCCCACCAACAGGTTCTCGAACACGGTCATTTTCACGAACGGGTGCGGGATCTGGTGGGAGCGGCCAATGCCTTGCTGACAGCGCTTGAACACCGGTTCGCGGGTGACGTTGCGGCCCTCGAAATGAATCGTGCCTTTGTCCGCCGCGACCCCACCGGCGATCAGGTTGAACAGCGTGCTTTTACCCGCGCCGTTGGGGCCAATGATGCCCAGTGCTTCACCGGGTTGCAGGGTCAGGTCGATGGCATCCGTGACCTTCACCTGGCCGTAGCTTTTGTGCACATCGCTCATTTGCAGAAGTGGTTGTTGCATGGTGCACCCGTGTCCTGTTGCGCGATCAATACGTAATGGCCTGCATTTCGCCGCCCAACGGAATCGCTGGAGCGGTGGCATTGCTGGTCACGATCAGGTCGTATTTGTTGTCCTTGCCCAGACGCCACTGGCCGCTGACCAGAGGCGTCTTGGCGACGTTCTTCACCGGTCCGCCATTCCAGTTGATCGGGCCGACCACGGTGTTGAGATTGGTCTTGAGCAAAGCATCGCGGACGGCTTGGGCGTTGCCGATTTCTTCGGTGCGCTTGAGGATGTCCACCGCCAGTTCGAACAGGGCATGCACGAACCCCAACGGTTGCGTCCACTGCTTGCCGGTCGCCTGGGTAAAGCCCTGGGCCAGTTGCCCGGCGCTGGCGCCGGTCAATGACGAGCTGAACGGATGCGTCGGGCTCCACCAGATTTCGGTCGACAGGTTGTTGCCGGCCTTGCCCAATGCCTCGACTGCCGTCGGGAACAACAAGGCCTTGCCCACCGACACGGCTTTCGGATTGAAGCCTTGTTGCCGGGCCTGGGTCCAGAATGTGCTCAGGTCCGGCGGGATGACCACGCCGGTCACGATCTCGACGTCGGCCTTTTTGAACGCGGCAATCTGCGCGGAAAAATCGTCGGTCAGGCTCTGAAAGCGGCCAGGGTCGATCAGTTGAAAGCCCTTTTGCGCCAGCACCGGCGGGAATCCGAGCTTCTGGTCGCCCCACGCATTGCCGTCGCCGTCATTGGGGAACAGGCCGCCGACGACTTTGTTGGACGGCATCGCCCCCCACATGGCGCTGTAAGTACCGATCACATCTTCCAGGCCCCAGAAAAAGTGGTAGGTCCACTCAAAGCCCTGCTCTGGCTTGCCGCCACGGGTAAAGAACCACGGCTGCCACGGCGCCACCGTGGAGATGCACGGAATTTCGTTGATTTCGCATTGGTCGGACACCGGGTTGGTGGTTTCCGGGGTCGACGACACCAGCATCAGATCGACCTGGTCCGAGAGAATCAATTCGCTCGCCACTTCCGCCGCGCGATTGGGGTTGGACTGGCTGTCCTTGACGATGACCTCCAGGCGATAGGCCTTGCCGGCCACGGTGATCGAGTTCTTCAAGACTTGCCTGAGCGACTCGATGATGTAGTTGTCGGCAGCCGCAAAGGGCGCCAACGGTCCGGTCTGCGGGCTGACATAACCGAGCTTGATCACCCGCTCGCTGCCGATGGCAAAGTTGAACGGCAGGCTCACCAGTGCCACGCCACCGGCCGCAACGCCGGTACTGCGCAGGAAATCACGGCGGGAGAAGTCGCGGCCAAACAGGTTCTTATCATTGTTGTCTGTCATGTAAATACTCCAAAAGCCTGGACGAACAGGGTCGCCACGTGTGGCCGGGCCATCACGCAGGGTCAGGGGTAAACCAGAGAAATCCGTCTAGAAGAAGAAACTGACGTCGAATGACGCAACCACTTGCGAATCCTTTTCGCCGTCGGCATAGGCATCACGGCCGGGGCCCGAATGGATGTCGTAGCGCAGTTCCGGACGCAAGCGCACGTTAGGTGTCGGCGTCCAGGCAAGGTTGGTGGTCACGCCGTAGAAACTGCCCCAGGTCGGATCGGGAATGCCGGTGTGCGGGTCGATATTGGCCATCATCACGTGGACCGGGGCGTCGGTGTAGAACCACTCGGCGCGACTGTTCCACATCAGGTTTTCGCTGAGCTTGTGGTACCAGTTCACGTCCGTGCCATACCAGGTGGCGTCGTTTTTGTTGGCAAACCCGGCGAAAGCGCCCTGCTCTTGCTTGCCGTAATTCAGTTCAAGCGCCACGCGGTTGTTCGGATCGATGACTTGCGAAAGGGTCAGGTAAGACGCCAGGCGCTTGTAGTCGTCATCCTTGGTGCCCGCCGGCAGCGGCGACCCGCAACTGCATTCGGCGAAACTGTCGCCAGCGCCATTGCCGTAGATGTTTTCCCAGTCGATCCAGGTGCCGAAGTCGGCCGAGCGCCAGCGCACGTTGGCGATCACGTCCGGCGAGTGATTGGGATCTTGCAGGTTGTTCCAGCCCTGGACCACGCCCAACTCGAAGCCGAGCATGCTTTCGCCAGGTGCCGAAGGCAGTTTGAACGAGTACAGCGCACCGGCATGTTTGGCCGGGCCGTGCATGAATGAATAGGTGTGCGAGTAGAAGTCGGTCGGTGCCGGGGATGGCAAGGCGAAGCCGATTTCGTTTTCCAGCGGCGTGTGGAAAATCCCGATCATCAACTCCGAGCCGCCGAGCACGGGGAAGTAGAAGTTGACGTAGGCCTGGGCGACCGTGAACGCCGGATCTTCAGGCTTGTTGTCGCGGTTGACGCTCAGGTCTTCGTCCCAGCCGTAAGTCTTGAAGAAGCGTGCGTCCTTGCCGTACAGCGCCGTGACGTTGAACCCCCAGTCCGCTTCCTGTGGCATCGCGCCGGGAAACGGTCCCACGCGGCCGATCACATTGCTCTTGGGTTTCTTTTCCACGGCCAGGGCGAACTGGTTGAGGTTCACACCTTCGTCGGTATTGAAAAAGCTTTGCTTGCTGACGTCATCCGTGCCGTTGTTGTTATAGATCACACCGGCCTGCGCCCAGCCGTAGACCTTGATCCCATGTTCGCGCTCAAGGCTGTCGCCGAACACACTGCGCACCAGCGACCCCATCGGATCGTCTGCTGCCAGAGCCATAGAGGGAAACAAAACGTCGGCACCCAGAACGGGCGCGACCAGGGTTGCTGCGCAAACCCACGCACGAATACTCATACCTGCCTTCCTTATTTTTATCAGGCGCCAATCCCCCGAAGGGGCATGAGGCCGAAAGCAAGGCATGACGTCTTGATGAGCCCTGGCTTGAGCTCCACCCGACCGTTGGCGGATCGTGGTGTTCGGCGTAATGGAGGCTACAAGTCCACCACTGCACCAACAATTCCATTCTCGGCGACATCAGTGTTTGCGTATTCAGAACAATGCAGGCGTCGTTGATCTGGGAAATGACCCCAATCACCTGTAGGAGCTGGCTTGCCAGCGAATGCGGTTATTCAGCCGACAAACAAGTTGCCTGACACACCGCTTTCGCTGGCAAGCCAGCTCCTACATGTTTATCGGTGATCTGAAGATTTGTGGTTATTCAGGCGGATCGAGTTGATCCAGCGCCCGGTTCACCGCCAGCTCGCCGAGCATGATCACTTGTGCAATGCCCAGCAGCGCATTGCGGCTGGTGCCTTGCAGATGATCCACCAGATCGGTGGCCATGACATTGGCCGACGCCAGCGATTCACAGGCATGTACCAGTAAGGTTTCGACATTGAGTTCGGGATTGACGATGAACATGGAAGCGGGTTTACGCGGCGTGGCCATGATGCCGGGGCCGGGGTTGAGGTGATGATCGAGGGCGCGTTCGGCGGCTTCGTGGAGTTTTTGGGAGTCGAGGCTTTCGTACGGGGAAGTGGGATCGGTGTCCGACGGGTTGGGTGTGACTTTGAACATGGAATGGACCTCTAGCGCGAATTATAAGGAACCATCACCCTCGCTACCAAACGAAGGTGGCGGCCACACGCGGGTTGGTAGACCGGTCGCACTAGAACCCGGCGCCCGCAAGGGAGCCCCGCGCATGGCCACCATATAAGACACAGCCAAAAAATGACTGCATTAAGGTGACGCAATGCGCCTAGAACGAAGACGGGCTACCAAACCCGATCGCTGCTGCTTTGCAGCGACCGGCAAACGATAGAACCCGGCTCCAAGACGCACAAGCCGGCGGATTCTGGCGTAGCTGTAGGCAATGACGCAAGCCGCTGTAGCTTGCAGGAAGTAACGCTGACAGCCGTTAAACAACCCTCAGACAGCCCATACAATCCCCTGTAGGAGCTGGCTTGCCAGCGAAAGCGGTGAGTCAGTCAGCATCAATGTTGCCTGATGCACCGCCTTCGCTGGCAAGCCAGCTCCTACAGGGTTCGGGGTGTTGATCAGGCCAGCGGATAGAGCTTGTCATCGAACTGCGACAGCTTCGGAAATACCAGTGGCTGGTCGTCGCTCAAGTGCTGCAAACGCTGGCCGTAATCGACCAGAAATTGCTGGCGTGCCTCCTCACTGATGTACGGCACATGCCAGGCCACGAACGGCTCCAGCACATCAAAACCAACATAAGCCAGCGTGCCACGCAAAATCGGCCGCAACATGTCCTCCAGCGGGCCGTGGATCGCGCCTTCGCCGAACATGTGTTCGCGCCCGCCCAGGGTCACGGTCACCAGCGCTTTTTTGCCAGCCAGGCCACCCTGATCGTAGAAGCGCTTGCCGCCGTAGCAGATGCCTGACACCAGCACCCGGTCGATCCAGCCCTTGAGCATCGCCGGGGCGGAGAACCAGAAGATCGGGAAGTTGAGGATCAGCAGGTCGGCCCACAGCAGTTTGTCCAGCTCAGCCTGGATGTCCGCCGCCAGCGACTGGCTTTTCACGCCCAGACGTTGCTCCAGGGCATAGACCAGGTACTCGGGGTTTTCCCGACTCGAGAAATCCGCGTCGCTGGCCACCGGGTTCCAGTTCATTTTGTACAGGTCGCTGACCTGCACTTCGTGGCCCTGGGCTTCGAGGGTGGCGACAGCCTGGTCCCGCAGGGCGGCGGTGAAGGATTGCGGCTCCGGGTGGGCGTGGACGATCAGTACTTTCATGGCGATTCCTCAGACTTTTTCCAGCGTATCGATTGAAGGTGTGGAGCAGTGGGTGATGAGCAGTTCGAGTCGCCAACCGTCACACCTGGATCGCCTTCACTTCGACGAATTCGTTCAACCCCTCCTCACCCCATTCGCGACCGTTGCCCGACTGTTTGTAGCCACCGAACGGCGCCTGATAATTGAACGCCGCGCCATTGAGGAAGCACTGGCCTGCACGCAGTTGGCGACCCAAATGCAAGGCGCGCTCGGCACTGCCGGCCCAGACGCCGCTGGACAGGCCGAATGGCGAGTCGTTGGCGATCTGGATCGCTTGCGCCTCATCGGTGTAGGGAATCAGGCACAGCACAGGGCCGAAGATTTCTTCCTGGGCGATGCGCATGCGATTGTCGACATCGGCGAACAACGTCGGGCTGACATAGAAGCCGCGTTCGAAAGCCGATGGCGTGTCTCCGCCGCACAGCAGGCGTGCGCCTTCCTGTTGGCCAACCTTGATGTAGTCGAGCACGGTGCGTTTTTGCCCGGCCGAACACATCGGGCCGAGGAAGCTATGCGGGTCGAGGGGATCGCCCATGGGCAGGCTCAGGGTTTCGGCCAGCGCCAGTTCGACGGCCTCGGCGTAGCGGCTGGCCGGCAGCAGCATGCGGGTCAACGCGGTGCAGGTCTGCCCGGAATTGATCATCACGTCCTGCACGCCGTAGCGCACCGCCGCTGCCAGATCGGCATCCTCGGCGATCAGCAGCGGAGACTTGCCGCCCAGCTCCAGGCACACGCGCTTGACCGAAGGCGCCGCCGCTTGCGCGACCCGCACCCCGGCGCCGGTGGAACCGGTGAACGACACCATGTCCACGTCCTGGTGCTTGGCCAGCGCTTCGCCTACTTTCGAGCCCGGGCCGCTGACCAGGTTGAACACCCCGGCCGGCAGGCCGATGTCCTCGATCATCTGCGCCAGCAGGAAGGCATGCAGCGGGGTTTCCTGGCTCGGCTTGACCACTACCGTGCAACCGGCGGCCAGGGCCGGGGCGAGTTTGCCGATCAACTGGTGCAGTGGGTAGTTCCACGGGTTGATGAACGCGCAGACACCCACCGCCTCGCGGATCACCAGCGAGTTGCCGACTTCGCGCACCTCGTCCATGAGATGAGCCAGTTCGATGTACTGCTCAAGGCCAGCGATCGGCCCATCGACCTGCACCGAGCGGCACCATTGCACCGGCATGCCCAGTTCAGTGGTGATGACCGAAGCCATCTCATCGGCACGATTGCGCAGTTGCTCGGCCAGGGCACGGATGTAACCGGCGCGCACGCTGGACGGCGTGCGCGACCATGAAGCGAACGCCCGGCGTGCAGCCGCCACGGCGTTTTCGACATCGAGTTCATCACCCAGCGGCACGCTGCCGCACACTTGTTCGGTGGCCGGGTTGATCACCTCGGCGATGCCCTGCCCCGAAGGTTTCTGCCAGCGACCATCAATAAACAACGCCTTGTGGTTAAGCATGTAGCCGAGCCTCCATCAGTTCTTGAGCACAACGGGCAATGCGCTGGCAGGCATCGCGCAGCGGTTCGGCGCCGACCACCAGACCGAGGCGAATGTGCCCCGCCGCGCTCGGACCAAAGGCCTCGCCCGCCAATACCGACACACCGTGGCGATCCAGCAGACGGTCGGCAAACGCCTGGGCGCTGAGCCCGGTCTGGCGGATATCGAGCATCACGAACATCCCGCCATCGGGTTTCAACGGCCGCACGCCGGGGCAATTGGCCAGGCTGTCGCACACCAGGTCGCGCCGCTGGCGATAGGCTTCGCGCATGGCTTCGAGTTCCGGCAGGTTGCTTTCCAGGGCAATGACGGCGGCGTCCTGAATGAAATCCGGCGAGCCGTAGAGCATGCACAATGCGAGGTTTTCCAGGTGCGCGGCCAGGGATGGCGGCGCCACCACCCAGCCGACGCGCCAGCCGGTCATGGCGTGGGATTTCGACAGGCTGTTGAGGGTCGCGGTGCGCTCGGCCATGCCCGGCAGGCTCGCCGGGCTGATGTGCTCGCCTTCGAACAGCAGTTCGCTGTAGACCTCGTCGGAAATCAGCCACAGGTCGTGGGCGATGCACAACTCAGCCAAGGCGGCCCAGGTGCTGCGCGGCAGGCTGGCGCCGGACGGGTTGTGCGGGCTGTTCAGTGCCAGCGCCCGGGTACGTGGAGTGATGCGCGCGGCGACGTCTTCGGGCAGCACGCGGAAGCCGTTTTCCGAGCGCACCGGCACCGGCACCACCACGGCGCCGCAAGCACCGAACACGGCTTCGTAGGTGACGTACATCGGTTCGGCAACGATCACTTCGTCACCGGGGTTCAGCACGCATTGGGCCACGCTGAACAGCGCACATTGCGCCCCGGCCAGCACGGTGACCTGATCCGCCGAAACGGTTTGGCCGCTGCGTTGATGATGACGCTTGGCAATGGCTTCACGCAGGGCACGCTTGCCGCGCACCTCGGCGTAGTGAGTGTTGCCGCTCAGCAGGCTGTCGATGGCGCCCTGCACGATGGGCTGTGGCGTATCGAAATCCGGATCGCCCACGGACAACAGCAGAATGTCTTCGCCCTGCTCGCGCAGTGCCAGGGCACGGTAATGAATATCCCACGCGGCGGCGCCGTCGCCGGCGATGCGTTGAGTCAGATCGGAAAAGCGCATGGCTTCATCCCCTTAAAATGCAAATCACTGCGCACAGGCGTGCTTGAGTTCGATCAGAGTCACGCCGTTGCGCTTGAAGCCTTGGCGCAGGTCGGTCTGTAACTCGGCCAGGCTTTGCGGCTGGGTCACGGTGCAGCCGAACGCACGCGCGAGGGCGGCGAAATCCGGGTTGCGTGGCAATACGCCGATGGGCTCGATGTCCAGCCCGAGCATGTCGTCGCGGATCTGCCCCAGGGCGTCGTTGTTCCACAGCAGCACCACCAGCGGGCTGTCCAGTTCTTCAACAGCCGTGGCCAGTTCCTGGGCGGTGTAGAGGAAACCACCATCACCTACCAGCACCAGCCCCGGCCGCTGCGGCGCGCCGAACTTGGCGCCGATGCCGGCCGGCAGTCCGTATCCCAAGGTGCCGTAGCCGGTGGGATGCAACCAGCTGCGGATGGCCAGGCTGTCGAAGGCGTAGTTGCCGGTGTAGGCCAGTTGGGTCATGTCGGTGCTGATGAAGGCGTTGTCCGGCAGCTCCGCGGCGATACGGTCGAGAATAGATTGATGGATCGACTGCAGCGGGCCATGGCCGGCCTTGACCGCCTTACGCAGTGCGGCGACCGAGGCAGTGGCTGCGCCGGCGTCGCGTACGTCGGATGGCAGACGCTCAAGCACACCACTGAGGGTTTGTTGTGCATCGCCGTGCAACGCCACCGCGCACGGATAAAAGTCGTTGAACTTGCGCGGGTCGATGTCGACGCGCAGTAGTTCGCCATTGAGCGGCAGGCGTTCACGCCAGTAGTCGGTGTCGGCCATTTCGGTGCCGACCGCCAGCACCACATCGGCCTCGGCGATCAGGTTCCAACCCGGTTCCACACACAGGGACGAACCGGCATTGAGCGGCGCATCCGGTGGCAGCAGGCCTTTGCCAGCGACGCTGGTGAACAGCGGCGCAGCGAACCGGGTGCTGATTTCCTGTAGCTGCGAAGTGGCGTTCAACGCACCGCCACCGGCAATGATCATCGGTCGCTTGGCAGCCTTGAGTTTGGCCACGGCTTGATCGATTGCGCTGGCGGATGCCGGGCCGCGACCCGGGCGACGCACCACCTCATTGCTCCAGTCACGGGCAATCGGCGCCGACAGCACGTCCAGCGGCACCGAGATGTGCACCGGGCGCGGGCGCTCGCTGTCGAACACCGCATAGGCACGGGCAATCAGTTCCGGCAGGTCTTCGGCGGTCAGTGCCACGGCCGAGAACGCGGTGATCGGCGCGGTCATCGCCCGTTGATCCTGGCACTCGTGCAGGCTGCCCCAGCCCTTGCCCAGGCTGGCGCTGTGGTTGACGCTGGAAATCACCAGCATCGGAATCGAGTCGGCGTAGGCCTGGCCGATACCGGTGGCGGCGTTGGTCACGCCGGGGCCGGTGATGACGAAGCACACGCCGGGTTTGCCGCTGACCCGGGCATAGCCGTCGGCCATGAAACTGGCGCCCTGCTCATGGCGGGTCAGCACGTGGCGGATGCCGCTGCCGGGCAAGCCGCGATACAGCTCCAGGGTGTGTACGCCGGGGATGCCGAATACGGTATCGACGCCGTAGTTAGCCAACAGACGCACCAGGGCCTGGCCACCGGTCAAGGTTTTGCTTTGCATGTTCATGTCCTCACTTGTGGCCGAGGCGAATCAACGCATCGACCGCTGTCGTGCCCTGGGCACCGACCAACAATGGGTTCACATCGAGTTCCAGCAGGTGTGCGGCGTTTTCGCAGGAATAGTCGGCGACGGCGCGGATCGCCGTCACCAAGGCGTCCAGGTCAGCAGGCTCGCGGCCACGGAAACCTTGCAGCAACGGTGCGCTGCGCAGGCTGAGCAAGGCATTGCGGATCGCGCCGTCGTTGGTCGGCAGCAACAGGCTGCGACTGTCCTTGAGCAACTCCACCAGAATGCCGCCGGCACCGATCACCAGCGCGAGGCCGAAATCGTTTTCGCGCTTGATGCCGACGATCAGCTCAACCAGGGGCGGCCTGGCCATGGGTTCCAGCAACAGCTGATCGAAGGGTACGCCCGGGGCGTAAGCGGCAATGCTGCTGCGCATCTGCTCCAGTGCAGCACTCAATGCCGCGCCGTCCTTGAGGTTCAGCGCCACGGCACCCGCCTCGGTCTTGTGTGGCAGTTGCGCGCTGACCGCTTTGAGTACCAGCGGATAGCCCAAGGTTTCGGCGTCCTTCAGGGCCTTGTCCGGGGTGCTCAATACGCCGTTGGGCGTTGGCAGGCCAAAGGCTTTCAACGCCTGTTTGGAATCCCATTCGTTGAGCAACTGCCCTTCGCCGTGCAGCGCTTGCGAGCACAGCGGCACCAACGCCGATTCGCCCAAGGCCAGTAACGCCTGACGATTACGCTGATACCTCGCGATGCGACCCCACGCGGCCAAGCCGTCTTCAACGCCTTGCAACGCCGCCACACCTTGCGTATGCAGACGCTCACGGGCATGGGCCGGCAGCAGTTCAGGGAAGGCCGAGGTGACGAAGCCGGTCTTGCCGTGACGTTGCAGTGCCGCGCAGTACAACTCCAGCAGCAGGTCGCATTCCTTGCGCTCGCCGGTGAACTCCGACGGGTAATCGAGCACCAGCATCGCCGCGTCGGCTTCGGTGCGCAGGGCGCTGTCGAGCATGTGGTTCAAGGCTTCGCCGTCGCCCCAGATTGCCGTGGTGAAGTCCAGCGGATTGACCAGGTTGGCATAGGTCGGCAGCACTTGCGCGAGTTCGCCGACCTGCCCTTGATCGAGTTTCGGCAGGCCCAGGTCGTTGCGTTCGGCGTAGTCGGCAATCAGCCCGGCGTCGCCGCCGGAACAGGCCAGCGCGATCAGGCTGTTGCCTGCCGGCAGGTTGCCGCAGGCTGCGGCTTTCAAGGTTTCGACAAAACTCACCGGGCCGCTGACGCGGATCACCCCGAGACGGTCGAACAACGCGTCGTACAGCGCATCGGAACCGGACAGCGAACTGGTGTGACTCAAGGCCAATTCGGCACCGATCTGCGACACACCGGTTTTCAGGGCAATGATCGGAACGCCCTTCTCCAGTGCCTTGTGCGCGGCGCGGGCAAAACCCGGCACGTTCTTCAGGCCTTCCAGATGCAGGCCGATGGCGGTGACGCGCGGCTCGTCGAGCAACACGTCCATCAGTTCAGCCACGCCCAGTTGCGCCTGATTGCCCACCGAGGCCATGTAGGCCACCGGTAGCGAGCGGTCGCTCATGGACAGGTTGTAGGCGAAGTTGCCGCTCTGGGTCAACACTGCCACGCCCTTCTCCACCGCTTTGCCGCCATGGGCCACCGGCCACAGCGCACAGCTGTGCAGGTAGTCGAGCAGGCCGTAGCAGTTGGGGCCGAGCAAGGCCATGTCGCCGGCGGCCTTGAGCAGTTGCTGTTGCAGGGCCTGGCCTTCGGCGCCGGTTTCGGCGAAGCCGGAGGCGTAGCAGATTGCGCCGCCCGCGCCGATGGCCGCCAGTTCGGCCACGCAGGTCAGGGTCAGTTCGCGGTTGGTGGCGATGAATACCGCATCGGGCCCGCATGGCAGGTCGGCGATGTTGCGTACGCACGGCACACCTTCGAGGCTGTCGTGTTGCGGGTTGACCAGCCACATTTGCCCTTGGTAGCCGCCCTCGGCACAGCGCTTGAGGGCGCGGGCCATGCTGCGGCCGCCAACGAACGCCACGTGTTGCGGCGCGAGCATGCGTTTGAGGTTGTCACGAATGGTTTGGGACATGGGAATTCTCCGGGCCGATCAGCGCAGCAGCGGCCGCAGCAGCTCGCGGGAAATGATGTGGCGCTGGATTTCCGAGGTGCCTTCCCAGATTCGTTCGATCCGCGCGTTACGCCAGATGCGCTCCACCGGACCTTCGTCCATCAGGCCCATGCCGCCGAAAATCTGCACCGCTTCATCGGCGGCGCGTCCCAGCACTTCACTGGCGAACAGCTTGGCCATGCCGGCCTCGCCATCGGTCATGGTGCCCTGGTCCATTTTCCAGGCAGTGTGCAGGGTCAGCAGTTCGGCGGCGCGGATTTGCGTGGCCATATCCGCGAGCTTGAACGACACGCCCTGGTAGGTACCGATCGGTTGGCCGAATTGCTTGCGATCCGCCGCCCATTGCAGGGACACATCCAGTGCGCGCTGGGCCTGACCGACGCAGTTGGCCGCGACCATCACCCGCCCGGCGGTCAGCCAGGCGTTGGCCACCTCCCAACCCTTGCCGACTTCGCCCAGCACTTTGCTGGCCGGCACCCGGCAGTCGTCGAAGAACATTTCGAAGGTGTGGTAACCACGGTTGCTCACGCACTTGGGCCCACGGCGGATGGTCATGCCCGGGGTGTTGCGGTCGACCAGGAACGAGGTCACGGCGTTGCGCTTTTTGCCGTTGTGTTCGTAGGTGTCGGTCACGGCGAAGACGATGGCGAAATCGGCATGCCCGGCGTGGCTGATGAAGTGCTTGCTGCCGTTGAGAATGAAGTCGTCGCCTTCACGCACGGCGCGGGTCTTGATCGCGTTGGCGTCGGAACCGGCACCCGGCTCGGTCAGGGCAAAGCAGTCGATCTTCTCGCCCTGGATGCTCGGCAACAGGTAGTCGTTGACCTGATCGCCGGTGCAGGCCATGAGGATTTTCGACGGCCGCGCGACAAACACGTGCAGCGCCCAGGAGACCTTGGACAGCTCACGTTCGATCAACGCCTGGGACAGATAGTCCAGGCCACCGCCGCCTACTTCTTCAGGCATGTTGAAGGCGTAGAAACCGGCGGCGATCGCCTTGCCGCGAATCTGCGCCGCCAGTTCCGGGGAGACTTCGTCGGCGCGGTCGACCTGTTCTTCATAGGGCAGCAGTTCCTTCTCGACGAAGCTGCGTACCGAGTCCACCAACATTTCTTGTTCTTGGGTCAGTTGGAAATTCATGGTGCTACCTGTTGTTCGTTAACGGCGAAATGGGGGGATATGCCAAGAGCTTCGCTGGCAAGCCAGCTCCTACAGATGGGTGTGCAAGCGGATTAGCGGCCGATAAAAGTTGCCGGGCGTTTTTCCATGGCGGCGCGCAGGGCTTCGTTGCCGTCTTCGCTGCGACCGCACAACAGGCCGGCGGCGAGCTCGGCTTGCAGTTGCTCGGCCAGGCTGCGTTCGGCGCCTTCACGCATGAGTTTTTTGGTCTGGGCGAAAGCGAAGGTCGGGCCGGTGGCCAGGCGTGCGGCGAGTTCACTGGTAACGGTCAGCAATTGATCGTCGGCGCAGACTTCGCCGACCAGACCGGCGTCGAGGGCGCGGTCGGCACTCCACAGTTCATCGAGGAACAACAGGCGCTTGGCCTGTTCGCTGCCGATCAAGCGTGGCAGGTGCCAGCTGGCGCCGGCGTCCGGCGAGTACGCCATGCTGGTGTAGCCGGCCTTGAAGCGTGCCGATTGCCCGGCGATGCGCAGGTCGCAGCACAGGGTCAGGTCCATCCCGGCGCCGACGGCGGTGCCGTTGATGGCGGCGATGGTGGGTTTTTCCAGGTTGTGCAGGCGGGTCATCAAGGCGTGGGCGGTTTCTGTCCAGCCGTAGGTTTCCAGCGCGCCACGGGCTTCGGCGTCGGCCCATTCATCGAGGTCGGCGCCGGCGCAGAAGCTGCGGCCATTGCCGGTCAATACCACCACGCGCACCGCTGGATCGGCGTTGAAAGCGTCGAGCAAGCCATGCAGGTTTTTCAGCGTCGGGATGTCCAGCGCATTGCGCTGGGCCGTGCGATTGAGGGTGATCCAGGCAACGCCTGCTTCGACCTGACTGAGCAGCGACGATTGAGTGGTCATGGGAATCCTCGAATTATTGTGATGAGTCTGAGGTGATGCGACTTGAGGCCATACTAAACGAGTGTTCAGTAAGGCGGCAATTGGTAGAAAATCAGCGTGTAACAGCCTGAAAAATTATTTATCTATTTGTTTTAATTGAGTTTATTTGCCGAATCCGGTTCGCTGCACGGATGGCTGTTACAACTTCGAACAAACGGCAACACGCAACCTGTGGGAGCCGGCTTGCCGGCGAAGGCATTTCCAATGTTGGCGCATGACTCAAGGCCGCCTTCGCTGGCAAGCCAGCTCCTACGGGGATCTTCAGTGCAAGCAAGAACTTTGTACGCCACAAAAAAACTGTGGGAGCGAGCTTGCTCGCGATAGCGGTGGATCAGTCAACAGTGATGTTGGACCTGATGCCGCCTTCGCGAGCAAGCTCGCTCCCACAGGCACGTCCCTGTAGGAGCCGGCTTGCCGGCGAAGGCGGTAGGCCAGCCGACATCAATGCTGGAACTGCCGGCCTCTTCGCTGGCAAGCCAGCTCCTACAAGGGAATGTGCTGGATAGAAGGAATTACACAGTCGGCAAGCTCGGCGCCAACGCGCCCTGACGCTTGCGATGGATCAGGAAGTAGGCGCCATAGCACAGCGCAATGAAGCCAAAGCCCCAATACAGCGACGAACGCTGGGTTTCATCCAGGGCCAGGAATACGAACAGCGAGCAGCACAACGTGATGCACATCAGCGGCAATACCGGGAACCATGGTGCGCGGTATTTCAGGTCGCTGAGTTTGCCGCCGTCACGCAAGTACGCCTTGCGGAACTTGTACTGCGCCAGCGCGATGACGATCCAGGTCACGGTGCCGGACATGCCGCTCACCGCCATCAGCACCATGAACAAGGTGTCGGCGGCGACGAAGCTGGTCATCAGCGACACCAGCGCGAAGCACAGGGTGATGCTCAAGGCGCGCAGCGGCACGCCACGCTTGCTCAATGGCGACAGGCTTTTCGGCGCCATGCCGGTTTTCGACATCGCCCACAGGATGCGCGTCGAGGCATACAGGCCGGAGTTGCCCACCGACAGGATCGCGGTGAGGATCACGAAGTTCATCAGGTCGGCGGCGTAGGGAATGCCGACCATGTCGAACACCTGCACGAACGGGCTTTCCATCAGGCCCGCCTGCTGCCACGGCACGATGGCCGACAGCACGATGATCGCCAGCACGTAGAAGATCAGCACGCGGAACACCACGTTGCGCACGGCCCGGGGAATGCTTTTTTCCGGCTGATCGGTTTCACCGGCGGCCACGCCCATGATCTCGCAACCCTGGAACGCGTAGACCACGGTCATCATCACCGCGAACACCGCCGACAGGCCGTTGGGGAACAACGAATCGCCAATCAGGTTGGTCGCCATCGGTGCCGGTGCGCCGCTGCTCAGGGGCATCACGCCGAAGATCACCAGCACGCCAACCACGATGAAACCGAGAATCGCCGCGACCTTGATCCCCGAGAACCAGTATTCCGCCTCACCGAAAGCCCGGGTGGCCATGGCATTGATGCCGAACAGCACCACCACGAACAGCGCCGACCAGTACCAGATCGGCACCGCCGGGAACCAGCGGGTCATCAGCATGCCGGCGGCGGTGAACTCCAGGCCCACGGTGGTGGCCCAGCTCATCCAGTACACCCAGCCGATCATGAACCCGGTGGCCGGGCCGATGTACTTGGTGGCGTGGGTCTGGAACGAACCGGACACCGGCATCTGCACCGACAGTTCACCCAGGCAGACCATCACCAGGTACATCAGGAAACCCGCGACCAGGTAAGCCAGGATCGCCCCCACCGGGCCGCCCTGATTGATGGTCACACCGGAGCCCATGAACAGCCCGGTGCCGATGACGCCGCCCAGGGACAGCATGAATATGTGCCGGCTCTTCAGGGCGCGGGTCAGCTGTATGCCTTTACGGTCAGTGTTTTCGTTCATGTCGGCACCTCAGCAATCGTTGAGGTGAGCAGCGCGCGACAGGACGTCACGGCGCAGGGAGGGATCAGCTTTACGGCAATTCATTATTATTGTCTCCAATAAGCTTCGAAGACCGCGCTGTGGCGGTTGCGTCGATTATTGGAAAGCCATGTAAGTTCGCGTTGACCGTAAAGATCGAAGTTGTACAAAGTCGTAACAAACTTGTACGTCAGCTCTGCAACAAGCCTGTGAGGGTATCGAGCGAGCGCTGCAATTGCTCATCGAGTGCGGGGCTCTGGCGCTGAATCGCCGATTCATCGTTTGCCAGCGCCAAGGTCTCCAGCGTCCTTAACGTGGCGGCCAACGCACGAAAACCCAGTGAGTCACAACTACCGGCCAGGCGGTGAGCCAGTTGCGCGACCTCTGTGCAGTCGTCGTCGGCCATGGCTTCATGCAGCGCATCGCGGTGTTGCAGGATCGAGTCACGCAGCACCGACAGCAGGCCCTGGACCTTTTGCTCGCCGAGCAGGCTGCGATGGGTCTGCAACAGCGGCCAGTCCATTGCCTCATCGCTCGGCGGCGACTCGGCCACAGGCGCATGCCCTTCCAGCACCTGGCGCAGGTTTGCAAGCTTCAAGGGCTTGGCCAGGACACCGTCCATGCCGGCCTCCAGATACCCGCGCACCAGCGCCGGCTGCACGCTGGCGGTCAGGGCGAAGATGCGGGTGTGGCGATTCGGCCCATCGCTGTTGCGGATCTGCCGGCATAACTCGACTCCGCTGATGCCCGGCAGATGCACGTCCAGCAGCATCAGGTCGAACACCTGCGCCGCGCAATATTGCAGCGCCTGCTCTGCCTCTTCGGCCAGCCATACCCGGTGGCCGTCCCGTTGCAGCAAGCCCTTGACCACTTCGCGGTTGAGCGCCACGTCTTCGACCACCAGGATGTTCAGTGCCGGCCCCGCCGCGCGAACCCGCGGGGCCTCTGCCACGCCGCTGGCCGGCTGCAAGGACAGCTCGAACCAGAAACGACTGCCGCGTCCCTCTTCACTGTCCACGCCGATACAGCCGCCCATCTGCTCCACCAGATGCTTGCAGATCGCCAACCCCAACCCGGTGCCACCAAAACGTTGCGCGACTTCCTCGCTGGCCTGGGTGAAACGCTCGAAAATCTTCGCCTGCATCAAAGGGGCAATGCCAATGCCGTCGTCCGTGACACTGACCCGCAGGCGCTTCCCGGTCTGTTCGCCGGTTTCGCCGAGAAGCGCCACCTCGACGCTGACTTCGCCGCCTTCGGTGAACTTGATTGCGTTGGCCAGCAGGTTGCTCAGCACCTGGCGCAGGAACTGCTCGGCGCCGTGGTGATGCTCGGCAATGCGCTGATCGATGCGGCAACTGAGGATCGTATCGTTGTTCAGCGCTCGCGGTTCCAGCAGTGTCAGTACCTCATCGAGCAACTGGCGCAGCGAGAAATCCACCGGCTCGGGATGGCTGACGCCCTCCTCCAGTTTGGCGAAATACAGCACTTCGTTGAGGATCGTCAGCAAGCCTTCGCCGGCCTTGTGCAACGCATCCAGACGCTTGCCATCCTGGGCATCCAGACGCGCGCCACGCAGCAATTCGGCCATGCCGAGGATGCCATTGAGGGGCGTGCGCAGTTCGTGGCTCATGGTCGCCAGAAACCGCGACTTGGCCAGGTTGGCCGCTTCCGCCTCGTCTTTGGCGCGCATCAGGCTGGCGGTACGACGCTCGACCATTTTCAGCAATTCATCGCGGTTGTCCTGCAAGGCCAGGCGATCGGTTTCACGGCGCTCGATGTCCCGCAGGATCGCCCGGCGCATGTCGTCCAGCGCATGGGCCACGGTGTCGATTTCGTCGCTGCCGCGGCGCTTGTCCAAGTGCAGGGGTTCCTGCCATTCACCGACGGCGATGCGCCGGGCGAACTCGGCCATGACTTTCAGGTGCCGGCTCACCAGTCGATAAAACAGGCCCGACAAGGCAACGGCCAGACCGCAGAGGAACACCGCCATCCACAACAGGCTGGTCAAACCGGTGGCGTAGAGTCGTTGGTACACCGCCCCCAGATCGGTACTGACTTCAAGTTCGCCAAGGTTGCGCAACGGGCCGGACGGCGGTTGATAGTCCAGGGCAAAGCGCTCGATACGCAGTGGTCCCGCCGGGGTCGGATTGCCTTGTACCAGGTCGAAATCGGCGCTGGTCAAGTGCACCCGCGCGACGTCGGAGAAGTCCACCAGCCCGCGCAACTGCACGTTCAACTGTTCCTGGTTCAAATCCCAGAGGCTGCGTTCCAGGCTGGCCAGGTAGCCGGCGCGGATCAGCTCCATGCGCGAATCGATATCGCGCATTTCCCGCCGATACTCGATGTACAGTTGCACGCTGCTGGCCAACACGGTGAAGCACAGGCTGAACAATAGAATGAACAGCAACAGGCGCCGTAACAATCCACCGGGACGGGCGCGAATCATTGCGCATCCGCCGGCAGGTTGATCATGTCGCGGTAGGTCACTTCGCTTTCGTTGAGCCAGCGCTCGATGTCACCGGCATCGACCATGCGCTGCAATTGCGCGTTGATCTCGGGCATGCGCTCGGCCAAGGGCGAGCGCCGTGACACGGCAACCCGCAGATAATCCACACTCAAGGCCTTGGGCAAAGCGACGATGTCCTGGCCGCCGGGCAGGTTCTCCACGTACAGCTGGCCGGTGCGTCGCTCCTGGGTGATGAAATCGATGCGCCCGCGAATCAGCTTGCCGAAGTTCTGGCGGCTGTCGGAAACCCATTCGATATTGTTGTTGTGCGCAACCATGCGATCGAACGCCACACCGTAGCTCTCGCCGAACAACAGGCCGCCACGGTAACGAGCCAGGTCTTCCAGTCGTTCGAATGTCACCGGGTGTTGGCGGTTGATGAACAACGCCACTTCTTCACGCAATACCGGCACCGTCGAGAACAGCATGCTTTGCTCCCGTTGCGCAGTGCTGTAGGCCAGCACCACATCGACCCGGCCTTCGGCGGCGTCCAGCAGACAGCGTTTCCAGTTGCCCAGCACGACCATCTCGACCTCGTAACCCAACTGGCCAAACAGGTTTTTCACCACGTTCGGCGCCAGGCCGCGCACCTGCTTGCCGTCACTCCAGGAGATCGGCGGGTAAACCGGGTAATCGCAATAGCGAACCTTGTCCGCCGCGACGGCATGGCAGGCCACCAGCATCGCCAGCAGGCAAAGCCATCGCGCCATCAGCTTCAGGCCGCCACGCCAGCGGTGAACAGGTAACCGGCGCCATGGATGGTGATGATCAACTGCGGTTCGGCCGGGTCGTCGTGCAACTTGCGGCGCAAGCGCCCGACCAGCACGTCGATGGAGCGGTCGTTGGGCACCCATTCGCGGTTGCGGATCTGGTCCATCAACTGGTCGCGGCTGAGGGTGTGGCCGCTGTTGCGCAGGAACACGCTGAGCAACTGGTATTCGCCGTGGGTCAGCAGGGTTTCGCTGCCGGACGCATCGATCAGGCGACGGCGGTCGGTGTCCAGTGACCAATCGGCGAACTGCTTGACCGGCTTGGCCACCGCGACGGCAGGTGCCGGAGTTTGCGCATGCCGGACCCGGCGAATCAGGTTTTTCGCCCGGGACACCAGCTCCCTTGGATTGAGGGGTTTGATCACGTAGTCATCGGCGCCGCATTCGAGGCCGACGATGCGATCGATTTCGTCGTTGCGCCCGGTGATCAGGATGATCCCGACCTCTGAACGCACCCGCAGCTCGCGGGTCAAGGTCAAGCCGTCCTTGCCCGGCAGGCGGATGTCGAGCATCACCAGGTCGACGCTCTGGCTGGCCAGGAAGGTTTCCGCCAGTTCCGCCGTGGCGGCGCAATGAACGTCGTAGCCTTCCTGGGACAGGTAGGCGTGCAACAGATCGCGAATCAGCGGATCGTCATCGACGATCAATACCCGAGGAGTCATCGCTTGGTGTCCGGCATAGGCCCTGGGGGCCAGTTTCTTATTGGAGTGTATTTCTGCATCGGCGCCAGAGAGTATCCAGTACTGAACGACTGATCAACAGTCGTTCGTCTGTATGCAAAAACGCTGGCGTCCGCCGGCCTGTAACCCGTCGACCCAGGCCTCGCAAATCTGGATGCCCTGCTGCGGCGTGAAGGTACCCGAGTTCAGCCCGAACTCCAGCCACAAGCCGTCGAGCAAGGCACTGAGGCTGATAGCCGCGAGGTCGGCGTCGAAGTTTTCCCAGCCCTCCTCCCGGGCCAGTTCCGCCAACACTTTGCGCAGGATGCCACGATACTCGCCATAGGAATGATCGTGGACCTGGTTGATGGCCTCGGCGGTTTTCACCGCGCCCCAGAACGCCAGCCAGGCATCGATCAGTTGCGGATCGAGCAGCTCGGCGGAAAACGACCCGCGGAAAAACGCCGACAAGCGCTCCCGGGCATTCGGCGCGGCTTGCTCCATGGCGTCGCGCAGCAGGGTCATGACCCGCCCGGTGATCGCCAGGTAGGCTTCGGCCACCAGTTCGTCCTTGCCGGAATAGTGATGACTGATCAGCCCCACCGAGACACCGGCCTCGGCGCAAATCTTGCGGATCGACGCGCCCTGGAAACCATGACGCTTGAGGCACACCAGCGTCGCCTCGATCAGGTTGGCTTTGCGCAACTCCGGTTCCATGCGGGAAAAACGGGCTTCCTGATTCATCGGCGACACGCTCCTTGGTTCAATCGTTGAGGCCCGCGCGGGTAAGCGGCGGGCTGAACGACTGTACAGCAAGAGCGGGCCAAGTCTCCAGTCGAGTGTAAGCCAGATGGACCGTGGCGCTCCCATCGCGGGCAAGCCACGCTCCCACAGGATCTCAGTTGCTCGCGGGTTTTGCGTACACCCACAAACCACTGTGGGAGCGAGCTTGCTCGCGATGACGTCAGCCCAGACAGCCGAGGTCTCAGATCAGTCCCGATACCCCGGCGCCACTCGATCCAGCATTCGCAACAACGCCGCCCAGGCCAGTTGCATGGCATCCGGATCACTGAGCTCCCCCTCCTCCAACGCTCGCCCCGGATCATTGAACTGCCGTTCGGTGTGCGCGCAGACCTCGTGCGACGGCAGCACGACTTCCCCGGCGGCTTGCGCGGCCAACTGAATTTCACAGGCTTTTTCCAGGTAGTACATGCGCAGGAACGCCTGGCTCACGGTCTCACCAACGGCCAGCAATCCATGGCCAAGTAAAAATATAAGTTGATTTTTTACTCAAGGTAAATATTTATAGAAAAATAATAACAGCGCCGAAAACCCGGTCTTTCGGCTTCCGCCTGCCTGGAGTACCCGCACCATGCCGACCTCGACATCCGCCTTTGCGCACCTGTTCGAACCCCTGGAGATCCGTGGCAAGCGCCTGAAAAACCGCATCATGTCCAGCGGTCACGACACCTCGATGCCCACCGACAACCTGGTCAATGAGCAATTGATCGCCTATCACCGGGCGCGTGCCGAAGGCGGTGCCGGGCTGATCGTGCTGCAAGTGGCCGGGGTGCATGACAGTGCGCGCTACACCTCCCACGTGCTGATGGCCACCGACGATGCATGCATCGAGGGCTACCGCCAACTGGCGCAAACCTGCCATGCCCACGGCACCCTGGTGTTGTCCCAGGTATTCCATCCGGGGCGGGAAATCATGGAGTCCAGCGATGGCCTGCTGGCGGTGGCCTACTCCGCCTCGTCGGTGCCCAACGAACGCTTCCGGGTGATGCCCCGCGCGCTGGACCAGGCCATGATCGACGAAATCGTCGCCGGTTACGCCGCTGCCGCCCGCCGCCTGCATCAGGCCGGGATCGATGGCGTCGAGGTCGTGGCCAGCCACGGTTACCTGCCGGCGCAGTTCATCAATCCGCGGGTCAACCGGCGTACCGATGGCTACAACGGCGAGCTGGAACAGCGTTTGCGTTTTCTGCGCGAAATCATCAACGCTGTGCGCGCGGCGACCGACGAGCAGTTCATCGTCGGCCTGCGCATCTCTGCCGACGAGCGCGACCCGGAGGGCCTGACCGAAGACGAATCCCTGGCTGCCGTGCAGTCGCTGCAAACGCAGCTCGATTATGTGCACATCGTCGCCGGCACCTCGGCGTCCCTGGGCGGCGCGGTGCATATCGTGCCGCCCATGGCGATCGAAGCGGCGTACCTGGCTAAAGAAGCCGGGACGTTCAAGGCCAGTCTGAACATTCCGCTTTTCGTCACCGGACGCATCAACCAGCCCCAGGAAGCCGAGCTTATTCTGGCTCGCGGCCAGGCCGATGTCTGTGGCATGACCCGGGCGCTGATCTGCGATCCACAAATGCCCAACAAGACCGACACCGGCCGCGTCGAAGACGTGCGGGCGTGCATTGCCTGCAACCAGGCCTGCATCGGTCACTTCCACAAGGGCTTGCCGATTTCCTGCATCCAGCACCCGGAAACCGGGCGCGAATTGATTTTTGGTGAACGTAAACCGACGATCCATCGCAAACGCATCATGATTGCCGGCGGTGGTCCGGCCGGGATGAAGGCTGCCGCCGTGGCTGCGCAACGTGGGCATGAAGTGACCCTGTACGAAGCCAGCTCGCAACTCGGCGGCCAGGTGTTGCTCGCACAATTGTTGCCTCGGCGCAGCGAGTTCGGTGGAGCGAGCACCAACCTGCAACGGGAAATGGAGCTGGCCGGCGTGCGTGTGGTGCGCAATACACGAGTCGACCGGGCACTGGTGGAGCAGGAAAAACCGGATGTGGTGATCGTCGCTACCGGTGCCGAGCCGTATTGGCCGCCCTTCGAGCGCGGTGGTGAATTGCAGGTGGTGGACGCCTGGCAAGTGCTGCGCGATGAAGTACGGATCGGCCGTTCGGTGGTGGTGGTCGACTGGCGTTGCGACTGGATCGGTCCTGGCATCGCCGAACGTCTGGTGCGCGCCGGGCACCAGGTGCAACTGGCGGTCAACGGCACCCATTGCGGGGAAAACCTGCCGCTGTACGTGCGCGATCAACTGGCCGGCGAGCTGCATAAGCTGGGCGTGCCGATCACGCCGTACGCGCGGCTGTATGGCTGCGATGACAACACGGTGTACCTGCAGCACACCGCCAGCGGTGAGCCGATGCTGATGGAAAACATCGACACGCTGGTGCTGTGCCAGGGCCATCAACCGGTGGATACCCTGGGTGCTGAACTGCAAGGGCTGGTGGAGTTACGCCGGATCGGCGACTGCCTGGCGCCGCGCACCGCCGAAGAAGCGATTTATGAAGGCCTGAAAGTCGCGTGGGAGCTTTAAGGCTGTTTATACTCCGGGGCTTTCGCCACAGCACTTTGTAGGAGCTGGCTTGCCTGCGATGGTCGTCAACGATAACGCGTGCTCACTGGATAAACGCGGCGTCTTTGCTTCCATCGCTGGCAAGCCAGCTCCTACAGGGGGCCGTAGGTCGCTTCCCTTCCCGGTTCGGAACCTTTCATGAGCAACAACAGCAAGACCCAGCCCGCATCAGGCAGCGCCGAACCGCATTTCCTCGGCACGCGCATTCGCGGCCTGCGCAAGCGCCGGGGCATGACCCTGGCGGAACTGGCGCAACAGAGCGAACTCACCGCCGGCTACATCAGCCAGCTGGAGCGCAACCTGGCCTACCCGTCGATCCCGGCGCTGTTCAACATTGCCCGCAGCCTCGGTGTCACCATCCAGTGGTTCTTCGCCAGTGAAGCGGTCACCGCGCCCGAAGACGATGGTGTGGTGGTGCGCAAGAACAGCCGCCTGAACGTGCATTACGAAGACGGCATCGTCGACCAGTTGCTGACCCCGCAAGCCAACCGCCAGCTGGAAATGCTCCACTCGCGTTTCCCGCCCGGTACCTACAGCCAGCAAAGCTACAGCCACGATGGTGAAGAAGCCGGTTACCTGCTGTCCGGCAGTTTTGAGCTGTGGGTCGGCGAGCGCCATTTCCAGCTCAATGAAGGCGACAGCTTCAGCTTTTCCAGCCAGGAGCCGCATCGCTATGGCAACCCCGGTGAGGTGGATGCGGTGGTGATCTGGGTGATTACGCCGCCGACGTTTTAACGCCGGCCGCGTCCGGTTGGCTGCGCGACACTCGCACGCTTGAGCGTGTCGCTCGGCAGCTCCTGGAACAGCGCACGGTAGCTGCTGGAAAACCGCCCCAGGTGCCAGAACGACCAGTGCATCGCCACCTCGGCCACGGTGGTCTGTGCCGGCGTGCAACTGAGCAGTTCACGCCGGGCGCTGTTCAGGCGACGCAGGCGCAGCCATTGGGTCGGCGACATGCCGGTGTAGGTCTTGAACGCATGCTGCAACTGGCGCAGCGAAACCCCCGCGACCTGGGACAACTCCAGCAGGTTGAGGTGTTCTTCCGGGGTGTCCGCCGCCCATTCCCCTACCCGCTTCATAATCGACCGCTCCCCGGCCCGACGCTGCAAGGCCCCTTGGTCGAGGCCGACACAGGCGTTGTCGAGAATGAACAGGCAGTCTTCCAGCAGTTGCTGGGTCAGCGCTTCGCGGCTCGGTGGATCGAAAGTCTGCGACAGCCGCGTCAAGGTCCCGCTGAGCCAGCGGCAGAACAGCGCGCTCTGCCGGGAATTGAGCGGCGCCATGAACAGCCCTTCGAGCCGGGCGACATCCAGACTATGACGCTTTACGAACTCCGGGCCGAACACCACGGCGATTTCCTGGTAGTTCTCCGGGGTGATCCAGATGTTGCGGCTTTCGCCATTGAGCACGTACAGCGCATTGTCGCCGCGATCGAAACAGAACGACAACGAACCCTGGGGCGCGCTGAAGTTCTGCTCGACCCGGGTGTTCATCGACTCTTCGTAAATCTCCACGCCCTGCAGATCCAGATAGCGCACCAGACCCGCGAAATGCCCCGGCGACATCTGCTGGTATTGCTGCACCCAACCCGGCGTGGCGCGGATTTGCTCGGCGACATCGGCGGTGTTGAAAGCTTGGACCTGGAAGGAACTGGAACCTGTCATGGGGCGACCTTACGCACTCTTTTGGTGCGCTTTGTGCTGCTTAAAGTGGATAGATGGAACCGCAAGGCTCGCCCAAGATAGACGTCAACGCGCTACAGGGGAAGTGTCCGGCGGATGAAACCGGCCTCTCCTGGCGTTAATAAAACCAATAACGAGGTCTTTATGAATGTCCCTTTCGATCAGCTGTTCACTTGGCTGAAAGATCACAAGATTACCGAAGTCGAGTGCGTCGTCAGCGACCTGACCGGCATTGCACGCGGCAAAATCGCACCCACCAACAAGTTCCTGCATGAGCGAGGCATGCGCCTGCCGGAAAGTGTGCTGTTGCAAACGGTAACCGGGGACTTTGTCGACGACGACATCTACTACGACCTGCTCGACCCGGCCGACATCGACATGGTCTGCAAGCCGGATGCGGACGCCGTTTATGTGGTGCCGTGGGCCATCGAGCCGACCGCCATCGTGATCCACGACACCTTCGACAAGTTCGGCAACCCGATCGAACTGTCGCCGCGCAACGTGTTGAAAAAAGTCCTGCAGTTGTACACCGACAAGGGCTGGCGGCCGATTGTGGCACCGGAAATGGAGTTCTACCTGACCCAGCGCTGTGAAGACCCGGACTTGCCGCTCAAGGCGCCGATGGGCCGTTCTGGCCGGGCCGAAAGCGGGCGCCAGTCGTTCTCCATCGATGCGGCCAACGAATTCGACCCGCTGTTCGAAGACGTCTACGACTGGTGCGAGCTGCAAGGTCTGGACCTCGATACGCTGATCCACGAAGACGGTCCGGCACAGATGGAAATCAACTTCCGTCATGGCAACGCACTGGACCTGGCCGACCAGATCACCGTGTTCAAGCGCACCATGCGTGAGGCGGCGCTCAAGCACAACGTGGCGGCAACCTTCATGGCCAAGCCGGTCGGCGACGAGCCGGGCAGCGCCATGCACCTTCACCAGAGCGTGGTGGACATTGCCACCGGCCAGCCGATCTTTGCCGATGCCGATGGCAATATGAGCGAGCTGTTCCTGCACCACATTGGCGGCCTGCAGAAGTACATCCCGAAAGTGCTGCCGATGTTCGCGCCGAACGTCAACTCGTTCCGCCGCTTCCTGCCGGACACCTCTGCACCGGTCAACGTCGAATGGGGCGAAGAAAACCGCACCGTCGGCCTGCGCGTGCCGACCTCGAGCCCCGACGCGATGCGTGTCGAGAACCGTCTGCCGGGCGCTGACGCCAACCCTTACCTGGCCATCGCCGCCAGCCTGCTGTGCGGTTACCTGGGCATGGTCGAGCGCATCGAACCGAGTGCCGCGGTAGAGGGCCGCGCCTATGAGCGTCGCAACCTGCGCCTGCCGATCACCATCGAGGACGCCCTGACCCAGATGGAAGAATGCGACACCATCGACCGCTACCTGGGCAGCAAGTTCGTGCGCGGCTATGTCGCGGTCAAACGCGCCGAGCACGAGAACTTCAAACGGGTGATCAGTTCGTGGGAGCGTGAGTTCCTGATGCTCAGCGTCTGAGATCTTCGCTGTCTGTAACGGCCTCATCGCGAGCAAGCTCGCTCCCACAGGGCAACGCATTTCAAATGTGGGAGCGAGCTTGCTCGCGATGAGGGCCGATAGACCACCAAAGAATCACCTGAAAAATCCAATAACTCCAAGAGGTGTCGATATGCGTCTATTGAAATCCATGGTCCCGGCCGCGCTGGCGGTTCTGTGCAGCGCCGTTGCCCAGGCTCAGCCCCAGGTCAGTGTCTACAACTGGACCGACTACATCGGCGAAACCACCCTCGTCGACTTCCAGGCGAAAACCGGGATCAAGGTGATCTACGACGTATTCGATTCCAACGAAACCCTGGAAGGCAAGCTGCTTGCCGGTCGTACCGGGTATGACGTGGTGGTGCCGTCCAACCACTTTCTCGCCCGCCAGGTAAAAGCCGGCGCGTTCCTCAAGCTCGATCGCGAGCAACTGCCGAACTTCAAGAATCTCGACCCGAAACTGCTGGCGCTGCTGGAGAAAAACGATCCGGGCAACGAACATTCGGTGCCATATCTGTGGGGCACCAACGGCATCGGCTATAACGTCGACAAGGTCAAGGCTGTGCTGGGCATCGACAAGATCGACTCCTGGGCCGTGCTGTTCGAACCTGAAAACATCAAGAAGCTCAGCGCCTGCGGCGTGTCGATGATGGACTCGGCAGACGAAGTGTTCCCCGCGATGCTCAACTACATGGGCATGGACCCGCGCAGCGAAAACCCCGAAGACTTCAAAAAGGCCGAAGCCAAGCTGCTGCAGATCCGCCCTTACATCACCTACTTCCACTCCTCCAAGTACGTCTCGGACCTGGCCAACGGCGATATCTGCGTGGCCTTCGGTTACTCGGGCGACGTGTTCCAGGCCGCCAACCGCGCCAGGGAAGCCAAGAACGGCGTGAACATCGCCTACGCCATTCCCAAGGAAGGCGCCAACCTGTGGTTCGACTTGCTGGCCACCCCCGCCGACGCCAGCAATCCGAAAGAAGCCCACGCCTTCATCAACTACCTGCTGGACCCGCAAGTGATTGCCAAGGTCAGCGGGTCGGTCGGTTATGCCAACCCGAACCCGGCCGCCAAGCAGTACATGGACCCTGAACTGGTCAGCAATCCCGAGGTTTATCCGTCCCAGGAAGTCCTCGACAAACTCTACATCTCCACCACGCCGCCGCAGTCGATCATGCGCCTGATGACCCGCTCGTGGAGCAAAGTGAAGTCCAACAAATGAATCAGTACACCAAGGAACACACCCTCTCCTGGTACGCGGCTTCCGCCAGGGGCATGCGGCAGCGCCCCGCGCTGACCTCGGACCTTGAGGCCGACGTCTGCGTGGTCGGCGCGGGTTTCACCGGCATCAACACCGCCATCGAACTGGCCCAGCGCGGGCTCTCGGTGGTCCTGCTGGAGGCCCGACGGATTGGCTGGGGCGCCAGCGGGCGCAACGGCGGCCAGTTGATTCGAGGCATCGGTCATGACGTCAGCGGTTTCGCCAGGCACATCGGCGCCGATGGCGTGCAATACCTGGAACACGCCGGGACCGAATCGGTGCAGGTCGTGGCCAATCGCATCCGCCAACACAACATCGATTGCGACCTGCGCTGGGGCTTTTGCGAACTGGCCAATACCCCGGCCCAGTTCAAGGCGCTCAAGGCCGAGCAGGCAGAGCTGATCGAGTCCGGCTACGCCTTTGAAACCCGACTGGTCGCGCCCGAGCATATCCGTGAACAGGTGGTGAACTCCGGCGTGTATGCCGGGGGCCTGGTCGATATGGGCTCGGGACATTTGCATCCGCTGAACCTGGCGCTCGGTGAAGCGAAGGTTGCCGAGTCCCTTGGCGTGCAGATCTTCGAGCAGAGCCCGGTGCTGGAATTGATCCATGGCAGCACGGTACAGGTCCGTTGCGCCGCTGGCACAGTGCGCGCCGGCACGTTGGTGCTGGCTTGTAACGCGCATCTCGAAGAGCTCGAACCGAAGCTCAGCGGCAAGGTGCTCCCGGCGGGCAGCTACATCATCGCCACCGAACCGTTGTCGGAAGAGGCCGCGGCGAAACTGATCCCGCACAACCTCGCGTTGTGCGATCAGAAAGTCGGGCTGGATTACTACCGGCTCTCTGCTGACCGGCGTTTGCTGTTCGGAGGGGCGTGCCATTATTCCGGGCGTGATCCTTCGGACATCAGCGCCTACATGCGCCCGCAGATGCTCAAGGTGTTCCCGCAACTGGCCAAGGCGCGCATCGACTTTCAGTGGGGCGGCAAGATCGGCATCTCGGCCAACCGCTTCCCCCAGGTCGGGCGCTTGAGCCAGCACCCGAACGTGTTTTACGCCCAGGGCTACTCCGGCCATGGCCTGAACGTGACCCACTGGTGCGCAAAATTGTTGGGCGAAGCGATCCATGCCGGCCACAGCAAAGGCTTCGACGTGTTCAGCGCCGTGCCGCACATGACCTTCCCCGGCGGACGCGCCCTGCGTTCACCGTTGCTGGCCCTTGGCATGTTCTGGTATCGGTTGCGGGAAGTGCTGGGTTGACCGGGTAAAGCACTGACCGCTGCTGCAGGCAATGCGGCCCTCTGTAGGAGCGAGCTTGCTCGCGATGGACTCAAGAACGCCGCGTTTAGCCAGTAAATACGCGTTATCGTTAACGACCATCGCGAGCGAGCTCGCTCCTACAATTTCCTTGACTGAACGGCATTGTGCCGTTGCAGGGCTAGTTTGGCATCGGGATAGCGACGCCCTCCTTCTGCAATTCTTCCCGTATCGACTGGAATTTCTGGTACTTGGACAACTCGATCGGCCCGTCGTAGCCCATGCTTTGCAGCTTGCGTGGCGGGTATTTGATGTAGGTCTGCATCAGCTTGTTGATCGCCTGACTGATCGGCACCATGGTCCAGGTGCGCTCGGTGACGTTACTCATGAAGATGTCGTAGCGCTCCTGTGGATCTTGCAGCAAGTCAAAGACTTGCGGTACGACCGCCACGTACTTCGACTCCCCTTTCCAGCCCAGGTTGGTGTCCACGGCGAGGCCGCCGGTCAGCGCACCATTGTCGCCACGCAGGTTGAACACAGCCTTGTAATTGCCTACGCGGGCCGCCCCCGGTGACAACTCGTTTTCGGTGAAGTAGAACCACTCTTTACGTGGGTCGGGGCCAGTGCCGGTGATCACCGGGGTCATGTCGTAGCTGTCGAAATAGATCGGCTGACCTTCGCGGTCCTTTTCCGGCAACTTGATGCCGGCCACCGAGGCGAAGGTCGCCATCAAATCGAGGCCGCCGAGAATGTCGTGGTTCTTGGCGTTCGGCTTGATTTTTCCGGGCCAGGTCATGATCGCAGGAACCCGGTTGCCGCCCTCGCGCACGGTGCCCTTGGTGCCACGGAAAGGCGTATAGCCGGCATCCGGGTAAACGTCCTGCCAGGCGCCGTTGTCGGTGGTGTAAACCACCAGCGTGTTCTTATCCAGGCCCAATGCCTTGAGTTTGTCCATGATGTGGCCGATGCGCGTATCCAGCTCGACCACCGAGTCGGCGTACTTGGACTTGGAAATCGACTTGTGAACGAACTCCGGTGCCGGCAGGTTCGGCTGGTGCACTTTCATGAAGTTGACGTTGATGAAGAACGGCTTGTCGGATTTGGCGGCGGTATCGAGGAATTCCAGCGCGGCCTTTTCCACATAACCGTCGAAGTAGGGAATTCCGACTACACCGGGTTTGCCATCGATCACTGGAGTATCAACATACTGGCCATTGATCTTGAACTCTTCGACGGCCTTTTCTCCGGCCTTGCCCGAGAGTGCACCTTTGGTCACTTTGGCAAACATCGCCCGGGTTTCCGGGTCCATGTCGGGGAACCATGTCGGATCGGCGTAGGTGTAGGCATTGAGGTGATAAAGGCCGACGTATTTCATCACGTCATAGCCCTGGGCATTGGGCAACGCGTAGTCGGCTTCACCCAGGTGCCACTTGCCCGTGAAGTAGGTCTCGTAGCCACCCGTCTTGAGCACCGAGGCCAGCGTCCACTCAGCGGCTGGCAAACCGCCGCCCTGGCCCTGGAAGGCCACGGTGGTCATGCCGCTGCGATTGGGAATGCGCCCGGTCTGCATGGCGGCTCGCCCTGGCGTGCAGCTCGGTTGCGCGTAGAACGAATAAAAGGTTGTGCCTTCAGCGGCCAGTTCATCGATGCTGGGGGTCGGCATGCCGCGGCCGACACCGCCGCCATAGGGCCCCAGATCACCGTAACCGGTGTCGTCGGACACGATGAACAGGATGTTGGGTTTTTCTGTTTGTGCTGCCTGGGCCATACCGTTAAGCGCTATCAGTAATGAACCTGCAATGTAGAACCTTGAGCGATGCGAGAGTCTTTTCATGGCGACCTTCCATTATCGGGACGGATCCTTGTGGCCGGCTACTTGTTTTCAAGCAATCCGTGGCCGGACCCTGGTGAGTTACCCCAAAACCATGCCCTCTGATTAGTTCCAAGCGTTCAACTGCCAAAAAAATGAAAAGCCTGTTGCTACTCAAGGCACCCGATCCAGCCTAGTACGGTTATTATCAAAACGCGCATTGCCGGCAAAAGAATCAAAAATCGTTCGTCGCTTGTCTCCCCATGAAATACCTTGGGCCGAGTCATCCCCAGGCGGCGGATAGTGTTAAGGTTGCGACTTTCGATTTGCTCAATCGCAAGTCACTTCTATATTGAGGGGGTGCTCTGAACTTCCTGCCTTCTGTCGAGCTTGCCCCATGGCATCTACTGATCAACTGATCATCTGCGAGCACTGCGACAGCGTTTACCAGAAAGTCACGCTCGCCAAGCATCAGAAAACCCTGTGTACGCGCTGTGGCGGCGTACTTCAGCGCTATAACGGTCTCACGGTGGAGCAGCGTCTTGCCTTGACCTTCACGGCGTTGATGCTCTGGATATTCGCCAATTTCTATCCGGTGATGAGCATCAGCCTCAAAGGCGTGAAGAACAGTGCAACGCTCTGGGACTCAGTGCTGGCCCTGAGCCTGGGGCCTATCACGTTCATCGCCATGGTGGCGGCAATCGCCATGGTCCTCGCGCCGGTTTTCCAGCTGTTGCTGCTGATCTGGGTGCTGGGCTTCGCCCTCGCCCGGCAACGCTCGCCCGGATTCAAATTCTGCATGCGCTGGCTGGAAACCCTGAGGCCCTGGAGCATGCTCGAAGTCTGCCTGCTGGGCGCCATGGTCGCGGTGATCAAGCTCGCCGGTCTGCTCGATGTGTTGCCCGGCATAGGGCTGTTCGCCCTGGCGGCGCTGAGCCTGATGATGATCCGCATCGCCGGGCGCGATATCCGCGAACTATGGGACATCGTATGAACACGCCTCCGTACGCCGACGAACTCAACCTGTGCCTGTGTCACACCTGCGGACTCGCCTGCGACATGACGGGCGAACCTCACGAATGCGAACGCTGCGGCGCGCCTTTGCATCGACGCAAGACCAATGCCTTGACCCGGACCTGGGCCTACATGATCGCCGCCCTGGTGTTTTACATCCCCGCCAATCTGCTGCCGGTAATGAACACCAAAATGGTCGGCCATGGCGCCGACAGCACGATCATGAGCGGCGTGCTGGAGTTCTGGGAAGCTGGAGCCTGGGACATCGCCCTGATCATTTTCATTGCCAGTATCGCGGTGCCGGGCATCAAGTTCGTCGCCATCACGCTGTTGCTGGTCACCGTGCAACGCGATAGCGAGTGGGCACGTAAAGAGCGGTCGACGCTGTACCGCTTCGTCGAGGTCATCGGTTACTGGTCGATGCTTGATGTGATCGTGGTCGCCCTGGTGGCCTCGCTGGTGAAATTCCAGGCCCTGGCCGACATCGAACCACGCCCGGGCATTCTGTTTTTTGGTCTGGTGGTGGTGTTCACCATGCTGTCGGCCATGAGTTTCGATCCACGCATGATCTGGGATAAAGAACGGGAAAACCCACACAATGAGGAGGTCACGGATGAAGTCACAAGCCACTGACGGGCCGCAAGCCCCCGGGCCGGCACCGATCAAGACCAGCCGTTTCAGCGTTTCGCTGGTCTGGATCGTACCGATCGTCGCGGTGCTGGTGGGTATTTCGCTGGTGGTTCACAGCATTTTGCAGCAAGGCCCGACCATCGTTGTCACGTTCAAGACCGGGGACGGCCTGACCGCCAATAAAACCGAGGTCAAATACCGCAATGTCGTGATTGGCCATGTCTCGGATGTGGAATTGAGCGCTGACCAGAAGAGCGTCAACGCCACCATCAAACTGGAAAAGCAGGCCGAAAGCTTTACCCGCGAAGACTCGCAGTTCTGGGTCGTGCGGCCGCGCATTGGCGCTGGCGGTGTGTCCGGCATCGATACGCTGCTGTCGGGCGATTACATCGGTGCCGATATCGGCCAGGCCAACGGCCGGGCAAAACACTTCATGGGGCTGGAGAACCCGCCGCCCATCACCTACGGCGAGCCGGGCAAGCGTTTCACCCTGTTCACCCAAGACCTGGGGTCGCTGGATATCGGCTCTCCGGTCTACTACCGCAAGATCCCGGTGGGTCAGGTGGTGGCCTACGCGCTGGACCCGGATGGCAAGGGCGTGAACATCGAGCTGTTCATTCATGCCCCCAATGACAAGTACGTCACTGAAAACACCCGTTTCTGGAACGCCAGCGGCATTGACGTGAACGTCGGCGCCAACGGTTTTGCGGTCAAGACCGAATCGTTGTCTTCCTTGCTGGTGGGCGGCATTGCCTTCCGCGCGCCCGACTACAGCCCTGACGATAAGCCTGCGGCTGCCGAGTACGCCTACGAACTGTTCGAAGACCAGCAAACCGCCCTCGCCCCGCCAAACGGCAAACCGCAGTACCTGGCCATGCGTTTCGATCAGGCAATGCGAGGGCTCAAAGTCGATGCACCGGTGGAATTCCTCGGCGTGGACATCGGCAAGGTGGTGGCGGTCAATCTGGATTACGACGAGAAAACACGCTCCTTTCCGGTCAATGTCGGCATCGTGATTTACCCGCAACGCCTGGGCCAGGCCCACCTCAAAATGCTCAAGGCGCTCAATCATGATCCCAATGACGAAGCCGGGAGTGTGCGTCTGATTGGCACCTTTATCGAAAACGGCCTGCGTGCCCAGGCCCGCACTGGCAACTTCCTGACAGGCCAGTTGTACATCTCCCTGGACTTCTACCCCAAGGCTGACAAAGTCGCCTTCGATACAGCGGCCCGCCCGGTCATGATTCCGACCCTTCCCGGCAGCCTCGAGCAATTGCAGGAAAAACTCGAATCCATGGTCGACAAGATCAACAAACTGCCGATCGAGCGTATTGCCGGCAATCTCGACGGCAATCTCGTCGAACTGCGCAAAGGCATGATGCAATTCAACGGCAAGATCCTGCCGGGCGTGCAGACCACCCTGGCGGACGTCAGCAAGACCCTGATAACGGCCAATTCGACCTTGCAATCCGCCGGTTCGACCTTGGCCGAGGACTCGCCGCAACGGGAAAAACTGGGGCAGACGCTGGATGAACTGGCGCGCACGTCAAGATCCTTGCGTGACCTTTCGGATTACCTGGGGCGGCATCCGGATTCGCTGCTTCGCGGCCGTCCGAACAATGCCGCCCCCGTGGATCTGCAAGGGCCACCGCGCAATTGAACACAGGAGCAACACCCATGGCTTTTCCGCTGAAGCTCACACTGGTCACCGCGATGTTGCTGCTCGCCGCTTGCCGCAGCGACCCGATTCAATTCCACACCCTGACCCCGGCCCAGGCGGGCGATTACTCAAGGACCAGCGTCGGGGCGATTCAGATCGAGACGATCAGCGTGCCGCCCCAGGTCGATCGAGCGCAGATCGTCATTCGCGAGGGCAACAGTGGCCTGGCAATCCTGGAATACCAATGGTGGGGCGCGACGCTCGTGGACGAATTGCGCAGTGCGCTGGCGGATCAATTGAGTAACAGTCCCGCAAAGGGCAAATATTCAGTGCGGGTCGATGTGCAGCGTTTTGACTCGGTTCCCGGTCAATACGCGTTGATGGACGTGGAATGGCGCCTGCGCGGTACAGGCACCGGTGACACGGCACGGGTTACTTGCCGCAGCACCCTGCAAACGCCGTCAGGCGCGAACATCGATGACCTGGTGCTTGCCCAGCAAAACAACGTCAAACGCCTGGCCGCGCTAATCAGCCAGGCTGCCGTCAGACCACAGGTGAACTGCCCTTCGCCCTGAACGGGTTTGCTCCGTGCGGATTAACGGCGGCAAGTTCGTCGTTAATCCGATTCCTCATGTCCCTTCTGTTTCCCGCTGTCACCCCCACATTAGAGCAACAGATAACCATTCCCAGTCACTACCTGATTGCTCGTCGGAATTCCCGCTGCATTTTTTTCACATTCCGTTCACCGTTCCGACACCTGTGCACATTTAACGTGGGCCGCAAATAATTCGCTGAACTCAGGTGCTGTTTCAGGTTTTGTTCAACAGCACTTCCGTGGCGCTTCAATGGGTGAAAAAAACTTGGGCAACTCTGTCTCGCGTAAACCGTCTTCGTGCCTGTCTAAAAAGGTCGTGACCATGGGGGCGCTGACCCTCGCCGTGCTAGCCACCTGCTTTGTCCTGTGGCCGAAATCACCGGCCAACCTGGCCCATGAGGGCGCGCAAGCCCGGGCCCAATTGCTGCAACTATGGAGTGCCGGCGAGATCGCGGTGCTGCTTCGTCATGCCGAGCGGTGCGACCGTTCCAGCAATCCCTGCCTGGGCCCGACTGACGGCATTACCCGCGTCGGCAGTGAAGCGGCCGCCGGTGTCGGGCAAGGCCTTGCACGCCTGGGTTTGACGCAAGCCGACATCCTCACCAGCCCGGTGACACGCACCGTGCAGACCGCGCATTACATGTTCAACAGCGACCCACGAACCCAGGAGTGGCTGGCAACCTGCGGCACAACCCTGCGTAACGATGTCGTGGCGCACAAGGTGGCGCACCGTAACCTGGTGCTGATGACCCACAGCGGTTGCATCGCTGATTTTGAAAAGCAGACCGGCTTCAAGCATTCGGCGAAGGACGCCGAGTACGCCAGCGCGCTGTTTGTCCACATCGATGGTCATGGGCAATTGAAAGTGCTCGGCATTGTGAATGCTGAAGACTGGAACACTCTGTTAGAAGAAAAGAACTGAAATCATTACGGACCGAGAGCTTTGGCAATGAGTTGCTTCAAGCCGGACTGAATGGAACCTGAACAGAACGGCGAGAAGTGTGATTGAACTTCTTGCCGTTCAATATCATTCCGGTTTTCTCTCTCACCAGTCTCAGTGCCAGGGTCAAGACATGACGTCAAATCAGCCACTGCCAGATCTTGCTGGCCATTCTTTGCGCCTGCACGCCCCACCCGCGCCGACCATCGAGCGTAGCGAGCGCTGGATGCTATTGGCGTTGTTATCGGCGTTCATCGTGTTCTACTTGCTGCCGCTGATGAGCCACAGCCTGTGGATTCCCGACGAAACCCGTTACGCCCAGATCAGCCAGGAAATGCTGCAGGACGGGAACTGGATCTCGCCGCATTTGATGGGCCTGCGCTATTTCGAAAAACCGATTGCCGGGTACTGGATGATTGCCATCGGCCAGGCGGTGTTCGGTGACAACCTGTTCGGGGTGCGCATCGCCTCAGCGTTGAGTACCGGGCTGAGCGTGTGGCTGATCTACCTGATTGCCCGCCGGTTCTGGGGCGATCCACGCAAAAGCTTCGCCTGCGCGCTGCTCTACATGAGCTTCGGGCTGATTGCCGGTCAGGCCGGGTACGCCAACCTCGATCCGCAGTTCACCCTGTGGGTCAACCTGAGCCTGGTTTCCCTGTGGTTTGCCATCGACAGTCGCAGCACTCGCGCCCGCATGGGATTCTGGGCGCTGCTGGGCATCGCCTGCGGCATGGGCTTCATGACCAAGGGCTTTCTGGCCTGGCTGCTGCCAGCGGTGATCACCCTGCCCTACATGCTCTGGCAACGTCGCCTGGGCGAACTGTTGCGTTACGGGCCACTGGCTGTTGTGGTCGCCGCGGCAGTCTGCTTGCCCTGGGCATTGGCCATCCATCATCAGGAACCGGACTTCTGGAATTTCTTCTTCTGGAACGAGCACGTACGCCGCTTCGCCGCCGACAATGCGCAACACGCCCGCGCGTGGTGGTTCTACCTGCCGATGCTGGTCGTTTCCGCCCTGCCCTGGGCTGTGTTGTTGCCGACAACGCTCATCCAGGCCTGGAATGACAAGCGTAAGCCTGTCGGCGGTTTTCTCCTGCTCTGGTTGTTGTTGCCATTGGCGATTTTCAGCATGAGCAGCGGCAAGCTGCCGACCTACATCATGCCGTGCCTGTTGCCGCTGGCGCTGCTGATGGGGCATGCGTTGACGGGCCTGCTGGAGCAAAAACGGGTACGGACGATTCGCGTCAATGGATGGCTCAACGTCGTCATTGCCACGACGGCCCTGATTGCTTTGCTGTACCTGCAACTGAGCAAGGAGATTTTCGAGAACACCGAGATGTTCAGCCTGTCCCTGGCGTTTATCGTGCTGCTGGGCTGGATCATCGTTAACGCCCTGCAAATCCTGCGGCCATTGACGTTATGGGCGATGCCGGCCCTCGGCAGCTGGCTGCTGGTGGCATTGCTGCCCGCCGCCATGCCGGGCCAGATCGTCGACAGCAAGATGCCCGACCGGTTTATCGCCGAGCACCTGGACAGTTTGAACCAGACCACCTCGCTGCTGAGCAACGACCTGGGTGCGGCCTCGGCCTTGTCGTGGCTGACCAGACGACCGCAAGTAGCGCTCTACAATGTCGTGGGTGAAATGAAATACGGCCTGCAGGATCCCGCCGCCGCCTCGCGCAAAGTGTCCCTGCAGGAGGTCGGACACTGGATGACCGAGGCGCGTAGAAAGGGCTCGGTCGGGGTGGTGATGAGAGTCAACAGCGTCGATGAGATTCAGGAGGTCGAGGCACTGCCCACCGACGGCCAGCGTTATCGGCGCGGCAATCTGCAGGTCCTGATCTTCCCGCAAATCCAGCCCTGACAAGTAGACGCAAACAAACCGGGTGGCCAAAGCGGCCTCTCGGTTTTTTCGTTTTTGCCTCGTTTAAGCGACAAGTCGAACCACAATGGGCGCAGCGCTGCTAATCTGAATGAAAATTACATGTATTTACGGTTATTTTTACGTTATTTTCTCATTTGGATCTCTACATTCCCTGCAATTCAAGTCATGCAAATGATTCGCATTGGTTTACAAGCGCTTAAATGCGTATGACTTTCAAAAAAATGCACCAGGAGCAGCCCGCAGAATGATTCCCAACATCCCTTCGTTCTTGAAAAAGGCCCTGCTGGCCACCGCTTTGCTGAGCGCCGGCCAGGTCTATGCCGCCGACTCCGTGGGTATCGTGGTGTACAACGCGCAACACGAAGGCCTGACCAAGGCCTGGGTCGAGGGCTTTACCCAGGAAACCGGTATTCCCGTCACCCTGCGTAACGGCGATGACACCGAGATGGGCAACCAGATCGTGCAGGAAGGCGCGGCTTCTCCGGCGGACGTATTCCTGACCGAAAACTCCCCGGCCATGGTGCTGGTCGACAACGCCGGTCTGTTTGCGCCTGTCGATAAAGCCACGCTGGAGCAGGTTGATTCCGCCTACCGCCCGGCCCACGGCAAATGGGTAGGGATCGCCGCGCGCTCCACGGTGTTCGTCTATAACCCGAGCAAACTGCCGGAAACCGACCTGCCGAAATCGATCATGGACCTGGCCGATCCGAGCTGGAAAGGACGCTGGGCCGCCTCGCCAGGCGGTGCTGACTTCCAGGCCATCGTCGCTGCCATCCTGGAACAAAAGGGTGAAGCCGCCACGCTGGATTGGCTAAAGGGGATGAAAACCAACTACGCCAACTACCGCGGCAACAGCTCGGTACTCAAGGCAGTGAATGCCGGGCAGATCGACAGCGGCGTGATCTACCACTATTACAGTCTGGTGGATCAATCCAAGACCGGCGAAAACAGCAAAAACACCGCCCTGCACTATTTCAAGCACAAAGATCCGGGCGCTTTTGTTAGCATCTCCGGCGGCGGCGTCCTCGCTTCCAGCCAACACAAAGAACAAGCCCAGGCGTTTCTCAAATTCATTACCGGCAAGGATGGCCAGGCCGTCCTGAAAAACGGCAAGTCGTTCGAGTACGCCGTGGGCAAGAACGCTGAATCCAACCCTAAACTGGTGCCTCTGCAGCAACTCGACGCGCCGACTGTCGATGCTTCTAAACTCGACAGCAAAAAAGCCGTGGAGCTGATGACACAGGCCGGACTGCTCTAATTGATACCTGAAACCCTGCCTGCGGGGGTCGTTGAGGCGACACCCGCACAATTGCGCCGACGATCCCGCGGAGTCTTCGCGGGACGTGGCGGTGTATGGGTGATCGGTCTGTCGGTGCTGGTTTCATTACTGGCACTGCTTCCGATCGCTTACGTTATTGGCGTGTCCCTGCAGACAGGCTGGTCAACCGTCGTGACCCTGGTGTTCCGCCCCCGGGTTGGCGAACTGCTGGTCAATACCGTGTTGCTGGTGCTGCTGACGATTCCGTTGTGCGTGGCGCTGGGAGTGACACTGGCGTGGCTCACGGAACGTACGAATTTGCCCGGACGACGCTGGTGGTCGCTGTTGGCCACCGCTCCGCTGGCGGTGCCCGCGTTCGTTCACAGCTACGCCTGGGTCAGCCTGGTGCCACCGATTCACGGCTTGTTTGCCGGTGTCCTGGTCTCGGTCATCGCCTATTTCCCGTTCCTGTATTTGCCGGTGGCGGCCACCTTGCGCCGACTCGACCCGGCCATAGAAGACGTCGCCGAATCCATGGGGCTCAAACCCTGGAAAGTATTTTTCCGCGTGGTGTTGCCGCAATTGCGTCTGGCAATCTGCGGTGGCGCCTTGCTGGTCGGCCTGCACCTTCTGGCCGAATACGGCCTGTACGCGATGATCCGCTTCGACACCTTTACCACCGCGATCTTCGATCAGTTCAAATCGACGTTCAACGGTGCAGCGGCGCACATGCTGGCCAGCGTGCTGGCATTGTGTTGCCTGGCGATGTTGACGGCCGAATCCGCTGCCCGGGGTTCGGCGCGTTACGCTCGTGTCGGTTCGGGAAGCGCCCGGGAGCAACGGGTCGTGTGCCTGAAACCGGCATCCACCCTGCTTTCCCTGACGCTGCAAATCGTGACCTGCGCCCTGGCCCTGGGCGTGCCCTTGATCACCTTGGGTAAATGGCTGATCGCCGGGGGCGTGGAAGTCTGGGACATGGCTGAATTGCTGCCCGCCCTGGAGCAAACCCTGCTGCTCGGCGTCGCTGGCGCGGCGCTGACCACTTGCGCGGCGATCCCGATCGCCTGGCTGTCGATCCGCTACCCCGGCCGACTGCAACGAGTGCTGGAAAGCTGCAACTACATCACCAGTTCCCTGCCGGGAATTATCGTGGCGCTGGCACTGGTGACCATCACGATCCATTTTGCCCGGCCGATTTACCAGACCACCTTCACCGTGCTGCTGGCGTACCTGCTGATGTTCTTGCCCCGCGCCCTGGTGAGCCTGCGCGCAGGCATTGCCCAGGCCCCGGTGGAGCTGGAAAACATTGCCCGCAGCCTGGGCCGCTCGCCGGCCCGGGCACTGTGGCTGATCACCTTGCGCCTGGCCGCGCCGGGGGCTGCCGCCGGCGCGGCGCTGGTGTTCCTGGCGATTACCAATGAATTGACCGCCACCCTGCTGCTGGCCCCGAATGGCACCCGCACCCTGGCGACCGGATTCTGGGCCATGACCAGCGAAATCGATTACGCGGCCGCAGCGCCTTACGCCTTATTGATGGTTGTGCTGTCGCTTCCATTGACCGGACTTCTTTATCACCAATCGAAAAAAACGGCTGGCCGATGAACACTCTTGAATTGAATGCCCTCTACAAGTCCTATGGCGCCCATTGCGCCCTGGACAACGTTAGCCTGTCGGTACCCAGCGGCAGTCGCACGGTGATCGTCGGCCCTTCCGGCTCCGGTAAAACCACGTTACTGCGGATGATTGCCGGCTTCGAATTCCCCGACGCCGGGCGTCTATCGTTCAACGGTCAGACCCTCGTCGACGGCACCCACGAAGTGCCGGCCCATCAACGTCTGATCGGCTATGTGCCACAGGATGGCGCACTCTTTCCACACATGACCGTGTCTGCGAACATCGGCTTCGGCCTGGCGACCAAGGGCACTGCAAAACAACAGCGAATCGCCGAACTGATGGACAGCGTGGCGCTGGACGCGAAGATGGCCGAGCGCTGGCCTCACGAGTTGTCCGGTGGCCAGCAACAGCGCGTGGCCCTGGCCCGAGCCCTGGCGCAACAGCCACGGCTGATGCTGCTGGACGAGCCGTTCTCGGCGCTCGATACCGGATTGCGCGCGGCGATGCGCAAGATGGTTGCGAGGCTGCTGGAAGACGCGGGCGTCACCACCATTCTGGTCACCCATGACCAGAGTGAAGCCCTGTCGTTCGCCGACCAGTTGGCAGTGATGCGCCATGGCCGACTGGTCCAGTCAGGGCACCCGCTGGACCTCTACCGCTACCCCGAAGACGAACAGACCGCACTGTTTCTGGGGGATGCCGTGGTCATGCCCGCGCGCATCGAGGCCGGTTGGGCCCATTGCGACCTGGGGCGGATCCCGGTCAACAACCACCGCAACAACCACTCGGCGCAGATCATGCTGCGCCCCGAACAGCTGCAAGTTGCCAGCATTCTG
Organism: Pseudomonas sp. A-B-19; assembly: GCF_019947515.1. Classification (NCBI taxonomy): domain Bacteria; kingdom Pseudomonadati; phylum Pseudomonadota; class Gammaproteobacteria; order Pseudomonadales; family Pseudomonadaceae; genus Pseudomonas; species Pseudomonas sp. A-B-19. The sequence continues at coordinate 138,196 of NZ_JAGYGN010000004.1, forward strand.
CCCAGTGACCCGCAAGACAGCGGTTGCCGGGCCGTGGTCACCGATCGGGACTTCAGCGGCAACACCTGCACGCTGACGGTGGAACTCCAGCCATTGACCGGCCGCGAGCAACCGGGCCGATCACTGCTGGTGCGCAGTTCAGGCATGTATGCACCACCCGCCGGCAGCTCGGTTCAGGTCTCGACCATCGGCCATGCCCATGTGCTGAGCGAGGCGTGATCGTTCACAGATCGAATCGATCCACCGCCCGACGCCGCTCGTTGTCATCGCGCACATCGTAGTTGGCCGTGGTCTGGATGTTGCTGTGATGTGCCAGTTTCTGCGCAATCGACAAGTCATGCTCTTCGATCACCCGGGTTATGAATGAACGCCGGAAATCGTGGGGCATGATTTTCACCCCGACCTGCGCGCCCCGCTGCCGGGCGATGTAATAGATCGCATGTTTGGTAATGCGCTCACGGGTGATATGGCTGCCCCGGCGGATGCGGTTGAACAGAAACGGGTCGTCCGCCTCTCCTTCCTTGAGCAATGAACGGCGCAGTTCGAGCCAGGCTTCAAGCTTGGCAAAGGCCCAGGCCGGGGCGTACTTGATCAATTGCTTGTTGCCCTTGGCCGTCACCCGCAGACTGCGCTCGGTGAAATCGACCTGGTCCAGTTCCAGGTTCACCGATTCGGATTTGCGCATTCCAGAACCGTACAGAATCCCGATGATCGCGGCATCCCGCAGGCCTTGCGGACGCGGGTCGGCGGCGCAGACCGCCATCAATTCCTGAATCAGCGTGCGCCTGAGGTTGCGCCCCTGGGACAGCCGTGTACCGGCCATGCCCTTCACCGTACGCATCTTCAACAGATGTTCCTGAGAGATCAGGCTCATGCGCCACGCTTCGTTCATCACCCCACGCACCGCGTTGACATACAGCGAGGAGGTGTTCGGCGCATAGCCATCCGAACGCAAAGTGGCTACCAGCGCGATCACGTCTTCGGGCTGCAGGTTGTGCCAGGGTATCTCTTCGATATCGTGATCTTCGAAGCCCAGGCGGTCGGCGGCATCCTGCAGCACATAACGCATGGTCAGCTGGCTTGACGGTGCCAGTCGCGCCAGATACAGGGTCAGCGGATTGGTGAGGGGCGTGCGTGAATCAGTTACAGGTAAGTCAATCAAACGAAACGGCCTTGAATGAAAACAGTTCAATGAAGCAACTAAGAAGTGAAATAACGATGATGTAAAAGACATTAGAGCTGTAGGACTTTTCCCAAGAACCGCCATACATGGGGGAAGTCTGAACAGCGGCTTAATAGCTTTCAGATAAACGATTCCCCAACCGTTTTTTCATGTTCCTTTCACAAAATCGGGCATAACCTTCTATATAGTCGGCGCAGCCCAGATGGACGTCCAACCTGCCGGCCATCGCGGAAAAAGTCAACTGATGCAATTTTTTACCTCCAGCCGGTAACTGGTTGATTTGATGCAGATTCTGATTTAGCGTCTATGCTGATTTTTGGATCCATTTTAGCCTCAAAGGCTATTTACGCTTTCAGCCCCTGAGGTGCCCATGAGTCAGGCGTTTCTCCCTTTCTCCCGTCCCGGCATCGGCGACGAAGAAATCGCGGCCGTAGAGCAAGTATTGCGCTCCGGGTGGATCACTACCGGACCGAAGAATCAGGCACTGGAAGAACACTTCGCCAACTACGTCGGTTGCCGGCATGCCGTGGCACTTTCCTCGGCCACCGGCGGGATGCATATCACCCTGCTGGCATTGGGTGTCGGTCCCGGCGATGAAGTCATTACACCTTCGCAGACCTGGGTTTCCACTGCCAACATGATCACCCTGCTGGGTGCCACGCCGGTGTTCGTCGACATCGACCGCGACACGCTGATGACCGACGTGGCCGCTATCGAAGCTGCGATCACTTCGCGCACCAAAGCCATTGTCCCGGTGCATTACGCCGGCGCGGCATTCGACCTCGATCCGCTCTACGCCCTGGCCGACAAACACGGCATCGCCGTGATCGAAGACGCCGCCCACGCGGCAGGCACTTTCTATAAAGGTCGCCACGTCGGCTCCAAGGGCACGGCGATCTTTTCGTTCCACGCGATCAAGAACATGACCTGCGCCGAAGGCGCCATGTTCGTCAGCGACGATGAAGCCCTGGCCTCGCGGGTACGCATGCTCAAGTTTCACGGACTGGGGGTCGATGCCTACGACCGCCTGACCCACGGCCGTAAACCCCAGGCCCAAGTGATCGAACCCGGCTTCAAGTACAACCTGGCCGACATCAACGCGGCCATCGCACTGGTGCAACTGGAACGCCTGGACGAGATCAACGCCAAGCGCACCCAACTGGCCCAGACCTACTTGCAGCGTCTGGAAGGCTTGCCGGTGCAACCGCTGGCTGTCCCCGCTTACTCGCAAAAGCACGCCTGGCACCTGTTCATCCTGCGCATCGATGCCCAGCGGTGCGGGCTGGATCGCGAAGCGTTCATGAAGGCGCTCCAGGAACAGAATATCGGCACCGGCATTCATTTCATCGCCACACACCTGCACACCTACTACCGCCAGCGTTACCCTGATTTGTACCTGCCCAACACCGAATGGAATTCGGCGCGGCTGTGTTCGATCCCGTTGTTCCCCGACATGACCACCGATGATGTCGAGCGCGTCGTCGGTGCCATTGAAAACTGCATGGACAGAAGCCTTTGAGACCTTACCCAATCAACTTCGTTTCGATCGTCATTCCGGTCTACAACGAACAGGAAAGCCTGCCTGAGTTGCTCCGGCGTACCGAAGCGGCCTGCCAGCAGTTGCACCAGGCCTATGAAATCGTGCTGGTCGACGACGGCAGCCGCGACGACTCCGCGCAGATCCTGGAAGACGCCGCCTCCCGCGAAGGCAGCCCGGTGGTGGCGGTGATCCTCAACCGCAACTACGGCCAGCACGCGGCGATCATGGCCGGTTTCGAACAGTGCAAGGGCGATGTCGTCATCACCCTCGATGCAGACCTGCAAAACCCGCCCGAAGAAATTCCGCGGCTGGTAGCCCAGGCCGAACTTGGCTATGACGTCGTCGCGACGGTGCGCAACAACCGTCAGGACTCGGCCTTGCGCCGCTGGCCATCGAAGCTGATCAACCTGGCCGTGAAGCGTTCCACCGGCGTAGCCATGAGCGACTACGGCTGCATGCTGCGCGCCTACCGACGCACCATCGTCGACGCCATGCTCGCCTGCCGTGAGCGCAGCACCTTCATTCCGATCCTGGCCAACAGCTTTGCCCGCCACACCACGGAAATCCCCGTGACCCACGCCGAGCGTGAACATGGTGATTCCAAGTACAGCCCCATGCGCCTGATCAACCTGATGTTCGACCTGGTCACCTGCATGACCACCACGCCGCTGCGACTGCTGAGCATCGTCGGCGTCGGCATGGCGGCCCTGGGCGTGCTGTTCGCCATCGCGCTGATCCTGTTGCGCCTGGTGTTCGGTGCCGGCTGGGCCGGTGGCGGTACCTTCGTACTGTTCGCCGTGCTGTTCGTCTTCACCGGTGGTCAGTTCATCGGCATGGGCCTGTTGGGTGAATACCTGGGCCGCATGTACAGCGACGTGCGCGCACGTCCGCGCTTCTTCATTGAAAAGGTGCTGCGTAGCCAGCCCGAATCCCCCGCTTCCGTTGTTACCGTCGACGGCCTTACTTCCACTTCTTCAGATCAGGTTTCTTCATGAGTGCAAAAGCTGTTGTCTTCGCCTATCACGATATTGGCTGCGCCGGCATCGAATCCCTGCTCTGCTCCGGGTTTGAGATCGCTGCGGTGTTCACTCACGCCGACGATCCGAAGGAGAATTCGTTCTACGGTTCCGTCGCACAGCTGTGCGCCCGCCACGGCATTGCCGTGCATGCACCGGAAGACGCCAACCATCCGTTGTGGATCGAGCGTATCGCCAAGCTCGATCCCGACTACATTTTCTCCTTCTACTACCGCAACCTGCTGAGCGAAGCCCTGCTGGCGACGGCGCGCAAAGGCGCGTTCAACCTGCACGGTTCCCTGCTGCCACGCTACCGCGGCCGTGCACCGGCCAACTGGGTGCTGGTCAACGGCGAAACGGAAACCGGCGTGACCCTGCACCGCATGGTCAAGCGTGCCGATGCGGGCGCCATCGTCGCCCAGCGAAAAGTCGCGATCGAGCGCAGCGACACTGCGCTGAGCCTGCATGGCAAGTTGCGCACCGCCGCCGCTGAACTGTTGCGCGACACCCTGCCGGCGCTGCTGCAAGGCAAAGTCAGCGAAACACCACAAGACGAATCCAGGGCGACGGTGTTCGGCCGTCGCACTCCGGCTGACGGCAAACTGGTCTGGGCCAGGCCGGCCGAAGAACTGTTCAACCTCGTCCGCGCCGTGACCCAGCCATACCCGGGCGCCTTCTGCGCGGTAGGCGAGCACAAGCTGATTGTCTGGAGCGCCGAAGTCGCCAAGGGCAACGAAGGCCTGGCGCCAGGCCGCGTCATCAGCGTCGACCCGCTGCGCATCGCCTGCGGTCAAGACTCGCTGATTATCAACGCCGGCCAGCGCAACGACAACGGTCTGTACCTGAGCGGTCCGCAACTGGCCAACGAACTGGGCCTGGTGGACGGTTCCGTGCTGCGCGGTGCCGAATCCGGCCGTGCCCCACGTCGCACCCGCGTGTTGATCCTCGGCGTCAACGGCTTCATCGGCAACCACTTGTCCGAGCGCCTGTTGCGTGACGACCGCTACGAGGTCTACGGCCTGGACATCGGTTCGGACGCCATCGAGCGCCTGCGCAGCCACCCGAACTTCCACTTCGTCGAAGGCGACATCAGCATCCACTCCGAGTGGATCGAGTACCACATCAAGAAGTGCGACGTGGTACTGCCGCTGGTGGCCATCGCCACGCCAATCGAATACACCCGTAATCCGTTGCGCGTGTTCGAATTGGACTTCGAAGAAAACCTGAAGCTGGTTCGCTACTGCGTCAAGTACAACAAGCGCGTGATCTTCCCGTCGACCTCGGAAGTCTATGGCATGTGCCAGGACAACAACTTCGACGAAGACAACTCCAACCTGGTGGTCGGTCCGATCAACAAACAGCGCTGGATCTACTCGGTCTCCAAGCAACTGCTGGACCGCGTAATCTGGGCTTATGGCCAGAAGGGCCTGAATTTCACCCTGTTCCGTCCGTTCAACTGGATGGGTCCACGCCTGGACCGTCTGGATTCGGCCCGTATCGGCAGCTCCCGCGCCATTACCCAGTTGATCCTGAACCTGGTGGAAGGTACGCCGATTCGCCTGTTCGACGGTGGCGAGCAAAAACGCTGCTTCACCGACATCGCCGACGGTGTGGAAGCCCTGGCGCGGATCATCGATAACGACAACGACGTCTGCAATGGCCAGATCATCAACATCGGCAACCCGGAAAACGAGGCCAGTATCCGTCAGTTGGGCGAAGAGCTGCTGCGTCAGTTCGAAGCGCACCCGCTGCGCGCCAACTTCCCTCCGTTCGCCGGTTTCCGCGACATCGAGAGCAAGGCGTTCTACGGCACCGGTTATCAGGACGTGTCGCACCGCAAGCCGAGCATCGCCAACGCCAAGCGCCTGCTGGACTGGACGCCAACCGTGGAGATGAGTGAAACCATTGGCAACACCCTGGACTTCTTCCTGCGCGAGGCCATGCTCGAAATCGCGGACAAGCGCTGATGCAGGCGGGACTGCGGATCGATGTCGACACCTACCGGGGCACTCGTGAAGGAGTACCCCGGTTGCTGGAAATCCTTGATGAAGCGCAGGTCAAGGCGACGTTCTTCTTCAGTGTCGGGCCGGACAACATGGGGCGCCACTTGTGGCGTCTCATCCGTCCACAGTTTTTCTGGAAAATGCTCCGTTCCAACGCAGCCGGCCTGTATGGCTGGGACATTCTGCTGGCCGGCACCGCATGGCCTGGAAAACCGATCGGCCGCGACCTGGGGCACTTGATGCGCCAGGCCCGGGATGCCGGGCACGAGGTTGGCCTGCATGCCTGGGATCACCACGGCTGGCAAGCCAACGCCGGGCGCTGGAGCGACGCGCAACTGGTCGAACAGATACGCCGTGGGGTGGATACCCTCGGCGACATTCTCGGGGAAAAGATCACCTGCTCGGCCTCTGCCGGCTGGCGTGCCGACGAGCGTGTGATCGAAGCCAAGCAGAGCTTCGGCTTTCGCTATAACAGCGATTGTCGCGGCCTGAGCCTGTTCCAGCCGCGATTGGCCGATGGTCGCCTGGGTGCACCGCAAATCCCGGTGGACCTGCCGACCTTCGACGAAGTGGTCGGGCCGAGCGTCGCCGCCAAGGATTTCAACAGGTTCATCCTGGACCGGTTCACGCCGGAAAAACTCAATGTGTACACGATCCATGCCGAGGTAGAAGGGATTCTGATGGCCAACGATTTCCGTCAACTGCTGAGCGATGCACGTCAGCGAGACATCCGTTTTCAACCCTTGGGCGACTTGTTGCCCCAGGCCCCTGACAGTTTGCCGATCGGCCGCGTGGTACGCGGTGCGCTCGAAGGTCGTGAAGGCTGGCTGGGGGTGCAAGGCGCATGAGCAAACGCTGGGCATTGCCATTATTGCTGGCCATGGTGGCGCTGGCATACCTGTTGCCACTGGGCAGTCATGGCTTATGGATTCCTGACGAAACCCGCTACGCCCAGATCAGCCAGGGCATGCTCCTGAGCGGTAACTGGGTATCGCCGCATTTCATGGACGTGCGTTATTTCGAAAAACCCGCGGCTGGCTACTGGATGATTGCCATTGGTCAGGCGCTGTTCGGCCAAAACCTTTTCGGAGTGCGTTTCGCTTCGGCACTGTGCACCGGTTTGAGCGTGCTGCTGTGCTACCTGGTTGCCCGCCGGATGTGGAACGAACCGCGCAAGAGTTTCGCCTGCGCGCTGCTGTACATGAGTTTCACGGTCATTGCCGCTTCGGCGGGGTATGCCAACCTCGATCCGCAATTCACCTTCTGGGTCAACCTGAGCCTGGTGGCGCTATGGTTCGCGCTCGACAGCACGAGCCGCGGGCACCGCCTGATCGCGTGGGCGGTGCTGGGCCTGGCCTGTGGCATGGGCTTCATGACCAAGGGCTTCCTGGCCTGGTTGTTACCGGTGTTGATCGCCCTGCCCTGGATGATCTGGCAAAAACGCTGGCGTGAACTGCTGGTCTACGGTCCGCTGGCGGTCGTGGTCGCCATCGCCGTCAGCCTGCCATGGGCGCTGGCAGTGCACGCCCAGGAGCCTGACTACTGGCGGTTTTTCTTCTGGCACGAACACATCCGCCGTTTTGCCGGGGACGATGCCCAACATGACGCGCCATGGTGGTATTACCTGCCGTTGCTGGTGGCTTTCAGCATGCCGTGGGTTGCCTTGCTGCCGCCAGCGCTCAAGCAAGCCTGGCAGACCCGACGCCAGTCCAATATCGGGTTCCTGCTGCTGTGGTTATGGATGCCGTTGTTCTTCTTCAGTCTGAGCAAAGGCAAACTGCCAGCCTACATCCTGCCGTGCCTGTTGCCTCTGGCATTGTTGCTCGGCCATGCACTGGCTGACCGATTGAGGCTGGAGCGAGGTCGCGCGCTGGGCATCAACGGCCTGCTGAACCTGGTGGTGGGTGTGGTCACCCTGCTGGCCCTGGTTTATCTACAACTGAAAAAGCCGATTTACGATCACGAACTGCACAACCTGGTGTTGGTGTTCATCGGTTTGATCGGCTGGATCATGGCCAACCTGCTGCAGGCCTTTCGCCCGTTGCAGTGCTGGGCAGCCCCGGCTTTTGGCAGCCTGTTGCTCACCGGCTTATTGCCTGCCGGACTGCCCAACTCAGTAGTCGCCAATAAAACCCCTGACCAGTTCATCCTCGATCACGCCCAGGAACTTGGCCAGAGTGCCAAATTGTTGAGCAACGACCTGGGTGCCGCGTCAGCGTTGTCCTGGCGGGCGAAACGCCCGGAAGTAGCTTTTTTCAACACGATAGGCGAATTGAAATATGGCCTTGCCTATCCTGACTCGCTTAAGCAGCGCGTCGACCCCGACCAGGTGCAACAGTGGATGCACGACGCTCGCCAGCTAGGTTCGGTCGGTGTGGTCATGCGGGTCAAGGGTGAGGAAGAGCTACGCGAACTCGAACAATTGCCCAAAGAGGGCAAGCGGTATGAACAAGGCAACCTGGTGATTCTGATTATCCCTCAGGCGGCGCCATGAGCCTGCTATTGCTGTTAGTGGCCTGTCTGCTGACCTGCCTGGGCCAGATCGCCCAGAAATATGCGGTAGAAAGCTGGCGCGGCCAACCTTCCGGGTGGGTGGACAAACTGCGTTCGCCCTGGCTTTGGCTGGCCCTGGCCTCTTTGGGATTGGGCCTGCTGGTGTGGTTGCTGGTGCTGCAACGCCTGGAAGTCGGGATTGCCTACCCGATGCTGAGCCTGAACTTCGTGCTGATCACCCTGGTCGCGCGTTTCGTGTTCCACGAAACCATCGACCGCCGCCACTGGCTGGGTGTGGCGCTGGTGATCGGCGGCGTGGCTCTGCTGGGGCAACACACATGAACCTGAGTCGCGGTATAACTTTCGCACTGGGCAGCGTGTTGCTGGTCAGCGCTGCCCAATTGGGCATGCGCTGGAGCATGAGTCACCTGCCACAACCCGAACAATGGCTCAGCGCTCACATCGACCTGACAGCCGTGGCCGTGGTGCTCGTGGCCATCTTCGCCTATGCCTTGTCGATGCTCTGCTGGCTCGCCGCCCTGCGGGACCTGCCCCTGGGTCGTGCCTACTCGTTGCTGAGCATCAGTTACGCACTGGTGTACCTGCTGGCCGCCAGCCTGCCGCTGTTCAACGAAACATTCAGCCTTACAAAAAGCCTTGGCGTGGCATTGGTCATCCTCGGCGTCATTACCATCAATTCTCGACCTGCTCGCGCGCCCGAATTAAGGAGTGCTCCATGAAAATCAGTGTATTTGGTAGCGGTTATGTCGGCCTGGTGCAGGCAGCGGTTCTGGCGGAAGTCGGCCACGACGTGGTCTGCATGGACGTTGACGAGAAAAAGGTCGAACTGCTCAAACAGGGCCATGTGAGCATTTTCGAACCCGGGCTGGCCAGCCTGGTTCGCGAAAGCCTTGACGCCAAACGGCTGCAGTTCACCAGCGACGAAAAATTCGCAGTACAGCACGGCGAGGTGCTGTTCATTGCGGTCGGCACACCGTCCCGGGACGATGGCTCGGCGGACTTGCGCTACGTGATGTCGGTGGGCGAAGCGGTAGCACGGCATCGCGAGCAACCGGCGATCCTGGTGGAGAAGTCCACCGTTCCGGTCGGCACCGGCGACGCCTTGCGTGCACATATCGACAAATGCCTGCTTAGCGCCGGGCGCGTTTTACAGTTCGATATCGTCTCCAACCCGGAGTTTTTGAAAGAAGGTTCAGCCGTGGCCGACTGCCGCCGCCCGGACCGTATCATCGTCGGTTGTGAGCGTGACGAGGTACGCGAAGTGATGCGTGACCTGTACTCGCCCTTCAACCGCAATCATGAACGCATCATGTTCATGGACCTGCGCAGCGCCGAGCTGACCAAATACGCAGCCAACTGCATGCTGGCGACCAAGATCAGCTTCATCAACCAGATCGCCGAGCTGGCCGAACACCTGGGTGCGGACATCGAATCGGTACGCCTGGGCATCGGCGCCGACTCGCGCATCGGCTACCACTTCATCTACCCCGGTTGCGGCTACGGTGGCTCATGTTTCCCCAAGGACATGCGTGCCCTGATCCACAGCGCCGAAGAGGCCCATTGCTCCAGCGACCTGTTGCAAGCGGTGGAAGCCATCAACGAGCGGCAGAAACACAAGCTGTTCGAACGCATCAACGCGTTCTACAAGGGCGACTTGCGTGGCAGGACCTTTGCTTTATGGGGGCTGGCGTTCAAGCCAAACACCGACGACATGCGCGATGCACCGAGCAAGGTGTTGCTGGAGTCGCTATGGGCCGCCGGGGCGAATGTCCGTGCGTTCGATCCGGAAGCCATGCAGGAAACCCAGAAGCTGTATCCCGATGAATCGAAACTGATGCTCATGGGTACGCCAGAGTCGGTCCTGTCCGGTGCCGATGCACTGATCATCTGCACCGAATGGCAACAGTTCAAGGCGCCGGACTTCGAGCTGATCCAGCAGCGGCTCAACGCACCGGTGATCTTCGACGGTCGCAACCTGTACGACGCAGACCGTCTGGCACGCATCGGTTTCACCTACTTCCCGATCGGCCGTGGCGAATCGCGCAAATTGCCGATGCCTTACCGGCAATGGTCAACCGAATCCGTGGTTGCCTGAACCTCATGATCCCTCACATCCGCCAACAGTCCCTCGCGCTGGGTCTGTTGGCGCTGTTGTTGTTCTGCGCCGGGATGTATCAGCAGGCGGCCATCGGTTTCGATTCACGCTTCGTGCTGTTCGCCCAGGAGATGCTGCGCAATGGGCCGTCGTTTTTTCCGACGACCTATGGCCAGCCCTACGCAGACTATTCGGGACTTCCGACGCTATTCATCTGGCTGCTTTCACTGCCGTTCGGCCAGGTCACCAGCCTGACCGCATGGCTGCCGAGCGCCATCGCCGCAGCGGTCATCGTCACCTTGATGTACCGCCTGCTGGCACCCTATTCCACGCGTTGGGCGCTGCTGAGCATCGCCCTGATGCTGTTGACCAACACCTTCATTACTGAAACCCGCGCGGTTTCCCTCGATCTGATGCTCGCGGCTGTTGCGTTCAGCGTCTTCTACCTGGGCTACGCCGCCGATCACTTCGCCGCGCCGCGCCGCCGGGTTCTGATCTTTGCCTTGCTGATGCTGGGCTTCTGGATTCGCGGGCCAATCGGCCTCGTGATTCCTACGGGGATGCTTTGCAGTTATTTCGTGGTCAATCGCCAATGGCGACAGTTGCTGGTCTTCGGTTTGCTGGCAGCGGCGCTGCTGGCGGTGTGCATCGGGCTGTTGTTGTGGCTGGCGGACGTCAGCGGCGGCCGGGCCTTCTTGCAGGACGTGATTCGCATGCAGTTCATGGGACGCATGGACGGCAGTGAAGGCAGCAACGGTGTGTTGTACTACTTCACCAGCTCGATGGGTAACTACGCACTGGCCTGGCCATTGGCAGTGCTGGCGCTTGGGGCCGTTGCGCTGACAGGTCCAAAGCAAGCAGGGCCGGCACTGCGCCTGATGCAGTACTGCGTAGCGGCCGGGCTGATCGTGATGATCGGCCTTTCCGTCCCGCAGGCGAAAAAGGCCCGCTACCTGCTGCCGATGCTGCCCATGGCGGCAATCGTCGCGGCGTATCCGTTTTACGCCACGCAAGGCCGACTGTTTGCCTGGTTGCGGGGGGTGATGCAGGGGCTGTGGCTGCTGATCCCGAGCCTGCTGATCGTGGCATTGCTGGTGGCACGGCGAAAATTCCCCGGGGACGTGGCTCACCTCTCTTCCCTGTTCATCCTTCTCGGTGTGCTGCAAGTGATCGCCCTGGCAGCGCTCAGGCAGTCCCGCTGGCGAGCACAGGCACTGGCTATTTGTGCGGTCCTGGCACTTTGGTCGTTCTACATCCTGCAATTCGAGCCTGTTCAACGCCAGCTTTACGACACCCGGACCTTCAGCCGCGAGGTTTATGAACGCGTGCAAGAAGACCCGGCACCGCTGGTGATGCACGGGATGGGCAAAGACGCCAAGGCCATCAAATTCATGGTCAACATCCCACAGGACCTGCACCCGGTTTTCACCGACTCATCACCGGAACTTGAAACCCTCAAGGGCCCGGCGTGGCTGATGATGGACCTGAACCTGTACAGGACATTGCAAGGCACGGCTGTTGGTGCATTGCCGCCAGTACTGAGCGGACGGTTCGACAAAAATGATTTCGTGCTGCTGCACCTCCAGTAAATCCCGTAGCAGCAACCGAGTGTCCGACTGCTAGAGTAGCCTCCGCGACCGGGCTGATGCCGGCCCGATTGAATAAGGACATTCACGCCGTGACCACCTACTCCCCCCTCATCCGCCGCCTGCTGATCTGCTCTTTGACCATCGTCGTCAGCCGCGCCATCACCAGCCCGCTGCTCACACTGTTCGTCAGCGACAAACTTGGCCTCAACCAACAGGATGTTGGTTTGCTGCTCGGCATTGCGGTGTTCGTCGCCACTCTGCTCTCCCTCTACGGCGGCTACATCATCGATCGCTTCGAAAAACGCCGGCTGCTGATCCTCGCCATGCTTTCCAGTGCCATCGGTCTGGTACTGCTGACGTTCGCCGAAAACCTCTACCTGACCACGATGACCCTGGTCGTCACCGAAACCGCGTCGGCGCTGTTCCTGATTGGTTCGAAAGCGATCCTCAGTGAAAATCTGCCCGTGGATCAGCGCGCCAAGGCGTTTTCCTTGAGCTATACCCTGACCAACATTGGCTACGCTGTCGGCCCGATGCTCGGCGTGGTGATCGCCGGCCTGTTTACCCGTGCGCCGTTCCTGATCGCAGCGGCCATCGCCTTTTTCAGTATTTTCCTGATGACCGGGATCGCGAAGGACCCTGCACGTTCGTCTGTCACCGGTCAGGCACAGAGTTTCCTCAAAACCCTGATCACCCTGAAAAACGACCGCACGCTGATCATGTTCACCGCCGGTTGCCTGCTCAGCACCGTGGTGCACGGGCGCTTCACGTTTTACCTGTCGCAGTACCTGCTGGTGACCAGCGATTCGAAAAATACCATGGACGTCATGGCCGCCCTGCTGGCCTGCAATGCCCTCAGCGTGATCCTCCTGCAATATCAGATCGGCCGCTTTCTCAAGCGCGAGCAACTGCGGCAGTGGATTGTGGCCGGCACAGGCCTGTTCATCCTCGGCCTGATCGGTTTCAGCCTGGCCGATAGCCTGGTGAGCTGGTGCGTGGCGATGTTCATTTTCACCCTCGGAGAAATGATCATTTACCCGGCCGAGTTCCTGTTCGTCGACACCCTGGCCCCGGAAGAACTGCGCGGCAGTTACTACGGCGCGCAAAACCTGGCGGCGCTCGGTGGCGCCCTGAGCCCGGTGATCAGCGGCTTTCTGCTAATGCACACGCCCGCACCAACGATGTTTTATGCCTTGAGTGCGCTCGCTGGATTGGGCGGACTACTGTGTTTCATGAGCGGGCGCAGAGTGCCTTTGCAGCAAAATTAATGCACTGAAAGTTCATTAATATGAATTTGTCAGTGCCCTGATTGACCGGCAAACTGTGCACGTTCCTTCCCCAACAGTTGGAACAACTTCAAGGGCTTTCTGGATTCCCCAGCCAAGCCCTTTTTTTTGCCTCAATTTTTTCTGCCGGAGTTTTTCTCAAAATGCTTGCTCGCTGGTTTCCTGCCGCCATCAACACCCGCCCCACCGAATGGAGCCGCGCCGCCATCGGCATGGCCTTGGGCACACTGATGAGCGTGTGGCTCTGTAGCCAGGTGTTCGGCATTGAGGTGGCCCAGCACCTGATCGGCGCGCTGGGGGCCTCGGCGGTGCTGTTGTTTGCCGTGTCTTCGGGCGCGCTCGCCCAACCCTGGTCGATTCTCGGCGGTTACCTGTGCGCCGCAGTGACTGCCTTGCTGGTGGCCCATGTCCTGGGCCGAACCCTGGGTAGCGCTTGCCTGGCCGCGGGCATGGCGTTGGTCCTGATGTGCTGGCTGCGCTGCCTGCATCCACCGGCCGGTGGATTGGCCCTGATCCTGGTGCTGGCCGATCCGGCGACCATTGCCATGGACTGGCTAGCCATTGGACCGGTGATGCTCAGCGCGTCGACGATGCTGCTCTGCGCCCTGGCCTACAACAACCTGACCCGCATACGTTACCCCAAGGGGACCAGCGAACCGGTAGCCGTGATTCCTGCCGATCACCCGCCAGTCGACAGTCAGGCCATCACCGCCGAAGACCTGAAACTGGCGCTGGCCGACATGGAAGCGTTCTATGACGTCACGCCCGAAGACCTCGAACAGTTGATCCAGGCCAGTGAGCTGCACGCCAAACGCCGCAGCGTGGCCGAGGTGTTCGCTCCACGACTGTAAACCACTGGTTTGGAGATTCTTGTGCCCTGGCCGCAATCAGGATTCTCGCCGAGGCCGGCCTGCATCCGCGCAACATGCTGATCGTGGAAACTTCCCTTGGCATGGCCCCGGGAGTGGTCGCGGTGCCGGAAGTCTTGCGTGAGCTGCCCAAGACCCTGCACAACATTTTCGAATCGCCCATCACCGTCGGCGCGCTGTGCGCTATCGTTCTTAATATCTTCCTGCCCGAAGAATTCATCGAACCGGAAGAAGACGAACTCGATCCGCAGACCTCAGTGCTTCAGGTGATGCAGCCCCCGATGTGACCGCTTGGGATGAACTGGCAAAGGCTGCGGTGATCGGACAGTCAAACCGCTAGCCCTTTTTCAGATGAGAGCACGTCCATGCGCAGCGTCCACGCGGTCCTGATGTCCCTTTTGCTCTGCCTGAGCGCCTGTTCCTCACTGCCCAATCGAGACCCGTTGAAAGTCAACGTCGTGGGCATCGAGCCCCTGCAAGGCGAGGGCATGGAAGTGCGCTTTACCGTGAAAATCCGCGTGCAGAACCCCAATGACACCACCCTCTTCTACAGCGGCGTTGCGCTGGACCTGGACATCAACGGCCAACCCTTCGCCTCTGGCGTCACCGATGAGAGTGGCTCGATCGGGCGTTTTTCCGACACCGTCGTGAGCGTGCCGGTCAGCGTTTCGGCACTTTCGGTGATCCGCCAGACCTATGGCATCAGCCGGATGAAGTCGCTTAACAACATGCCCTACATCCTGCACGGCAAGCTCTCGGGTGGGGTGTTCAACACAATGCGTTTCGTGGACAGTGGCACACTCAAACTACCGGGATCGACTACTGGCAGCCGTTAGCCTGCGAAGAAATGACCGTCGCGCCGCTGAATTCACTCGGCGTCATTGAGAATCAGGCTACGGTAATGCCCAGGATTGGACCCCGACCACTTGCGAAACGCCTTGTAGAACGAACTGACATCCGCGAACCCCAGCCGTGTGGCGATCTCACTGAAGCTGATCGCGGGTTCGGCCAGCCAGACAATCGCCAGTTCCTTGCGCACGCCGTCCTTGAGGCCTTGATAGGTTTGCCCTTCTTCGGCCAGTCGGCGGCGCAGGGTTGATGCCGACATGCACAGGCGTTGCGCCAGGACTTCGGTTTCCGGCCAGTGTTCGGCCGGCAGATGGCGTAGATCGTGTTTGATGCGACTGGCCAGGCTCTGCGGATCGCGGTACTTGACCAGAATGTTCGCCGGCGCATGGGCCAGGAAACGCTTGAGTTCTTCGGGGCTGCGCTTGATCGGCAAATCCAGGCAATCGGCGGAGAAAATCATCCGCGTGCGCGGGCGGTCGAAACGCAGGTTCTCGGAAAACATCACCTGATAGTCATCGCAGAAATCCGGTTTCGCACAGCGCAGTTCGACGGCCAGGATTGGGATCCGCCGCCCTGCCAGCCAGCAGGCCACGCCATGCACGATCATCCAGTAGGTGAAATAGGTGAAGGCCCGACGCGGCTCCTTGTCGTCCTCCAGCAGGACGATTTCCGCCAGGCTCTGCTGGCGCACCAGCTGTGCCGGCAAGCCTTCAAGCATCAACGACAGAAACGCCAGGCCGCTGGACAATCCCGCCGCGACGTTAGGCTGGAGCATGGCGCTGCGACACAGGAACGCAAAGCTGCCGGATTTAAGTTTGCGTGGGTCCATGCCAAAAAACTCATCGTCCCCGCGCCGTGCCAGCAGCCGCCACAGGCGCGCATAAGCCGTGGCCGGAACGCGGGCGCTGGTGTTGCCCAACAGCAGCGGGTCGATGCCAACCTTGATCAACACCTCGTCCGTGGCGATTCCCG
This sequence comes from Pseudomonas sp. A-B-19, assembly GCF_019947515.1. Taxonomy (NCBI): domain Bacteria; kingdom Pseudomonadati; phylum Pseudomonadota; class Gammaproteobacteria; order Pseudomonadales; family Pseudomonadaceae; genus Pseudomonas; species Pseudomonas sp. A-B-19. Next base: position 154,112 of record NZ_JAGYGN010000004.1, read on the forward strand.
GCGCGCAGCTTTGCAACAGTGCTTCACGCACCAGTTGAATGGAGATGGTGTCTTTTTCCGACATGGATCGCGGCAAGCCCTGTTCTTGTTCGAGTGGGGGGCATATTAGCCGAAACCACCCGCCCGGCGAGTGTCCCTTGTAGGAGCTGGCTTGCCAGCGAAGGCGGCTGTGCAGGCGACATCGCTGTTGAATGTGCCGGCCACTTCGCTGGCAAGCCAGCTCCTACAAGGGTTTGGCGTCGATCACAGCACTGTGTTTCGACGCTGATTTTGTGGGAGCGAGCTTGCTCCGGGCGGCGATCCGACGATTGTTTTTCTGAAGCCCGCGCAGATTCACAAGATGCGATAAAGCAAGCGCTCGATCCGCACACGACTCACGCGCTTGAGGAACTTGGCCACGCCCGCCGGGTACTCGGCGAGGGTTTCCAGGTTCTGGAAATGCTCGATACGCGATGTGTGCCGGAAGATCTCTGTCAGCTCATCGCGACGCGGCTCCAGCAGTTCACCGTGGGGGTCATCGATCAACAAGGCATTTTCCAGATCGAGTCGAAACGCCCGCGGGTTGAGGTTGTTGCCGGTCAGCAAGGTATAGCGCCGGTCGATCCACATGCCCTTGAGGTGATAGGTGTTGTCGCCGTCACGCCACAGGTGCAGGTTCAACTGGCCGCTGTCGATGTTGCGCTGATGGCGCTTGGCAAACCGGCGCAAGCTGATTTCGTACAGGTATGGCAGCGCCGAAATGACCCGGAACGGTTCGCTCGGCGGAATGTAGAAGTCGTTGGCCGTCTTGTCGCCAACCACAATGTCGATCTTCACCCCACGGGCCAGCGCACGGTTGACCTCGCGGATGATCACCAGCGGCAGGTTGAAGTACGGTGTGCAAATGATCAGTTGCTGCTGGGCGCTGCCGATCAGTTCGCAGATCACCCGGTTCAGCGGATTGTTCTTGCCGACGCCGAGCAAGGGGCTGACCGACAAACCGCTCCTGTCGGTGGTGCCCCGCGAAGTGTCGTAAGCCGCATGTTTGAGGCGGCTGCGCAGGTCGCCGATGTCATGACGCAGGCTGCGGGTGGTCGGCAGGTTCGGCAGGTCGAGGCGGTGCACCGCCTTGGAAGCCACCAGGCCGTGCTGCACCAGGTGCTGCATCGAATCGGCCAGATCACGATTGTGCAGCAGGTGATAGCGGTCGTAGCGGTACTTGTCGAACTTGTGCAGATAGACGTTGTTCAGGCTCGCACCGCTGTAGATCACGCAGTCATCGATCACGAAGCCTTTGAGGTGCAACACACCGAACAGTTCGCGGGTTTGCACCGGGACACCGTAGATCGGCACTTCGCTGGCATGGGTGCGGGTCATTTCCTGATACCAGGCGCAGTTGCCCGGTTGCTTGCCGGCACCGATCAGGCCGCGCTGCGCGCGCAGCCAGTCGACGACCACCACCACGTCCAGTTCCGGACGCGCCAGCTTGGCCGCGTGCAAGGCATCGAGAATTTCCTGGCCGGCTTCATCCTGTTGCAGGTACAGCGCAACGATGTAAATGCGCCGGGTCGCGCTGGCAATTTTCTCCAGCAGGCAACGACGGAATTCGGCAGCGCCAGAGAGGATGCCGACGGCATCGGCCGTCAGCGGAAAACTGCGCAGTTTGGGCAGCAGGGAACGTTTGAAAAGCAACGGCATAGGGCTCGCAAATGGGTCGAATCCGAAGAGCCCCAGAGCTTACACCATGCAAAGGTTCGGGTCTTGTTACTGTCTGTAATGACGCCATCGCTGGCAAGCCAGCTCCTACAGATTGCCCGCGTTCCTCTGTAGGAGCCGGCTTGCCAGCGAAGACCATTTATCAGGCACTATAAAAATATCGATTGACCATGGAGAACGATCGTTCTACTGTTGGCCACATGAACGAAATCACTGACAATGACACACGAAATATCATTCTGGATGTCACCGAAAAGCTGATCTACAAAAGTGGCATTGCCGCCACGGGCATGGATCTTCTGGTGAAAACCGCCGGCGTCTCCAGAAAGAGCATTTACCGCTACTTCGCCAACAAGGACGATCTGGTTGTGGCCGCCCTGCAACGCCGCGACCAGCGCTGGATGCGCTGGTACAGAGGCGAAGTCGGCCAGGCACAAACCCCGGCCGAACGACTGCTCAACCTGTTTACCGTACTCAAGTCGTGGTTCGCCTCCGAAGGTTTCCGCGGCTGCGCTTTCATCAACACCAGCGGTGAAACCGGCGACCCGCAAGACCCGGTGCGACTGGTCGCCAAAAAGCATAAACAGAAGCTGCTCGACTACGTGTGCGAGTTGTGTACCGAATATGGCGCCGAGGATCCGCAGATGCTGGCCAGACAGATGCTGATCCTGATCGATGGTGCCATCACCGTGGCGCTTGTAATGGGTGATCACAGTGCCGCCGATAATGCGCAATGCATAGCGCGAAAGTTGTTGGACCTGTAGCAACTTGACCAAGCTCGACCCGATGTTTGAACTTTAACTTGATACGGAGACTTGAAATGTCTAATGCCGAAGTTCGTCCGCCATTACCCCCTTTCACCCGTGAATCGGCCATTGAAAAAATTCGCCTGGCTGAAGACGGCTGGAACTCCCGCGACCCCGAGCGCGTGTCCCTGGCCTACACCCTGGACACTCAATGGCGCAATCGCGCCGAGTTCGCCCACAACCGCGAAGAAGCCAAAGCTTTCCTGACCCGCAAATGGGCCAAGGAACTGGATTATCGGCTGATCAAGGAACTCTGGGCCTTTACCGGCAACCGCATTGCGGTGCGTTACGCCTATGAATGGCACGACGACTCGGGCAACTGGTTCCGCTCCTACGGCAACGAAAACTGGGAGTTCAACGAGGACGGCCTGATGGCCCGCCGCTTCGCTTGCATCAACGACTTGCCGATCAAGGAAAGCGAGCGCAAGTTTCACTGGCCGCTGGGGCGTCGTCCTGACGATCATCCGGGCCTGTCGGATCTTGGCCTGTAAACAGTACCAACCCCTGTAGGAGCTGGCTTGCCAGCGAAGGCGTCGTCAGGTCTGGCATCAATGATGGCTGACACTCCGCTTTCGCTGGCAAGCCAGTTCCTGCATTGGTTTTGTGTTGTTCGGGTGGGTAAGATGTCGCCCCTTCTCCGCAGACTCTTCCTGCACCTGCCGAATAAGCCGATCCCATGCCTTTCGAACTCAGCGTTGACCTCTCCACCCTGGCCATTCTGGCCCTTGTCGCTTTTGTTGCCGGTTTCATCGATGCCATTGCCGGTGGCGGCGGGCTGTTGACCACCCCCGCCCTGCTCACGGCCGGCCTGCCGCCGCATCTGGTGCTGGGCACCAACAAGCTCAGCTCGACCTTCGGTTCGGCGATTGCCAGTTTCACCTTCTACCGCCGCAAGCTGTTCCATCCCGCGCAATGGATGCACGCCATCGTCGGCACCCTGGTCGGTGCGCTGACCGGTGCCGTGGTCGCGCATTATCTGCCGGCGGAGTGGCTGAACAAAATGCTGCCGGTGATCGTCTTCGCCTGTGGTGTTTATCTTTTGTTTGGCGGCACGCCGAAAGCGCCAACGGACAGCGATGCACCGATCAAGAAAACGTGGCAGTCGACCCAAGGCTTCAGCCTCGGCTTCTATGACGGCGTGGCCGGTCCCGGCACGGGCGCGTTCTGGACCGTGAGCAGCCTGCTGCTCTACCCCATCGACCTGGTGAAAGCCAGCGGTGTGGCGCGCAGCATGAACTTCGTCAGCAACGCGGCAGCGCTGTCGATCTTCATCTTTTCCGGTCAGGTGGACTGGATCATCGGCCTGTGCATGGGCTCGTCGTTGATGGTCGGCGCGTTCTTCGGTGCCCGCACCGCCATCAGCGGCGGTGCGAAATTCATTCGCCCGGTGTTCATCACCGTGGTGCTGGGCCTGACCGTGCGTCTAGCCTGGCAGCACTGGTTCAGCGTGGCCTGAACGCCGCGCCACATAGAGGTCGATCAGGTAACGGGCAATCGAGCGTGACGCCGGCAACGGCGGCAGCTCGTGCACGTTGAACCACTGGGCGTCCTCGATCTCGTCTTCCTGACAGACGATCTCGCCACTGGCGTATTCGGCATGAAAGCCGAGCATCATAGAGTGCGGGAACGGCCAGCACTGGCTGCCCATGTACTGGATGTTCCTGACCTCGATGCTCACCTCTTCGCGAACCTCGCGAATCAGGCAGTCTTCGGCCGACTCGCCCGGCTCGGCAAAACCGGCCAGGGTGCTGTAGACCCCCGGCACAAAGCGCGGCGAACGCCCCAGCAGAATCTCGTCGCCGCGGGTCACCAGCACGATCATGCTCGGCGAAATCCGTGGATAGCTGCGCAGATCGCACGGCTGGCAATACATTGCCCGTTCGCGCGGCACCTGGGTCATGGCCTGGCCGCAGTTGCCGCAAAAGCGATGTTCACGGGCCCAGGTGCCGATCTGAGCGGCGTAACCAAGCACCTTGTAGAGCGTGTGATCACCCTCCAGCATGAACGCCCGCAGGCCTTTCCAGTTGCAACCCGGCACCTCGCTGTGACTGCGCAGTTCCAGCAGATAGACCGGCTCGCCATCGAGATGACCGATGCCATGCTCGGCGAGAATCGGCAGATCCTGGCGCTTGAGCCATTCGCGCGCAAACAGCGCGCCATTGTCATCGAACAGAAAGCCCTCGGGGCTGCGCGCGACGGCCCAGCCGCCGGGTTGATCGGTGTCCAGTACTGCAGTGGTCCAGCGAGGAATCATGTTAATCAATCCAGAAATTCGGGTTTCTGTTTGCTCATATGGGCGGCCATGGCCACGCGCAGATCGGTGGATTGCAGCATGGCGGCGTTCCAGGTGGCGATGTATTCGAGGCCGTCATCGATGCGATGGTCACGCATGTAGCTGATCATCTCTTTGGTGCCGGTGACGGCGATCGGCGACTTGCCGGCGATTTCGCGGGCAATGCCCATGACGCCGTCGAGCAGGCTGGCGTTGTCGTTGTAGACGCGATTGACCAGGCCCATGCTCCGCGCTTCGTCGGCACCAAACGTGCGACCAGTGTAAGCCAGTTCACGCAGCATGCCGTCACCGATGATCCGCGGCAAGCGTTGCAACGTGCCGACGTCGGCGGCCATGCCGATGTCGATTTCCTTGATCGAAAACTGTGCGTCTTCGGCGGCATAACGCATGTCACACGCGGCGATCAAGTCGATGGCGCCACCCAGACAGTAGCCATGAATCGCTGCAAGCACCGGTTTGCGGCAGTTATCGACGGCATTGAACGACGCCTGCAGGGTGAGGATCTTGCGCCGCAGCAGGCGTGCGTTGCGTCCGACGTCCTTGCCCAGTTCATTGGCCACGCCGGCCAGCATCATCAGGTCGATACCCGAGGAGAAATGTTTGCCTGCACCGCTGAGGACCACCACGCGCACTTCATCGGTGTCATCGATCCACTGGAAGATCTCGACGATCTCGCTCCAGAACGCAGCGTTCATCGAGTTGATCTTCTCCGGGCGGTTGATCTGCACATGGGCGATTTTATCGACCAGTTCGACGTTGAACGCGCTGTACCGAGACATGCCAGTGATCCTTTTGCGGGCAAAAATGAGACCCGAACTATAACAAGGCATCAAGGTGGGCAGTAAGGCAGCGGTTCGGCCAAATGCGGGACTCGCCAAGCTGCACCTTAATGGTGCGCCACCACCAGAACGTGGCGCACATTTATGTGACTGCCCGGTGACTTTTTGAGGCCAAAACGCAAAAAAACATGCACTTCGTCGGGGCATTTGCACCTCGTTCAGGCACGTCCGTACCGCTACAAACCGATTGTCGAACAATTTTGCCATCTGAGCTTTATCGCTCTAAGTTCTGGCCTAGACTCATTTTCTCGGGGCAAAACCGGCCGGTCACAAAGTGGAAAAATAGTCGAAACTTTTTCCAATCCCGATCGGTCCTCTGAAAAGACGGTGCGTTGCGACTGGTGCAATCTTTGCAGTGGCTCATTCACCCATTCTGCTTCAGCGCATTGGGCAGCGCTTGCTCACTGATGCGTAGCGCGTTTGCGCCCGGCCACGGAAATTGGCCATGGAACACCGTTTGCCAGACCTAAGAATTAGATCAACAACACGGGAGATTCATATGACCAGTACGGCATTGGAAATACAGGGAGAGCGTGCTCATCAGGTCGCTGAGTCGAGCGCCGCAACTGCCGCAAACACCCAACCCGTCAGCGTTCCTGGCAGCAGGACGCTGACCCCGGTAGCCAACCGGAACCCGAACCGTAAAAAAGTCTTGTTCGTCACCTCGGAAATCGCCGACCTGGTGAAAACCGGTGGCCTGGGCGACGTTTCCGCAGCGCTGCCACGGGCGATGGCCCATCTGCACGATGTTCGGGTGTTGATCCCCGGTTACCCCCAAGTGCTGCACAGCGAGAACCCCATTCATATCATCGGTGAGCTTGGCGGTCATGCCGCGTTGCCACCGTGCAAGATCGGGCGCATGGACATGCCCGACGGTTTGGTCATTTACGTACTGATCTGCCCCGAACTCTACGAGCGCGAAGGTTCACCCTACGGCGCCAACAACGGCCGCGACTGGCCGGACAACCATATCCGTTTCGCCCGCCTGGGCCTGGCGGCGGCCGATATTGCCGCCAACCTCGCGCAAATCCACTGGTGCCCGGACCTGGTGCACGCCCATGACTGGCCGGCCGGCCTGGCCCCCGCTTATATGCACTGGCGTGGACAGCGCACCCCCACCCTGTTCACCATCCACAACCTGGCGTACCAGGGCGTGACCAGCCTGGGTTCGTGCCCCGAATTGGGCATCCCCCATCACGCGCTGCAACAGGAAGGCATGGAGTTCTACGGCAAGATGTCGTTCCTCAAGGCCGGCATGGCCTATTCGAGCCACATCACCACAGTCAGCGCGACCTACGCCCAGGAAATCACCACCCCGGATTTCGGCTGCGGTCTCGACGGCTTTCTCGCCGCCAAGACCCAGCAAGGCCTGCTCAGCGGGATTCCCAACGGCATCGATGAAAGCTGGGACGCGGCGACCGATCCGCACCTGTTCTGCCCGTTCAGCATCGGCGACTGGGAGGGCAAGGCCGTGAACGCCGCTCATGTCCGCGAGCTGTTCGGCCTGGAAAAATCCGAAGGCCCACTGTTTGCAGTGGTTTCGCGGCTGGTTTATCAGAAAGGCCTGGACCTCACCGAGGCGGTCTCTGAATACATTGTCAAATCCGGTGGCCAGATCGCGATCATCGGCCGTGGCGAGCCGGAGGAAGAACAGTCGATGCGCGAACTGGCCTTGCGTTTCCCCGGGCAGATCGGCGTGCGCATCGGCTTCAACGAAACCGACGCCCGGCGCATGTTCGCCGGCAGCGACTTCCTGCTGATGCCGTCGCGTTATGAGCCGTGCGGCCTGAGCCAGATGTACGCCCAGCGCTTCGGCTCGTTGCCGGTGGCACGCAATACCGGTGGCCTGGCCGACACCATCGAGGACGGCGTGACCGGTTTCCTGTTCGATGAATCCACGGTGCAGAGCTATCAGCAAGCCCTGAGTCGCGCATTCAAGGTATTCGCCTTCCCCGACCTGCTGCACGCCATGCGTTGCCGCGCCATGGCCGCGCCGTTCAACTGGTGCAAGGCGGTCGAACCCTACGCCGAACTCTATGAACAGCTTGTGGCGAAAGCATTGGGGAAATCGAACAAACAGTAAGAGGCTTTCAAGATGCCGTTACGGACCCTTGAGACCTGGCCGCACGGCGCAATCATGCTGGACGCAGAGCACACGCGATTCGCGTTGTGGGCGCCAGATGCGTTTTACGTCAGTGTCGAACTGGAAAATGGACTGTCCTTGCCGTTGCTGCCCCAGGCCGACGGCTGGTTCGTGAGCAACACCCGATGCCCGGCAGGTACGCGTTACCGCTACAGCATCGACGGTGAACTGCAAGTGCCCGACCCCGCCTCCCGCGCTCAGGCCGGCGGCATTGACCAGCCCAGCGTGGTGGTCGATCCGTTGGCCTATGCGTGGCAACACAGTACCTGGCTGGGACGACCGTGGAACGAAGCGGTGATTTATGAGTTGCACGTCGGTGCGCTCGGCGGCTTCACTGCCGTCGAGCAGCATCTGGCACGCCTGGTCGAACTGGGTGTCACCGCAATCGAACTGATGCCCATCGCGCAGTTTCCCGGTGAGCGCAATTGGGGCTATGACGGCGTCCTGCCCTACGCGCCCCAGGCGTCATACGGCTCACCCGAGCAGCTCAAGCACTTGATCGACACCGCCCACGGCCACGGTCTGTCGGTGATTCTCGACGTGGTCTACAACCACTTCGGCCCGGACGGCAATTACCTGCATCGTTATGCCAGTGGTTTCTTTCGCGAAGACCGACACACACCGTGGGGCGCGGCCATCGACTTGCGCCGTCGCGAAGTACGGGACTTCTTCATCGAAAACGCCTTGATGTGGCTGCTGGAATACCGATTCGACGGATTACGCCTGGACGCGGTACACGCCATCGAAGACCCGGATTTTCTTCAGGAGCTGGCGCGACGGGTGCGCGAGCAGACGGGACCGGCGCGGCATGTGTGGCTGATGGTCGAGAACGAACACAACCAGGCCAGCCTGCTCGAACAGGGTTACGACGCGCAATGGAACGATGACGGCCACAACGCCCTGCATGTATTGCTGACCGGCGAAACCGACGCCTATTACGCCGACTACGCGCAAAACCCCACCGAACAACTGGCGCGCTGCCTGAGCCAGGGTTTCGTGTTCCAGGGCCATCTCAACCGCCATGGTGTGGCGCGCGGTGAACCCAGCGGGCATTTGCCCCCCGGCGCATTCATCCTGTTTTTGCAGAACCATGACCAGATTGGCAATCGGGCCTTCGGCGAGCGCCTGCATCAGCTCGCCCACCCGCAAGCGCTGCGGGCCGCCACGGTGTTGCTGCTGCTGTCGCCGATGATTCCATTGCTGTTCATGGGAGACGAGTTTGCCGTCGAACAACCCTTCCTGTTTTTCACCAGCCATCACGGTGAATTGGCAAAACGGGTACGCGATGGCCGGCGCAACGAGTTCGCGGCGTTCAGCGCGTTTGCGGACCCGCGTCAGCGCGAACACATTCCGGACCCGAACGATCCGCAGACATTTGCAGCGTCCCGCCCTGTCCTGCCCTCGATCGGCCACAGCGAGATGCACGACCTGTACAGCCGACTGTTGCAGATCCGGCACCGGCTCATCGTCCCGCACTTGCCGGGCACCCAGGCACTGGGCACCGAGGTGTTGGGCGAAGGCGCGGTCAGTGCAGCCTGGCGATTGGGCGATGGCAGCCAACTGCGTATTGATCTGAATCTCAGCGACAGGCCCGTAGGCCACACTTCACAGACCGGTGCCACATGGTTGTTCCAATACCCGCCAGAGAGCGCCGGCCTTCTGGACCTGGGCACTCTTGCCCCGTATTGCGCGCTCGTCAGCCTCGCTGCCGCAGCCCCTTTGCTTACCCCGTATGGAGAGCGTCCATGAGTGATGCGCAACTGGAAATCCTGGCCAGCCGTGCCGGCCTCGCGGTCGACTGGCTCGACGCCAACGGTCGACCGCAAAAAGTCGCGCCTTCAGTGTTGCGCAACGTGCTGAGCGGCCTTGGCCATCCGGCCGGCAGTGCCCAGGAAATCGACGCCAGCCTGCTGGAATTGCAAGCGGCGCAACAGACCCATCAACTGCCGCCATTGATCACCGCCGATGTGGGGGCGGGCCTGGACCTGGCGCGTTATTTCGAGCCGGAAACCCCTTGCGAAATCCACCTTGAAGACGGTTCGCGGCTCAACCTGAAACTGGACGCCAACGCAGTGCTGCCGGGGTTGGTGCCGGTCGGCTATCAACAGGTCGGCATCGACGGACAAACGTTCACTCTGGCAGTGGCCCCGGCCCGTTGCTACAGCGTGGCCGATGCCGTGGATAACCCCATCCCGCGTGCCTGGGGCCTGAGCGTGCAGTTGTACGGATTGCGCCGCCCCGGCGATGGCGGGTTTGGTGACACCCAGGCGCTGGAAGACCTCGCCCGGGTGGCCGGTGAGCGTGGCGCCGAGGCGCTGGCGATCAGCCCGTTGCATGCGATGTTTTCCAGTGACACCCAACGCTATAGCCCGTATTCGCCGTCCAGCCGTTTGTTTCTCAACAGCCTTTACTGCGCCCCCGGCACCATTCTCGGCGAACGCGCCCTGCGTACCGCCATTGATGCAACCGGCCTGGCCATTGAGCTCAAAGCGCTGGAAGAACGTCCGCTGATTGACTGGCCGGCCGCCGCCGAAGCCAAGTATCGATTGTTGCAGGCCCTGTATGAAGGCTTCGTCCAGGGTGAACACCCGTTGCACGAAGACTTCAACAGTTTTCGTCACGCGGCTGGCGAAGCACTGGAAAACCACTGTCGCTTCGAAGCCATCCAGCAGGTGCGCGCAGCCCGCGGTGAGCACCTCGACTGGCGGCAGTGGCCCGAGCCCTGGCGCAACCCGCGTAGCGCCGAACTGGCGGCATTCGCCGAAGAAAATGCCGGGCGCATCGGCTTCTTCGCCTTCTGCCAGTGGCTGATCACCCGTTGCCTGGAGCGCGCGCAAACCGCCGCCCGCGCCAGCGGCATGAGTATCGGCCTGATTGCCGATCTGGCCGTCGGTGCCGATGGCGGCGGCAGCCAGGCCTGGAGCCGTCAGGACGAACTGCTCGCCGCCCTCACCGTCGGGGCGCCGCCGGACATTCTCAACCGCAGTGGCCAGGGCTGGGGGATTTCCGCGTTTTCCCCCGAAGGCCTGGTACGCAATGGTTTCCGGGCCTTCATCGAAATGCTGCGGGCCAATTTCGCCCATTGCGGGGGCTTGCGCATCGATCACGTCATGGGGCTGCAGCGCTTGTGGGTGATCCCCAACGGCTCGTCGCCGGCTGACGGCGCCTACCTGTATTACCCGGTGGACGATCTGCTGCGTTTGCTGAGCCTGGAATCCCATCGTCACCAGGCCATCGTCCTCGGTGAAGACCTCGGCACCGTGCAGGATGGCCTGCGGGAGAAACTCATCGCCCGTTCGATACTCGGTATGCGGGTGTTGCTGTTCGAACAGGACAATACGCACTTCAAGCCGATCCTCGACTGGCCGGACAACGCCCTGGCGACCACCAGCACCCATGACCTGCCCACCCTCAACGGCTGGTGGCATGGCCGCGATATCGACTGGAACGCCCGGCTCGGCATGATCGATGCCAGCACTGAAATCGAATGGCGCCAGCACCGCGAGCGCGAGCGTGAGGGACTGCGCCGGGCGTTGAGCCAGGACCCGCAGAACTTTCGCGAAGAGTCCCACGAAACCGACCAGGTGCTCGATGCCAGCGTGCGCTTCCTCGGCCATACCCGCTCGCCGTTGGTGTTGCTGCCACTGGAAGATGCCCTTGGCGTGGAACAACAGGCCAATCTGCCGGGCACCATCGATACTCATCCGAACTGGTCGCGGCGCTTGCCCGGATACAGCGAGGCCCTGCTCGATGGAGCGGATGCCGCGCGGCGTCTGGAGCTGCTCGCCTGTGCGCGACTGCAGGCGGCCGAGCGTGATCGATGACTCAAGTGCCGAGCCGACCATTGCGCGCCACGTTGCGCCTGCAATTTCATAAAGGCTTCACGCTGGAAGATGCGGTGCCACTGGTGCCGTATTTCGCCCGTCTCGGCATCAGCCATGTCTACGCCTCCCCGCTGTTGCGCGCCCGCGCCGGGTCAATGCACGGCTATGACGTGGTGGACCCGACAAGGGTCAATCCGGAGCTGGGCGGTGAGGCGGCGCTGCGCAGCCTGGTCGATGCCCTGCACGGGCACGACATGGGGTTGATCCTCGATATCGTCTCCAACCACATGGCGGTCGGCGGCAGTGATAATCCCTGGTGGCTGGATTTGCTGGAGTGGGGGCGCCTGAGCCCCTACGGCGAGTTTTTCGACATCCAGTGGCACTCGCCCGACCCGTTGATGGAGGGCCAGTTGCTCCTGCCGTTTCTGGGCAGCGACTATGGCGTCGCATTGCAGGACGGCACCCTGCCCCTGCGCTTCGATGCCTGGCACGCAAGCTTTCACGTCGAGTACTACGAACACCGTTTTCCCATTTGCCCCCGGGATTACGGCGAACTGCTCAAGGTCGATGCGCCGCTCGATACGCAACAGGCCGAACAACTCAAATCCCTGGCCGATCGCTTCAGCACCCTGAGCTACCAGACCAATGCCCACAGCCTGGCGCTACCGCTCAAGGCAGAACTGCGCGACCTGGTCTGCGATCCGGCCATTGCCCAAGCCATTGACCGGCACCTGAAAAACTACGATTCGGTAACCGACGAAGGCTTCCAGCGCCTGCACAATCTGCTGGAACGCCAGAGCTATCGCCTGGCCAGTTGGCGCACCGCCGCCGATGACATCAACTGGCGGCGCTTCTTTGATATCAATGAACTCGCCGGGCTGCGCGTCGAGCGTCCCACCGTGTTCGAAGCCACCCACACGAAGATCTTCCAACTGGTGGCCGAAGGGCTGATCGACGGGTTGCGCATCGACCATATCGACGGCCTTGCCGACCCGCGGGGCTACTGCCGAAAACTGCGCCGGCGGGTCGACAGCCTGTCCGCGGGACGCCACCTGCCCATCTACGTCGAAAAGATCCTCGGCGAAGGCGAAAGCCTGCCTGGTGACTGGTCGGTGGATGGCACCACTGGCTACGAATTCATGAACCAGTTGTCACTGCTGCAAACCGACCCCAGGGGTGCGCAGGCGCTGACCGAGCGCTGGAAGCGTCACAGCGAGCGGCCCGCTGACTTCTCCCAGGAAGCCCAACTGGCCCGCAAGCAAATCCTCAACGGCTCCCTGGCCGGGGATTTCGAAAGCGTCGCCCAGGCCTTGCTGCAAGTGGCCCGGGACAATCTCATGACCCGCGACCTGACCCTCGGCGCCATTCGCCGGGCCTTGCAGGCGTTGATCGTGCATTTCCCGGTGTACCGCATCTACATCAGCCCCCTCGGCCGGTCCGCCCAGGACGAGGTGTTTTTCCAGCAGGCCATGGCCGGCGCCCGGCAAACCCTGGGCGAGGCAGACTGGCCGGTGCTCGACTGCCTGGCCGGCTGGCTCGGCGGTGAACCCTGGCGGCAGCGCCCGGCCGGTCGCCAGCGCAAACGCCTCAAGCACGCCTGCGTACGCTTCCAGCAACTGACTTCGCCGGCCGCGGCGAAAGCGGTCGAGGACACCGCGTTCTATCGGTCGGCGGTCCTGCTCTCGCGCAACGATGTGGGGTTCAACACCCAGCGGTTCAGTGCGCCGGTTGCCGACTTTCATCAAGCCTGCATCGAGCGCCTCGAGACCTTCCCGGACAATCTGCTGGCCAGCGCCACCCACGACCACAAGCGCGGGGAAGACTCACGGGCGCGGCTGGCGGTATTGAGCGAGCGCAGCGACTGGTACGCCGACCAGATCGGTCTGTGGCGCACCCTCGCCCGGCCACTGCGCAGTGACGATCAAGTGCCGTCGGCGGGCGATGAGTTGATTCTGTACCAGACGATGCTCGGCAGTTGGCCTCTGCAATTGCGTTTCGATGATCCGCTCGCCCTCGAAGACTACGCAAAACGCCTCAGGCAATGGCAACGCAAGGCCCTGCGCGAAGCCAAATTGCTAAGCAGCTGGAGCGCGCCCAATGACACTTGTGAGCAGGTGTGCGAGGACTTCATCCAGCGCCTGTTGTTCAGCCCCGAAGGTGAGCTGTTGCGTACGGCGCTGGCCAAGGCTGCCCGTTCGATTGCCGTCCCCGGTGCGCTCAACGGTTTGGCGCAAACCTTGCTGCGCATGACCGTACCCGGCGTGCCGGATCTGTATCAGGGCAACGACTTCTGGGACTTCAGCCTGGTCGATCCGGACAACCGTCGCCCGGTGGATTACGCCAGCCGCCAGCAGGCACTGCAGCAAGCGCTGGACCTTCCAGACTTGCTGCTGAACTGGCGTGACGGGCGCATCAAGCAGGCCTTGATTGCCCGCACTCTGGGTTTGCGTGCCGAGCATGCCGAACTGTTTCGGCGTGGGACTTACCAGGCTCTGGAAGTGGTGGGCAGCGAGGCCCATCGAGTGCTGGCTTTTGTCCGTGAACGGGAGGGAAAACGCGCCATCGTGATTGTGCCGATACGTTGTGCCGGGCTGCTGGAAAACGGTGCCGTGCCACAGGTCCGCGCGCTGCTGTGGGGCGATACCCGGGTCAAATTGCCGTTCACCATCCCTGACGAAAATCTGAAGGGACTTTTTTCCGGCGTCGCAGTCACACAACACAGGGAGCTGCTCGTCAGCGCCGCGCTGGGGGATTTCCCGGTCAATCTCTTTATTCAAACTACCCACACTTGAGTTCAGTTCAGGAGCATTGCGATGAGTACCGACGATAAACGCATCCGCGAATTCGCCTATCAGATCTGGGAATCCGAAGGAAAACCCGAGGGCCAGGAAGCCCGCCACTGGGAGATGGCGCGCAAACTGGCAGACGCTGAAGCCCTGGCACCGAAAAAACCAGCCAAGGCAGCGGCGATTAAAACCCCGGTCAGCAAAACGGCCAATGGCAAGGCTGGTGAGAGCAAGGTCGCTGCGCCTAAAACCAAAGCCAAGCCTGCAGCGGCCTCGAAAGTAATCCCGCCGGGAGAAAAGACCGCCGAGAAAAAGCCCCGGGCGGCGCGAAAACCGCCAGCGGTTTGATCCACACAGCGTTTGCCCTGACTGTCTGCGTGGCACACCTGCTCGCCACCGCGGGCGCGTTCACCCGAAAAAGCACTAGTGGGAGCGAGCTTGCTCGCGATAGCGGAGTGTCAGCCAACATAGGTCTTGAATGTTGAACCGTCATCGCGAGCAAGCTCGCTCCCACAGGTTGCAGTACTGACAAGCCTTTGCAGGAGCACTTATGACCAGCCCAAAGAAAGCCACAGCGCCCCCCCCGCGTGCCGAAGCCACGCGAATCCGCGAAGGCCTGCCCTTCCCGCTGGGTGCTACCTGGGACGGACTGGGCGTCAACTTCGCGCTGTTTTCCGCCCACGCCACCAAAGTTGAACTGTGCCTGTTCGACGACACCGGCGAGGTGGAACTCGAACGCATCGAACTGCCCGAATACACCGACGAGATCTACCACGGCTACTTGCCCGACGCCCATCCGGGGCTGATCTACGGCTATCGTGTCTACGGCCCTTACGATCCGGCCAACGGCCATCGCTTCAACGCCAACAAGCTGCTGATCGACCCCTACGCCAAACAACTGGTCGGCAAGTTGAAATGGTCCGAAGCGCTGTTCGGCTACACCATCGGCCACCCCGACGCCGACCTCAGCTTCGATGAACGGGACAGCGCGCCCTTCGTGCCCAAATGCAAGGTCATCGACCCGGCGCACACCTGGGGCCACGACCACCGCGTCAGTGTGCCGTGGGACAAGACAATCATCTATGAAGCCCATGTGCGTGGCTTCAGCATGCGTCACCCTGGCGTCCCCGAAAATCTGCGCGGCACCTTCGCCGGGTTGATGATCGATGACGTGGTTGAGCACATCCGCAAGCTCGGCGTGTCGTCCGTGGAACTGCTGCCGATCCATGCGTTCGTCAACGACCAGCACTTGCTGCACAAGGGCATGACCAATTACTGGGGCTACAACAGCATTGCGTTCTTCGCCCCCGACCCGCGCTACCTGGCCAGTGGCAAGATCGCCGAATTCAAGGAAATGGTCGCGCACCTGCACGAAGCCAATCTGGAGGTGATCCTCGACGTGGTCTACAACCACACCGCCGAGGGCAACGAGCAAGGCCCGACCCTGTCCATGCGCGGTATCGACAACGCGTCCTACTACCGCCTCAAGGCCGACGACAAACGCTTCTATATCAACGATTCCGGCACCGGCAACACCCTGGACCTGAGCCACCCGTGCGTACTGCAAATGGTCACCGACTCCTTGCGCTACTGGGCCTCGGAAATGCACGTGGACGGTTTCCGCTTCGACCTGGCGACCATTCTGGGGCGTTACCACGACGGTTTCGACGAACGCCACAGTTTCCTCGTGGCCTGCCGCCAGGACCCGGTGCTGCGCCAGGTCAAACTGATCGCCGAACCCTGGGACTGCGGCCCCGGTGGTTATCAGGTCGGCAATTTCCCGCCGGGCTGGGTCGAGTGGAACGACAAATTCCGCGACACCGTACGCGCCTTCTGGAAAGGCGACGATGGGCAACTGGCGGATTTCGCCAGCCGCCTGACCGCTTCGGGCGATATGTTCAATCAGCGCGGCCGCCGCCCCTATTCATCGGTGAACTTCGTCACAGCCCATGACGGCTTCACCCTCAACGACCTGGTGTCGTACAACGACAAGCACAACGAGGCCAACGACGAAGACAATCAGGATGGCACCAACAACAACCTGTCGTGGAACCACGGCGTCGAAGGCCCCACCGACGATCCCGACATCAATGCCTTGCGCCATCGGCAGATGCGCAATTTCTTCGCCACCCTGCTGCTGGCCCAGGGCACGCCGATGCTGGTGGCCGGCGACGAATTCGCCCGCACCCAGAATGGCAACAACAATGCGTACTGCCAGGACAGCGAGATCGGCTGGGTCAACTGGGACCTCAGCGAAGACGGCAAGGCCCTGTTCAAGTTCGTCAAACGCCTGATCAAGTTGCGCCTGACCTACCCGATCCTGCGGCGCGGGCGTTTCCTGGTGGGTAATTACAACGAGGACATCGGCGTCAAGGACGTGACCTGGCTGGCGCCGGACGGCACGGAAATGAACACCAGGCATTGGCACGATGCGCACAATCGTTGCCTGGGCATGCTGCTCGATGGCCGCGCCCAGGAAACCGGCATTCGCCGCAAAGGCGCCGACGCTACGTTGATGCTGGTGGTCAACGCCCATCACGACATCGTCAATTTCCGCCTGCCGCAAGTGCCTGACGGTGGTTTCTGGACATGCATGATCGACACCAACCAGCCGTCGATCCGCGGTCAGGAGCGCTTCGAGTTTGGCCACGAGTATTCGGTCACCGGCCGCTCGTTGCTGCTGTTCGAGTTGCAGCATGAGGAAGAAGAGTAACGAGGAGGTTGAAAAGTCACGGCGCCACTGCCGTAGAGCGGAAAAATCATATTGGTTGCGTTCGCGATGCGACGAATAGCGTTACATGAGCAATACTCGATTCGCGGTCATCCAGGGTCGGGATTGTCGCACCACGCTATCCACCAGCCCTCACGGGTCGGCCGGGCTTGACTCGCGCACGACTGAAGGCGCAGCAGAACAAGGACGTAATCCCCATGAAATCCGTTTCCGTCAGCGAAACCAGCCTGCCATCACACATCTGGAACAGTGCCCCGCAACTGGACAGCATCCCGGTCATCAGCACCCAATCCCTGGTACCCAGCGGCGCACGCGCGGTGATCATTGCCCCGCACCCCGGCGATGAAGTCGTGACCTGCGGCGGCCTGCTGCAATTGCTCAGCAACCTGGGCCACCCGCTGCAATTGATCTCGATCACCGACGGCAGTGCCAGCCATCCAGGCTCTCGGCAGTGGTCGGAAAAACGCCTCAGCGTATTTCGTCCCCAGGAAAGCGTGGAAGCCATCCGCCGACTCGGTTTGCCGATGCACAGCCTGAAGTGGATTCGTGGCGGGTTTACCGACAACGCCCTGGTGGAATACGAAGAACAGATCGCCCGATTCATCACGCGCTACCTGCGTCCCGGTGATGTGGTATTCAGCACCTGGCGCCAGGACGGCAACGTCGACCACGACACGGTCGGCCGGGCCAGCGCCAGGGCCGCGGCCAACGCGGGGGCATCCTACAACGACGTACCGCTCTGGGCCTGGCACTGGCCGGCACGGGACCGGGAGCTGATTCCCTGGCATCGTGCACGCAAGGTGCGCCTCGATACCTGGACCGTCGCCCGCAAGAGCCACGCCATCCACGCTTACGCGAGCCAACTCGACGGCGAACCGGCCATCGGCCTCGCGCCATTGCTGCCGCGGGCGCTGCTCGAGCGTATCCGCCTGCCTTATGAAATCGTGTTGGTTTGAAAGCGCAACCCTTCAGACTGAACTGCCTGCCGACGCATCAGTCGCATACATAGGCAGCCCTGAATCAGAGGAGTGGATGTGGCCAGTCATTCAAAACGGCAGGTAGCCCAATCAACGCCATTGAACACCCCCCCGGCGATTCATCGGCTTCGCGTGCTGACGGTCAACACCCATAAAGGGTTTACTGCACTCAACCGGCGCTTCATCCTCCCGGAATTGCGTGAAGCGGTGCGCAGTACGTCAGCAGACCTGGTGTTTTTGCAAGAAGTCGTCGGCGAGCACGATCGCCACTCTTCGCGCTACAACGATTGGCCACAAACCTCGCAGTATGAATTTCTCGCCGACAGCATGTGGGGCGACTTCGCCTATGGACGCAATGCGGTCTATCCCGACGGTCATCATGGCAACGCCCTGCTGTCGAAATACCCGATCCGCGAGTACCGAAACCTGGATGTTTCCATTACTGGCCCGGAACGTCGCGGCTTGCTGCACTGCGTGCTGGACGTGCCGGGGCATAACGAAGTGCATGCCATTTGCGTGCACCTCAGCCTGCTGGAAAGTCATCGTCAGCTGCAGTTGCAGTTGCTCTGCCAACTCCTTGAGGCCCTGCCTGACCAGGCACCGGTTATCATCGCCGGTGACTTCAACGACTGGAAGCTGCTGGGTAATGCCGCCTTGGCCCGTCGCGTTTATCTGCACGAAGCCTTCGAACGCCACCATGGCCGCCCGGCCAAAACCTACCCCGCGCGGTTCCCATTGTTGCGCCTGGACCGCGTCTACCTGCGCAACGCCAGCAGCCACGAGCCGCAAATACTCGGGCACAAGCCGTGGACGCACCTGTCCGACCATTTGCCGTTGGCGGTGGAAGTGCATCTCTGAACCACCGCCCTTCATTGCCAGGCGTCAAATGTAGGCGTTCACTGCACCGGCCGCCTTCGGATCAGCCCTGCGGCGTTAACATCAACACCGCCAACGGCGGCAAATTCAACACCAACGACAATGCCTGCCCATGGCTCGAGTATTCCTCGGCCGCCGCCCCACCACTATTGCCGTAGTTGGAGCCGGCATAGATCGACGAATCGCTGTTGAGTACCTCACTCCACTGCCCGGCAAACGGCACCCCGACGCGATAAGCCTCGCGCGGCACCGGCGTAAAGTTGGCCACCACCAGCACAGGCCGGCCGTCCTTGCTCCAGCGCAGCCACGCATAAACGCTGTTGATCGCGTCATCGCCGATCAGCCATTGGAACCCCTGGGGCACATCGTCCTGCTCGTGCAGCGCCGGCTCTTCGCGGTACAAGCGATTGAGGTCAGACACCAGTTTCTGCACGCCCTTGTGCTCGGGGTATTGCAACAGGTACCAGTCCAGTTGCTGGTCGTGGTTCCACTCGCGCCATTGGCCGAACTCGCAGCCCATGAACAGCAGTTTCTTGCCCGGATGCGCCCACATGAAGCTCAGGTAGGCCCGCAGGTTGGCGAATTTCTGCCAGCGGTCGCCGGGCATCTTGTCGATCAGCGAGTGCTTGCCGTGCACCACTTCGTCGTGGGAGATCGGCAGAATGAAGCGCTCGGACCAGGCATACACCAGGCCGAAACTCAGCTCGTTATGGTGATGGGCGCGATAGACCGGGTCTTGCTGAATGTAGTGCAGCGAATCATGCATCCAGCCCATGTTCCATTTGTAGGCGAAGCCCAGGCCGCCCTGTTGCGTGCCCTGGCTGACGCCCGGCCAGGCAGTGGACTCTTCGGCGATCACCAGTGCACCAGGCGCTTCCAGAGCCACTACGTCATTGAGGTGGCGCAGGAAGTCGATGGCTTCGAGGTTCTCCCGCCCGCCATGGCGGTTCGGCACCCATTCGCCGGCCTTGCGCGAGTAGTCGCGGTACAGCATCGAGGCCACCGCGTCGACCCGCAGGCCGTCGACATGGAAATGCTTGAGCCAGTGCAGCGCCGACGCCAGCATATAGCCATGCACTTCGGTGCGCCCCAGGTTGTAGATCAGCGTGTCCCAGTCCTGGTGGAAACCTTCCTGCGGGTTGCCGTACTCGTACAGTGCCGTGCCATCGAACTGGGCCAGGCCGTGGATATCGGTGGGGAAATGCGCCGGCACCCAATCGAGGATCACCCCGAGCCCGGCCACATGGCAGGCGTTGACGAATGCGGCGAACTCGTCCGGCGTGCCATACCGGGCACTCGGCGCGAATTGCGACAGCAACTGATAGCCCCACGAACCGCCGAACGGGTGTTCCATGATCGGCATCAGTTCGATGTGGGTAAAACCCAGGTCTTTGACATAGGGAATCAGCCGCTCGGTCAGTTCCGGCCAGGTGTACTGGCGGGCCACTTCGCCCAGGTCGTCCAACTCGCATTGCCATGAGCCGGCGTGCAATTCGTAGATCGACAAGGGCGCAGTCACCCGGTGGCGGTCGCCCCGGGCCAGCATCCAGTCCTGATCCTGCCAGTCGACGCTCAAGGGGGAAGCGACTTTCGAGGCAGTGTCTGGCGGCAGACTGGTGGCCAGTGCCACGGGATCAGCCTTCAACGGCAGAATGCCGTGGGCGCCGAGAACCTCGTATTTGTAGGCGTCCCCGGCTTGCAGGCGCGGGATGAACAACTCCCAGACACCGGTGGGATGGCGCAGGCGCATCGGATGCCGGCGCCCGTCCCAGACGTTGAAATCACCGACCACCGACACCCGCCGGGCATTCGGCGCCCATACGGCGAACCGTACGCCGTCGACGCCGTCCACGGTCGTGAGTTGCGCACCCAGGCACGCGCTGAGGTCGCGGTGATTGCCTTCGGCGAACAGATACAAGTCCATTTCGCCCAGCAACGGGCCGAAGCTGTAAGGATCTTCGGCCGTTTGCTCGCCGCCGGCCCAACGGGTGCGCAGCAGATACGCTTGCGCACGCTGGAAATGTCCGACAAACAACCCCGGTGTCGCTGTGGCTTCAAGATTCCCAAGCCCTTCGCCCGAGTCCCTGGCCAGCACTTCCACACTCAGGGCGCCCGGCAGATATGCGCGAATGAACTGCCCGCCGACGCCATCGGCGTGAGGGCCGAGAATCGCAAAAGGGTCGATATGCTCGGCACGCACCAATGCATCGATATCCCGCGCGCTGGGCAGCAGCGCTTCTTTGTGATGACCCTGTTCCTTGTTCGAGACACTCATGACTACTCTCCACCAAGATCGGAAAAGGGTTTAAGCCCACTCAATAATCCATATAAACCGTGCAACGGCACGGGCAACCAGGCGGGGCGGTTTTCCGCCTCATAGGCCACCTCGTACGCCGCCTTCTCCAGACCGTACAACGCCAGTGCGGCATCCTCGCCTTCCGGATCTTGCCATGCATGGGCAAGACTAGCTGCCGCCAGCCGATAAGCGTCGACAAATGCTTGCCGCGCTTCGCTCAAGTAGCGATCGGTGACCCGCAAGCGCGCGGCAGCGGCTGTCGGGGTGTTGTTGACGCTCTGCACGTTGATCGCCATCGCCGCCGCATAGTCGAAGGAACGCAGCACACCGCTGACATCCTTGTACGGGCTGTGTTTGCCCCGTCGTTCATGCAATGGTCGCGCCGGTTCTCCTTCAAAGTCGATCAGGTAGGCATCGCCCTTGATCACCAGCACCTGCCCCAGATGCAGATCGCCGTGCACACGAATGCGCAGGCCGCCTGCGGTCTTTTTACCCAACTCCTGCACATGGCTGAGGATGGCTTTTTTGTTGTCCAGTAAATGGCCGACCAGAGTCTGGTCCGCCGGGTTCAATTGATTTCCATGCTGCTTGAGCAAGTTAAGCGCGTGCTCGATTTGCGCCGCGACATCCCTGGCCGTGGCCTGGGCCTCTTTCTGCGTGGTGACCTGCGGCAGGAAGTCCGGGTTGCTATTCGGCGCCGCCAGCACCTGATGCATTTCCCCCAGGCGCCGACCCAGCATAGCGGCAAAATCTTTCAGTTCGCCGAGCGCGTTGTAGTGTTGCTCCTGTTCGGACACGGCGTCGGCCAGCTCATCGCGCAACGCTCGTTCGAGGTTGTTCTGCGTCCACTCCCAGGCGTCGCCCTGATTGCTCAGATAGCCTTGGGCGATCATCAGCAGGTTGTCTTCACCCGCCGCATTCCGACGTATTACGGCCCCCAGCAATGGCGAAATATTGCTGAAGCCGGCGTTGGTCAGATACGCGCTCATCTCCAGTTCCGGATGCACGCCAGAGGCAACCTTGCGGATCAGCTTCAGCACCAGGCTGTTGCCGATCACCACCGAGCTGTTGGACTGCTCGGCCGACAGGTAGCGCACCGGAGATTCGGCATTGAGGCCGAGCTTTTCAAGCTCCGCGGTGGACTCGAAGCGAATGTCGCCATCACTGGATGCCAACACGATGCTGGCCTGAATGCCCTGTAATACGGCATGCACAAAGGTGTCCAGGCTGAAGGCATCGGTGATCAGGCCGACCTGACGTCCACGCCGAACCCGCGACAACGCCAACTGCTGGGGCAACGGAGTACCGACCTGATCCTCGGAAATAAAGCCGAACGGCAACTGGTAGCGACTGACCTGGCCAGCGCTGGTGACATTGATCTCACTGAGCAGCACCGGATGCTGCGGATCGCCGAAACGCACGCCATAGGCCAGATCGACCTGTTCAATGGCGGCGTCCTTGCCGGCGAACCAGCGGCGGTTCTGCAACCAGTTCGGCAGAATGCTTTGCACAAGCGTGGTGCGTGACGGCGCTTCGAGCAGCTCTTCCATGCGTTTTTTCAGCACCAGCGTGGTGAAGTCCGGCAGGCTTTGTGCAGGTTCCACGTGCCAGCTCGGCATCTGGTTTTCCGCGGCGAGGCCAAACCAGTAAAAGCCGTAGGGTGCCAGCGTCAGAAGGAAATTCAGCTGGCCGATGGGCGGGAACGCGTTACCCCCGAGCATTTCCACCGGCACCATGCCGACGTAGGCCGACAAATCCAGCTCGGCGGCCTGGGCACTGCGCGACACATTGGCCACGCACAGAATGACTTCGTGCTTGCCATCCACCCCGGTGTATTCACGGGTGTAGGCCAGAATCCGTCGGTTGGTGGGCGACAGCATCTTCAACGTACCGCGCCCGAAGGCCTTGGATTGCTTACGCACGGCAAGCATGCGCCGGTTCCAGTTCAACAGCGAATGCGGATCGCCGGCCTGGGTTTCGACGTTGACCGACAGGTAGCCATATAGCGGGTCCATGATCGGCGGCAGCACCAGGCTGGCCGGGTCGGCGCGGGAGAAACCGCCGTTGCGGTCGATGGACCATTGCATCGGTGTGCGCACGCCATCGCGATCACCGAGGTAGATGTTGTCGCCCATGCCGATTTCATCGCCGTAGTACAGCGTCGGCGTGCCGGGCATCGACAGTAGCAGGCTGTTGAGCAACTCGACCCGACGGCGGTCGCGCTCCACCAAAGGCGCCAGACGGCGGCGAATCCCCAGATTGATCCGTGCGCGGCGGTCAGAAGCGTAGTAATTCCACAGATAGTCGCGCTCCTTGTCGGTGACCATCTCCAGGGTCAGCTCATCGTGGTTGCGCAGGAAGATTGCCCATTGGCAGTTGGCGGGAATATCCGGGGTCTGGCGCAGAATGTCGGTGATCGGGAAGCGATCTTCCTGGGCCAGCGCCATGTACATGCGCGGCATCAACGGGAAGTGAAAGGCCATGTGGCATTCGTCGCCGTTCAGGCCTTTTTTATCGGTGTCGCCGAAATACAACCGGGTATCTTCCGGCCATTGATTGGCCTCGGCCAGCAGCATGCGGTCAGGGTAGTTGGCGTCGATTTCGGCGCGGATCTTTTTCAGGACGTCGTGGGTTTCCGGCAGGTTCTCGTTGTTGGTGCCATCGCGTTCGATCAGGTAGGGAATGGCGTCCAGGCGCAAGCCGTCGATGCCCATGTCGAGCCAGTAACGCATGACCGACAGCACGGCTTTCATGACTTGCGGGTTATCGAAGTTCAGGTCCGGCTGGTGGGAGTAGAAACGGTGCCAGAAGTATTGGCCGGCGACCGGGTCCCAGGTCCAGTTGGACTTTTCGGTGTCGAGGAAAATGATGCGGGTGCCGTCGTATTTCTGATCGTCATCGGACCACACGTAGAAGTCCCGGGCGGCTGAACCCTTTTTGGCCTTGCGTGCGCGCTGGAACCATGGGTGTTGGTCGGAGGTGTGGTTGATGACCAGTTCGGTGATCACTCGCAGGCCGCGTTTGTGTGCCTCGGCAATGAACCGCCTGGCATCGGCCATGGTGCCGTAGTCACTGTGCACGCCACGGTACTCGGCGATGTCGTAACCGTCATCGCGCCGTGGCGAGGGGTAGAACGGCAACAGCCAGATGGTGTTGACCCCAAGGTCGGCGATGTAGTCGAGCTTGGCGATCAGGCCGGGAAAATCGCCAATCCCGTCGTTGTTGGAGTCGAAATACGATTTGACATGAACTTGATAGATCACCGCGTCCTTGTACCAGAGCGGGTCCTTGATGAACGTGGCTGCCGTGGGTTTCTTCGCCATGTGAAACTCCTGGTGAATTCGACTTGGCCACAGGCTGAGACTTCTGTGGCGAGGGAGCTTGCTCCCGCTGGGTTGCGGAGCAACCCTATGCCATTTGACAGGTGCACCGTGTTCAAAGGGATTACGACTGCTTCGCAGCCGAGCGGGAGCAAGCTCCCTCGCCACAGAAATTGTGGTGTTCTCAAGAGGCGGTAATCCTCCAAATCCCGAACGGCTGGTACGCTGGATCGATCCGCATGAACTGCTGCTTGCCGTGCCAGGTCCAGCGATGACCACTCATCAGGTCTTCGCCCTGGGTGCTGGCATCATCAGGCAGGCCCATTTCCCACAACGGCAGCTCGAAGCTCGCTTCCTGCACGTTGTGCGGATCGAGGTTGACCGCCACCAGAATGAAATTGCTGCCGTCAACGCTGCGTTTGCCGAAGTACAGGATATTGTCGTTCCAGGCGTTGTAGACCTTCAGGCCCAGATGCGTGTGCAGCGCCGGGTTCTGCCTGCGGATGCGGTTGAGCTGGGCGATCTCGGCAATGATGTTGCCCGGCGCGTTGAAGTCCCTGGGGCGGATCTCGTACTTCTCGGAGTCGAGGTACTCCTCCTTGCCCGGCACCGGCGCCGACTCGCACAATTCGAAACCCGAATACATGCCCCACAAGCCTGAGCCCATGGTCGCCAGCACGGCGCGGATGAGGAACCCGGGGCGCCCTGAATCATGGAGGAACGCCGGGTTGATGTCCGGTGTATTGACGAAAAAGTTCGGCCGGTAGCATTCGCGCCACGGCGATTCGTTGAGTTCAGTGAAGTAGCTCGCCAGTTCGGCCTTGGTGTTGCGCCAGGTGAAATAGGTATAGCTCTGGGAATACCCGACCTTGCCCAGACGCGCCATCATTGCCGGAGTGGTAAAGGCTTCGGCGAGGAAGATCACCTCGGGGTACAACGCCCGTACATCGGCGATCAGCCACTGCCAGAACGGCAGAGGCTTGGTGTGCGGGTTATCGACGCGGAAGATCTTCACGCCCTCCTCGACCCAGCCCACCACGATGTCGCGCAGCTCCACCCACAGGCTCGGAATCGCCTCTGGGGCATAGAAGTCGACGTTGACGATGTCCTGGTATTTCTTCGGCGGGTTCTCGGCGTATTTGATCGTGCCGTCCGGCCGCCAGTTGAACCAGCCGGGGTGTTGCTTGAGCCAAGGGTGGTCCTGGGAACACTGGATGGCGAAGTCGAGGGCGATTTCCAGGCCGTGGGCCGCGGCGGCCGCCACCAGTCGCCGGAAATCTTCACGGGTGCCCAACTGCTTGTGAATCGCCTCGTGCCCGCCCTCTTCGCTGCCGATTGCATAAGGGCTGCCCGGATCATCGGGGCCCGCCGTCAGCGAGTTGTTCGGGCCTTTGCGGTAGCTGCGCCCGATCGGGTGGATCGGCGGGAAATACAGCACGTCGAAGCCCATGTCCTGAATCATCGCCAGCCGTGAATGCACGTCATTGAAGGTGCCATGGCGCGCCGGATTGTCGGTGATCGAGCGCGGGAACAATTCATACCAACTGGCGAACTGCGCCAGTTCGCGCTCCACATCCACCGGGTACTCCGGACTCAGGCTCAGGAAAGCACGATGATTGGCGCGAGCCATGAGGTCGGCACTACGCGGGTGCAAAAACAGCGCAACCTGCTCGGCTTCGAGCAGTCCTGAGAGTTCATGGTGCAAGGCCGCCAGTTGCTCGCTGAGTGGTCCTTCGCTGCGTTCGGCGGCTTGTTGCACTTGAATCCGCCCTTCCTGCAGCTCCAGGCTGACGGGCACCGCCGCCGCATGTTTCTTTTCCAGTTCGTAGCAAAAACTGGCGAACTGATCGATCCAGGCTTCGATACAGAACAGATAACGGCTCTGGCTGTCGACACGGAACTGCCCTTGCCAAGCGTCGTTGCCCAGATCGTGCATGGCCGCGCTTTGCCAGACGTCCTCGTCCTCGGCCCGCCAGCGTACGCGAACCGCCAGTTTGTCATGCCCGTCGGCAAACACCTTGGCGGTCACCACCACGTCCTGCCCCACCACGGCCTTGACCGCAAACTGCCCGCCTTCAAGGGTTGGCATGATGTTTTCCATGACGATACGCGGCTGCAACAACGCCTGCGACAGCGGCATGTGCGGGTTGTAGCTCAACTCAGTCGGTTTTTCAGCCGTCATCGAGCCTCTCTCCTGACGCCCCATGGACGCGCGTGTGTCTGGTCACCATCCCGCTGGACTGTCCGCCCCGGGATGCACTCACTTAGGTTCCGAGCGACAGTCGCCGGGAAAGTTTCATCAGCAATTTGCGCAATCAAGTCTTTCGGGCAGTGGTCAACCCACCAGTCCACCTACTTAAGCACGACTCACGCCATGTGCCACTGCAGGCTTGAACAATGAACAATCCATTCCTGGCACGATCCCACCGCCAACGACGATTTCGCCGGTGATCGTGAATCCCTTACACGTAGGAGCTGCCGACAGTGATTCGGTGATTTGACTGACGTTGATCGACATCCACCTCAGCTGTTGTGGACAGGCGTTTGCTCCGTTCTGCGGCAGGTGCTTCAAGTTGTCGCAGGCCGTGCGCCCGACACCATCTGATTCGCTTTTTTATGCAATACCTGAGTCTGTTATGCAAACAGATCGCCGCTCATAGTGCTCATGCCTGATGGAGGCTGATGAGCGAAAGACCATGAGCGAGAGAATCCCCGTCCGAACCGTAGAAACCTTCGAGCCTTCGCGTCCGAAGATGAAGGCCAGATCCAGCGACAACCACATCCATACCCGCAGCTTTACCGGGCTGTTCCGCAACCTGCGCATCAGTGGCGCAGGTTTTCTGTTTTTGCTGTTTTTCGGTACCGTGTGGTTGAACTGGAGCGGCCGCCAGGCGGTGCTCTGGGATCTTTCCGAAAGCAAATTCCATATCTTCGGCGCGACTTTCTGGCCGCAGGATTTCATCCTGCTGTCGGCGCTTTTGATCATCGCCGCCTTCGGCCTGTTTGCGATCACCGTATTCGCGGGACGGGTCTGGTGCGGCTACACCTGTCCGCAAAGTTCGTGGACGTGGATCTTCATGTGGTGCGAAAAGATTACCGAGGGCGAGCGCAACCAGCGGATCAAGTTGCAAGCTGCGCCGTGGGGCCTGAACAAACTGATGCGGCGCGCGGCCAAGCACACCTTGTGGCTGGCCATCAGCCTGCTGACCGGCCTGACCTTCGTTGGCTACTTCACGCCGATCCGGCCACTGGCCGAAGAGCTGCTGACCTTGCAAATCAGCGGTGTCAGCCTGTTCTGGGTGCTGTTTTTTACCGGCGCCACCTACATCAATGCCGGTTGGCTGCGTGAAGCGGTGTGCATGCACATGTGCCCCTACGCGCGGTTCCAGAGCGTGATGTTCGACAAGGACACCCTGACCATTTCCTACGACGTGGCCCGGGGCGAAAACCGTGGCCCGCGCAAACGGGAGGTCAATCCCGCCGAAGTCGGCCTGGGCGATTGCATCGATTGCCAGCTTTGCGTACAGGTCTGCCCGACCGGTATCGACATTCGCGATGGCTTGCAGATGGAATGCATCGGGTGCGCCGCGTGCATCGACGCCTGTGATTCGATCATGGACAAGATGGGCTACGCCCCAGGATTGATCAGCTATACGTCCGAGCACCAGTTGCAGGGTGGCAAGACCCACCTGCTGCGTCCGCGCCTGATCGGCTACACCGCTGTGCTGCTGGTGATGATCGCCGCCCTGGTGGTGGCGCTGGTGGAACGGCCGATGGTGTCGCTCGACGTCAGCAAGGACCGTGGCCTGTTCCGTGAGAACAGCCAGGGACAG
Organism: Pseudomonas sp. A-B-19; assembly: GCF_019947515.1. NCBI lineage: Bacteria > Pseudomonadati > Pseudomonadota > Gammaproteobacteria > Pseudomonadales > Pseudomonadaceae > Pseudomonas > Pseudomonas sp. A-B-19. Next base: position 182,531 of record NZ_JAGYGN010000004.1, read on the forward strand.
ATCGAAAACATCTACAGTCTGAAGGTGATCAACAAGACCCAGCAGCATCAGGACTACCAATTGCGCCTGGTCGATGCCGATGGTTTCGAGTTGCGGGGCAAGACCGGATTGAGCCTGGCGCCGGGCGAGATTGTCGATGTGCCGGTGTCGGTGGTGATGTTTACCGAGCGTGCGGCCAGCAGCTCACAGGGCATCGGCTTCATGGTGGTCGACAACGATGAGCCCGACGTCTACAGCGTGGCGAAGAGCCGGTTTGTTGCACCGATGAATCGCTGAACCTTTACACTGCGGTGCTTGTGAAATGCGGTCCCCTGTGGCGAGGGGGCTTGTCGGAATGCCGCACCACCCCGTTCGACTGCGCAGCAGTCGCCAAACCAGTGAGCCAGATTCATTTGCAGGAACTCAAACAGGGCTGCTACGCAGCCCAACGGGGGCAAGCCCCCTCGCCACAAAAACTGATTGAATGAGTTCCATGACGGGATACCGATGAAACGCTACGAAAAATTCGCCGACGACATCGCAGAACTGATCCGCTCCGGCGTCCTCGGCCCGGGCCAGCGTGTACCCTCGGTGCGCTACGCGAGCCAGACCTACGGCGTCAGCCCGTCCACGGTGTTCCAGGCCTATTACCTGCTGGAACGCCGCGGCCTGATCCGCGCCCGTCCGCGCTCCGGCTATTTCGTCAACGCCCATGCACCCCGGCCGTTTTGCGAACCGGTGATCAGCAGCCAGGTCAACGAGTCCACCGAGGTCGACGTCAGCGAACTGGTGTTCTCTGTGCTCGACTCGATCAAGGACCCGAACACCGTGCCCTTCGGCTCGGCGTTCCCCAGCCCCACGCTGTTTCCCCTGCAACGCTTGTCCCGCTCCCTGGCCAGCGCCAGCCGCGAGATGGACCCGCGCATGGTGGTCACCGACATGTCGCCGGGCAACCCGCAGCTGCGCCGGCAAATCGCCTTGCGCTACATGGTCGGCGGGCTGATGCTGCCCATGGAAGAACTGCTGATCACCAACGGCGCGCTGGAAGCCCTCAACCTGTGCCTGCAAGCGGTGACGGAGCCTGGCGACCTGGTGGCCATCGAAGCCCCGGCGTTCTATGCCTGCCTGCAAGTGCTCGAACGCCTGAAGCTCAAGGCCGTGGAAATTCCCGTGCACCCGCGCGACGGCATCGACCTCGGTGTGCTCGAGCAAACCCTGGAGCGCCATCCGATCAAGGCCTGCTGGTGTATGACCAGCTTCCAGAACCCCATGGGCGCAACCGTGCCCGAGGCAAAGAAACAGCAGCTTGTGGAATTGCTGCGCCGCCACCAGGTGCCGCTGATCGAAGACGATGTCTACGCCGAACTGTATTACGGCCAGCAAGCACCGAAACCGGCCAAGGCCTTTGATACCGAAGGCCTGGTGATGCACTGCGGCTCGTTCGCCAAAAGCCTGGCCCCCGGCTATCGCATCGGCTGGGTCGCCGCCGGGCGCTATGCGCAGAAAATCGAACGACTGAAACTCATGACCTCACTGTGCGCATCGATGCCAGCCCAGGCCGCCATCGCCGATTACCTGCAACACGGCGGCTACGACCGGCACCTGCGTAAATTGCGCCACGCGCTGGAAGACCAGCAAAGCGCCATGCTCGCCGCCATCGCCCGCTATTTCCCGGCGCAGACTCGGGTCAGCCAACCGGCGGGCGGGTACTTTTTGTGGCTGGAATTGCCGGAACAGATGGATTCGCTGAAGTTGTTTCAGATGGCGCTGGCCCAAGGCATCAGCATTGCACCGGGGCCGATCTTTTCGCCGGCGCAGCGGTTCAGGAATTGTATTCGGTTGAATTATGGCAGCCCGTGGGACGAGGCTGCGGAGAAGGCGATGGAGACGTTGGGGCGGATTGTGCGGTCGTTCTGACAGCGCCATGTGGTTTTATAAATGGCTATCGCGAGCAAGCTCGCTCCCACAGGTTCCTCAGTACACACAAAATGTGTGAGCAATGGAGATCTACTGTGGGAGCGAGCTTGCTCGCGATGAGGCCGGCGCAGACAACGCCTGTTTCAGCAATTAACGCCCACCACCAAGATCAACGAAAGTCCCCGTCGCATAGGAAGCCTTGTCCGACAGCAACCAGACAATCGCCTCCGCCACTTCATCCGGACGCCCACCCCGGGCCATCGGAATCCCCGATTCGAGTTTGCTGACCCGGTCCGGATCGCCGCTCAAGGCATGGAAATCGGTGTAGATGTAGCCCGGGCGAACGGCGTTGACCCGAATCCCCTCGCCCGCCACTTCCTTGGACAGGCCGATGGTGAAGGTGTCCAGCGCACCTTTGGAGGCGGCGTAGTCGACGTACTCGTTGGGCGAGCCCAAACGCGAGGCCACCGAAGACACGTTGACGATGCTGCCGCCCTGCCCGCCGTGTTTGGGCGACATGCGCAGGATCGCGTGCTTGGCGCAGAGGATCGGCGCCAGGACGTTGGTTTTCATGATTTTGAGAATGCGGAACTCGGACATCTCGTCGACGCGGGACTTTTGCCCGACGGTGCCGGCGTTGTTCACCAGCGCGGTGACCCGGCCCAGTTCGCTGTCTACCCGATTGAACAGCGCGATGACTTCGTCTTCGATGCTGACGTCGGCCCGCACCGCAATGGCATGCGCACCCAGGGCGCGGACTTGCTCGAGCACGCCGAGTGCAGCCTGTTCGTCGGCCTGGTAGTTGATGCAAATCCGATAGCCCTGCGCGGCGGCCAACAGAGCGGTGGCAGCACCAATGCCGCGGCTACCGCCGGTAATGATGATGACTTTGTCCATGCGAGCTTTCCCCCAAATCGAAGCTTAAGCGGTCGGGGGCAAGAATAACCGCCATTGACGTTTTTTGCATGGCTTCACGTCAGCTGTCATGTCATCGACATTTCGCGCTCGGCACTGGCTTTCAACTGCTCGACCAATTGCTCCCCACGATGGATTTCCACCATGAAACCTGCGGCCGGCAGCGGATGCCCCAGCAGGTACCCCTGCAACGAATCGCAGCCCAGTTGAGTCAGGAAGTCCTGCTGCACACCCGTCTCCACACCTTCGGCGACAATGCGCAGCCCCAGCGCCTGACCGAGGGCGACGATGGCTGAAACGATGGCGGCGTCATCGCTGTCGTGCTCCAGGTCGCGGACAAAACCGCGGTCGATCTTCAGTTCGTTGGCCGGCAGGCGCTTGAGGTACATCAAGCTCGAATAGCCAGTACCAAAATCGTCGATGGACAGGTCGACGCCCATTTCCGACAGTTCCTGAAGCACCGTCATGCTCGCATCGGCATCGCTCATGGCGGTGGTTTCGGTGATTTCCAGGGTCAGGCTGTTGGCCGGCAGATGGTGTGTCGCCAGCGCTCTGGCGACGCTCTGGACCAGCCCGGGATGACAGAACTGGATGGCCGAAAGGTTCACCGCAATGCGCCAATCGGTATAGCCCGACACGTACCACTCGCGCATCTGGCGACAGGCTTCGTTGAGCACCCATTCGCCGATCGGAATGATCAGCCCGGTTTTTTCTGCCAGCTCGATGAATGTATCCGGCAACAGTATCCCTTGCGTCGGGTGCTCCCAGCGCAACAAGGCCTCGGCGCCCACCGGGCGACCATTGGCGGCGTCGAACTTGGGTTGGTAATACAGGCTGAATTCCTGCTGTTCCACGGCATTGCGCAAGTCCTGCAGCAATTGCAGCTGTTTGCGGGCATTACTGTTCATCGAGGCATCGAAAAAACTGTAGCCGTTTTTACCCGCGCCCTTGGCGTGATACATCGCCGCGTCGGCGTTCATCAGCAATTCGTGGGCGGACTGCCCGTTACCCGGGTAGAGCGCGATGCCGACGCTGGCGGAAATGTGCAAATCATGTTCGGCAACCCGGAACGCCCGCGCGATCAGCCCGACCTGGCGGGCCGCGAGGTTCAAGGCGTCGATCTGCTCGCTCAATTGCACCAGCAACACAAACTCATCGCCGCCGATCCGCGCCAGGGTATCGTGGCTACGCAAGTCTTCGCGCAGGCGCACGGCCACTTCGCGCAACAGCAGATCACCCATATGGTGACCAAAGGCATCGTTGACCGGTTTGAAGCCGTCCAGATCGATGAACATCAGGGCAAAGCAGCCACCCTCTTCCCGGACCCGCGACATGGCCTGATCGATACGATCGGCAAGCAACATCCGGTTCGGCAACCCGGTGAGGGTGTCGTGCAGAGCCAGTTGGGTCAGTTCACGGTTAGCCTCGGTCAGCGACTCGGCCAGGCTCGCGGTGCGGGCCTCCAGGCGCGCATCGAGGATCGAGGTCAGCAAAGCGATGCTCAGCACCGCCAGCGTGGTGACCAGCACCAGATTGTCCAGGCCCTTGTCGCTCAGACCATTGACCGCCGCCCCGCAAAAACTGCCATCGGCAAAGCGTGCGGCGGCCATGCCGGTGTAGTGCATGCCGACGATGGCAATGCCCATGATCACCGCGGCACCACCACGGATCAGACGGACATAAGGCGTGTGCCGGCGCAGGCGGAAAGCAATCCACAGTGCCGCGCCCGATGCACCGACCGCGATCAGAAGCGAAGCGCCGAACAGCGTCGGATCGTAGTCGATGCCCGGTTGCATGCGCATGGCGGCCATGCCGGTGTAGTGCATAGCGCTAATGCCGGCACCCATGACCAACGCGCCAAAGGCCAACTGCCAGGCCGGCAATTGCGGTTGGCTGACCAGCCACAGCGCAAAACCGCTGGAGAGCACGCCAATCAGCAGCGACAACAGGGTGATCGTGCCGTCGTAGCCCAGGTCGACCGGCAACTTGAACGCGAGCATGCCGATAAAGTGCATCGACCAGATGCCGATGCCCATGGCAATGGCCCCGCCCGCGGTCCACAAATGCACGGCGCGGCCTTTGGCGGTGGCAATGCGTCCGGTCAGGTCAAGTGCGGTGTATGAGGCGAGAATCGCTACACAGAGTGAAATGATGACCAGGGTGGGGGAATAGCTACCGATGAGCATGGGGACTTCTCGCGCATGCCCCCGTCTATGGTATCGATTCTGGCCGGGGGGCAAATGCGGCGATTGTACTGATTCCAAATGAGAACGCACCCACAAAATAAGCAAAAAGCCATCAGTCCGATGAACCCGTGTGGCGAGCCTGCTCACGATCCGATGGCGCAGCCACCGGCCATTCACCGTTTACCTTGGGATCAACGCCCCCGGTACCTGAATCACCCGGCTCGCCAACCGATGCCCGGCCTCGGCGGCATCCACCGGGCTGCCGCCCTTGAGCCGCGAGGCCAGATACGCAGCACTGAACGAATCCCCCGCCGCCGTGGTGTCCACCACCCGCTCGACTTTCAGCGCCGGCACCTCGAACGACTCGCCATCACAACGAATCAGGCACGCTTGGGCGCCGCGCTTGAGCACCACTTCCGGCGTACCCATCTGCTCATACGCGGCAAACACCGCGTCACAATCGGCATAACCAAACAACGCCTGCTCGTCATCCACTGTCAGCAACGCCAGATCGACCTGCGCCAGCACACGGCGATACGCCGCCCGGGCGTCCTCGACCGACGCCCACAGCCGTGGCCGGTAGTTGTTGTCGAACACAATCCGCGCATCGCGCTGGCGGGCTTCGATCAGGGTGTCCAGCAACTTTTCCCGGCCTTGCACGCCGATGACCGCCAGGGTGATGCCACTGAAGTACAGCACGTCGTAATCCGGCAGCGCCGCGAGGATCGGTGCGGCGGCCGGGGTGGTGAAGCAATCGCGTACCGCCGCTTCATTGCGCCAGTACAGAAAGCGCCGCTCGCCGGCCGCGTCGGTCTGGATACAATACAAACCCGGCAGACGTCCGGGCAGGCGCTGAACCATGCCGAGCCCGATATTTTCCGCCGCCCAACTCCGGCACATCGCGTCGCTGAAACTGTCATCGCCCAAGGCCGTGACGTAATCCACGGTGCCGTTCTCGCCCAGTTCCCGGGACAGGTACACCGCCGTGTTCAGGGTGTCGCCACCGAAACTCTGTTGCAGGCTGCCGTCGGCGCGATGCTGCAACTCGATCATGCATTCGCCGATCAGGGCGATGCGTGGAGGGTTGGGGCCCAGGGTGTTGATGGTGTTCATTATTGTGGGGGCTCTGGTGTTTCGGTATTGTCTGGTTGGGCCTCATCGCGAGCAAGCTCGCTCCCACATTGGAATGCGTTCCCCTGTGGGAGCGAGCTTGCTCGCGATGGCCGCAACTCGGTCTCAATCCTTTAGAAACAGGTTTCCATGGTCTCGATGACGTTCAGTTGTTCGTCCACCAGACAGCCGACTCGCCATTTGTCGAACGTCAGGCACGGATGCGAAGTGCCGAACGAAATGATGTCGCCCACCCGCAGTTCAACCCCTGGCGCCACGGTCATGAACGCGTGCTGATCCATCACCGCGGTCACCTTGCACGCACTCACATCATCGCCTTGGGCCGGCACCACACCCGCCTTGTACCGCAACAACGGCACCGGCAAGCCGGCGTCGTAGGCCACGTCGCGCTTGCCCAGGGCAATCACCGCAAACCCTGGCTCCGGCAACGACTGCACATGCGCCCACACTTCCAGCGCCGGACGCAGGCCTTCGTGCAGATCGCTGCGACGGTCGAGAACGCAGCACTGCGCTTGCTTGTAGATGCCATGGTCATGAGCCACGTAACTGCCTGGACGCAGTACGCTGAGGAAACGTCCACCGGCGTTCTGCGCTTCGAAGGATTCGGCAATCAGGTCATACCAGGCCGAGCCCGACGCGGTGATGATCGGCTTGGCAATGGCGAAGGCGCCGCTGTCCTGCAACTGCACCGCCAGGCGCACCAGTGACGCGGCGAAATCGCGGATACCGGTCACGGCGTGATCGCCATGGATCACACCTTCGTAGCCTTCGATCCCGGTCAGGGCCAGGGCCGGTTGCGCGGCGATGGCCTTGGCCAGATCGAGCACTTGCTGTTCGCTGCGGCAACCGCAACGACCGCCGACCACGCCGTACTCGATCATCACGTTCAGGCGCACGCCACGGGAGGCGAAATAGGCGCCGAGGTCGGCAACGTTGTCCGGGTGATCGACCATGCAATAGAAATCGAACGTCGGGTCGGCCAACAGGTCCGCGATCAGCGCCATGTTCGGCGTGCCGACCAACTGGTTGGCCATCAGCACCCGGCGCACACCATGGGCGTAAGCGGCACGGGTTTGCGTGGCGCTGGCCAGGGTGATGCCCCAGGCACCGGCGTCCAGTTGGCGACGGAACAGCGCCGGGGTCATGCTGGTTTTGCCGTGGGGTGCCAGTTGCGCGCCGCTGTTGCTGACGAAGTCCTGCATCCAGCGAATGTTGTGCTCCAGCGCCTCGCGGTGCAGCACCAGCGCGGGCAGGCTGACGTCACGCACCAGGCTGGCACCGATCGGGGCAGCGCCTTTGTCCACGTTGGCAGTATGGGGGGCAGAAGACATGGTCGAACTCCTCGTTCAAGCGGCCGCGGGCAGCCGCTGTTATTCGTTGATGCGACGGGCCAGGCTGTTGGCGCTGTCGATCAGCACCCGGCGGTAGTCATTGTAGTTTTTCCTGGCATCGGCTCGTGGAGCGACGATACACAGAGTCGCGATGGCCACGCCGCCTGGGTCTTTGACCGGGGCGGCGAAGCAATGGGTAAAGGTGTCGGCGACGCTATCGAAAGAAAAAAATCCATCGATCCCGGCCTGACGGATTTCCTTGAGAAACTGTTCCAGCGGCAAGCGCTCGCCGTCGGGCAGAATGAAGTCGTCGTGGTCGATCAGGTCGACGATTTCCTGGTCGCTCAGGTGCGCCAGCAACAAACGCCCGGAGGCGGTCCAGGGAATGGGTGCGTTTTCGCCGATGTCCGAGGAAATGCGGAAATGCCGTTCCCCCTCCTTCATCAGCGCAACGGTGTATTTGCGCCCGTTGAGCAGACACATCTGCGCCGTTTCACGGGTCTGGCTGACGATTTCCTGCAAGGCGTGATCGGCTTCACGGGCCAGGTCGAAATGGCGCAAATGGGCCTGGCCGAGAAAGTACAACTGACGACCGAGGTAGACATGACCATCCTTGCCCACCGGCTCCAGGATCCGTCGTTCCAGCAGCGAAGCCACCAGTTCGTAGACCGTGGATTTGGGGCTGCCGATGCCGTTGGCAATGTCGTTCGGGCGCAGAGGCTGGCCGATCTCCTTGAGGAAATCGAGGATATCGAACGCCCGGTCCAGACCGCGAGCCCGGCGCTTGATGATGTCTTCGGTCATTTCAGTGGTTCCCATTCAAAGTCGCCCGTAGGAGCTGCCGCAGGCTGCGATCTTTTGATCTTGCCTTGGCAGCACCCATCAAAAAACGCCAGAAGATCGCAGCCTTCGGCAGCTCCTACAAGAGCAACCGCCGATCAAGCCTTTTTCTTGTACGCAATGCAGTCGATCTCGACCTTGCAGTCGACCATCATGCTCGCCTGCACGCAGGCCCGCGCCGGGGCGTGTTCGGGTTTGAAGTATTCGGAGAACACCTTGTTGAAGCTCCAGAAATCCCGCGGGTCTTCCAGCCACACGCCAGTGCGCACCACGTCTTCGAGGCCATAACCGGCCTCTTCAAGGATGGCGATCAGGTTCTTCATGGTCTGATGAGTCTGCTCGACGATGCCTCCGACAATGATCTCGCCATCCAGCGCCGGCACCTGGCCAGACACGTGCAGCCAGCCATCGGCTTCGACAGCACGGGCAAAAGGACGGGGCTGACCGCCGCCGGCGGTGCTGCCGGTGCCGTAACGAGTAATGCTCATGGGCGTGTCTCCTGCTTTGAAAATGACGTTAAAAGCGAGTGTTTTTGAGAAATTCCGCCAGTCGTGGCGATTGCGGGCGCTCGAACAGGTCCTTGGGCGGCCCCTGCTCTTCGATACGCCCCTGATTCATGAAAACGATCTTGTCCGAAACCTCGAAAGCAAAGCGCATTTCGTGGGTCACCAGCAGCATGGTCATTCCGTCTTCGGCCAGGCCCTTGATCACGCTCAGCACTTCGCCCACCAGTTCCGGGTCCAGGGCTGAGGTCACTTCGTCGAACAGCATCAGGCTCGGGTTCATGGCGATGGCGCGGGCGATCGCCACGCGCTGCTGCTGCCCGCCAGACAACTGACCGGGAAAGTGATCGCGACGCTCCAGCAGGCCGACGCGCTCGAGCCATTTCTCGGCCAGGGCCACGGCCTCGTCCTTGTGCAGTTTCTTGACCTTGAGCAGACCCAGGGTGACGTTCTGCAATGCAGTCAGGTGCGGGAACAGGTTGAACTGCTGGAACGCCATGCCGGTCATGGCACGATGACGGGCAATGACTTTTTCCGGATGGCGGATGCGTTTGCCGTTGACCTCGTCATAACCGATGGACTCGCCGTCGAGCAGGATCTGCCCGCCCTGGAACTCTTCGAGCATGTTCACGCAGCGCAGCAGCGTGGTCTTGCCCGAGCCGCTGGAACCGATCAACGTCACTACGTTGCCGCGCTGCATCGTCAGATCGACGCCCTTGAGCACCTCGAGCTGGTCGTAACGCTTGTGCAGGCCGCGAATGTCCAGCAGCGGTTGGCCGTTTTGTGCATTGGATTGAGTCTGAGTCATGGCAAAGCCACCCGCTTTTCAATGTGCCGGCCGAGTAACTCGATGCCGTAGTTGATGACGAAGAACAGGAATCCGGCGAACAGATAAAACTCCAGGGTCATGAAGGTCCGGGCGATGATCTGCTGGGTGCTGAGCAGCAATTCGGCGACGCCGATCACCGACAACAGGGTCGAAGCCTTGACGATCTCGGTGGATGAGTTGACCCAGGTCGGCAGGATTTGCCGCAGCGCCTGGGGCAACAGCACGTAACCGAGGGCCTGGTAGAACGTCAGGCCGATGGCCTTGCTAGCCTCCATCTGCCCAAGCGGCAAGGCCTGCAAGGCACCGCGTACGATCTCGGCGACGTGGGAGCCGCAGAACAGCGTCAGCCCCAGCGCACCGGCCTGGAACGCGCTGATCTGCCAGCCCAGCGCCGGCGCCATGTAAAAGCACGCCAGCACCAGCACGAACACGGGCGTGCCGCGAATCACATCGACATAAAAACGAAACGGTGCGCGCATCCAGAATTTTCCGTAGGTCAGCACCAGCCCGGCGACGACGCCGACCAGCGTGCCGAGCGAAATCGCCAGCACCGACACCTGGACGCTGGTCAGAAAGCCTTGCCACAGCACTTCCCGCGCCACCCACAACTCATGCAACCAACTGGGGGATTCGTACATGGAGCCTCCTATCGGCGAATCGCCAGACGCTGTTCGAGGTAACGCAGCATCATGGCAATGAGGTAACAGGCCGCCACATATAGCGCCGTGGTCACCAGCCAGGTTTCAATCACCCGGTAGCTCTCGACATTGATCTTGCGCGCGTAATAGGTCAGCTCCGGTACGGCAATCGCGGCCGCCAGCGAGGTGTCCTTGAACAGCGAAATGAAGTTGTTCGACAGGGCCGGCAACACATTGCGCAGCATTACCGGCACAGTGACGTAGGCCTTGACCTGCCACTCGCCCAGGCCGATGGCCAGCCCGGCTTCGCGCAGGCCCTTGGGAATGCTCAGCAAACCGCCGCGGAACACTTCGGTCAGGTAGGCCCCGGCGTACAGCGACAGGGTGATGATGAACGAGGGAATCTTGTCCAGCCGGATCCCCAGGCTCGGCAACGCAAAGTAGATCGACAGAATCAACACCAGGATCGGCGTGTTACGAATCACCGTGACATACACCGACGCCAGCACCCGCAATGCGCGGTACTTCGACAGCAAGGCAAACGCCATCATCAGGCCGATCACGCAGCCGATGGCGATCGACACCAGTGCCAGTTCAAGGCCCATGCCGAGCCCCGCCAGCAAGGTGTCGAAATCGCGCCAGACGGCGGCAAAGTTCAACTGATAGTTCATGGTCAGCAGTACCTTGAGCGGGGTGACTCAAATCGCCCCGCTCTCACGGAGTCATTTGAATTCGACTGGAAAGCCAATCGCCGGCGTTGGCAGATCCACACCGAACCACTGTTTGAACGATGCCGCGTAAGTCGGGAACTCAACGCCGGTCATGGCTTCATGCAGGGTGGTGTTGACGAAGTTCAGCCAGTCCTGATCGCCGCGCTTGACCGCGCACGCATAGGTCTGCGGGCTCCAGGCATAGGCCGGGCTGCGATATCGGCCGGGGTTCTGCACCATCAGGTATTTCACCGAAGACTGATCGGTGGCCGCCGCGTCGGCGCGGCCGGAGTTCACGGCCTGGTACATCAGGTCCACGCTGTCGTACTGATCGACCTTGGCCTTGGGCAGCGCCTGGTGCACCAGTTCTTCGGCGTAGACGTTTTGCAGCACCGCCACGGTGAGACTGTCACCGGCGGCTTTCATGTCATCGATTTCCTTGTACTTGCTGTTCGCCGGCAGCAGCAGGCCGACACCTTCTCGGTAATACGGCAGGGTGAACGCCACTTGCTGGGCACGGCTGGCCGTCACGGTGATGAACTGGCAGCTCATGTCGACCTTGTCGGTCAGCAGGTTGGGGATTCGCGCGTCGGACGACTGCACCACGAACTCGACCTTGCTCGGGTCGTTGAACAACCCCTTGGCCACCATGCGCGCGATATCGATATCAAAGCCTTGCAACTTGCCGTCGGCGCCCTGGAAGTGCCACGGCGCGTTAGTGCTGCCAGTGCCTACAATCAGTTTGCCGCGGGCCAGAACGCTGTCGAGCTTGCTGTCCGCCGCCTGGGCCACGCCCATGGCAGCAGCAGAGGCTGCTAACAGAAAAACACATGCTGTGAACAAGGAAGGTCGGCGATGCATGGCAAGCACTCCTGGGTGATGTTTATTCCGCTATACCGGAACTTGGTATGTAACAACGGAATAGACAGCAGAAAGTGTGCCACACACCGAGGCAGAAAACCTGGTCGGTTTGAAACTCGAATTGAATCAACGGCATGCGCTAAAACCGGCAAAGGGCGTTACTCATCATCCCGTCAAGCAAGTGCTACCGATGGCTACAGGCTGGATTGATAACGCTCATTCAGTGCGCACATGACCACAACATGTCACTGGTCCATCTGCGTCCAAGCCTGCTGTCACTACTGTCAACTTTGACAGTAGACCCCCGCAAGGCATGTAGAAATACTGGAGTCTCATCTGATTCATACACAGCGCCAATCAAGGGAATTTGAGATGAAGACGCCAAAGGGATTATTTTTCTGTGCAGTACTGGGAGTTGGTTTAACAGGCTGTAACGTTCAACAGGACACATCTGTGACCTCTGTGCTCGAAGAGTGCAAAGATCTGGTCAACAAACAATTGATCGGCCAAAACGGTCCGGAAGTTTGCGTCACGACACCGCTGTCAAAAAACGCGACATCGATTACGGGGACTATCGTCGGTACAGGAACTTTGGGGCCGTTCATGGTGACTGCATTAACCAGTGATGGAACCATCCTTAAACAGGTCACCACCCTCGCCAATGGTGACTTCACGATGACCCCGCTAAACCTGCAGAACCTGCCTGGCAAGGGGATTTCATTCTCGGTTTTCGTGAACGGTGTCAGTTCGCCCCCCACCAAACTGGTCGTTGGACAAGAACCCTCTGTGAAGTGCAGCGAAGACCTCCCTGGATTTTCAATGTGCGGCACTTACCCTGGCGCCATTTTCTTCCCGATAAAAACGTCTACCACCACGATATTCTCGCTTCACCCCGGAGACACTTTTGGGGGCGCAACGCTTCACCCGCCGTCAATGGGGCTGGGGGGCTTTATTAATTGGAAACCAGACAGAACCATTGCATATCAATTGTCCGTCGCTCTGTTACAACCTGGGGATGAACCCCGTGCTTATGCGGAGAACCAAAACAACGAGTCGTTTGCCTAACCCGTGTCACAAACAGTTCTTGCCAATAAAAAACAAGAATGAAAAAGCGAAGTCTCTGAAAAAAAGACAACTGGATAGCCGAGCCATGAACGCGGACTGATGGATCGCTATTGGCCGGTAAACCGCAATCGCGACAACATCCGTAGATCCCCCGCGCGGTAATACTGATCAGTCCAGCTGTTATCCGTCGCCAACGGCTGGACCTGCTTGAGCGCCAGTTTTTTCGCGAAATAGCGAAAGCGGTAATGCTCGTAGAACCGCAGCAACTCCAGGCCATAACGGTCTGCCAGATCGGTATCGCCGCGAATGATCAGATAGTTTTCGTCATTGCCGTTGCTGGCTGCGGCGCTGAGGTTGTGGCTACCGCTTATGATCGTCGGCGTATCACTGGTGAAGTCAGTGACGATGGCTTTGGTGTGCACCAGGATATTGCCCTTCTGCCCCTCCCTGCTTTCCTGGAGCCAGCCTTCCAGCCCTTTGTCGAGCAGGGCAACGGTGGTGAATTCAGCGGTGCGGTCGGCGTGAAACCCGGTGATTTCGCTGGCGGTGTTTTGCAGGCCATAGCGCAGGATGTCGTCATGGGGCAAGCCGAGCAAGGCGTTGAGGATGGCGTCGGGCAAGGTGAACGCAGTGACGAACAGCACATCCTTTTTCGCGGCATTGATGATCGAGACGAACTCATCCAGGTCCCCCCCGCCCGAGCGCGGCGAGAACCCGGCGAAAAGCGCCTGCGTCGGATCCATCGGGTTGTGCTGCGTGATCCATTTCCGCGTGGCGCCGACATCTGCCGGCGTGCTCCAGACCTGCTCGAAGGTTTGCAGATAACGGGTACCGAGCCGCGTATCGTCCAGCACATGCACCACGTTGGCCTGACGGTAGACGCCGTTGGGGGTGAAGTTGGTACTGCCGCAGAGTACCGCTTCGGGCTGATGCCGCCCCGCTGCGTCGAGCCGACTCAAGACCATGAACTTGTTGTGAAAGATATTGTGGGTAACCCGCCCGCATTTGTTCGCCTGGGGGATATTTTTCAGGCTGAGCTCGTTCAAGGTGGTAGTGTCTTGGCCCGGTTGCGCGTGATAAAGGACGCGAACTTTCACGCCGCGTTCCAGCGCAGCCTCCACTGCGTCGACAATCACCTGTAACTGGTACTCATAGATGGCGATATCCAGGGCCCACTGGCCATCGACAGCTCGCTCGATAAACCCCAACAAGCGCCCGAGCAAACCGTTCTCCAACCATCTACGCGGGGCATCGGGCCAGGCTTCGATGGGCAGCTTGTTCTTTTTGCCAATGAGCGCATCGAGATCGGGAAACTTGCGCTCGAACGCCTGACTGGCGGCTACTGCGCGGTTGAAGTTGACACTTTGGTTGCCGGGATGACCATCGTCGCAGGTGACCGTCACCTCCAGAAACTCACCCGGTTGTGGCGCATTGTGGCTGCCGTAGACCGGGTAGACCCGATAATGAATCGTCATCCCCGGATTGGCCGCGTAATCGGCCCAGCGGAATTTCTGTAACGGCGCGATATCGCTGGGCGTAGCGTGGAACTGGGGGAAGGTATGGTCCTTGTCCGGGAATGTCAGGCTATTGAACAGAAACATCCAGGGCTTGCTGCCCTGCTGTTTTTCAATGGCAAAACCCAACAGGCCAATGCGACGGGATTCGGCCAGGTCCATGGCCAACAGTACGCCATTGGTGCCGGCGTAAGCCTTGACGCGAAAATCGTCCTGATCATTGCGGGCTAGAACGCGCATGGGTCACTCCTGTGAAGATCTTTTCGGCTACAAATCATCGATATGCTGATAATGCGTTTGCAGTTGATCCGCCAGCACTTTAGCCCGTCCGAGGCGAATCGGCCCGCGCTCGATGTCGATCACCAGCCCCGGGCATTCGATTGCCGGCAGCATGGACCAGTCCTTCAGCCGTCCATCGGTCACCAACAATAGCCGTTGCTGTTCCGCCGGAAAGCGTTTTTGCCGCGCCATCAACCAGTGCCCTGCCTCACCCAGCGCCGCCAGCAATGGCGTTCCGCCGCCTGCGCCGAGCCCATCGAGCCAATGGCGCAAACCGTTGGAAGCCTTCAACCCTTGCACCTGCCACTTCGGCACCGAGCCGCTGGCAGTCAGCAACGCCAGGCGCGCACGTTGGCGATAGGCATCATCGAACAACTGCGCCAGCAAGCCTTTGGCATCACTCAATGCCTGATGACGGCGGGTCGAAGCCGACGCATCGACAATCACCAGCCACAGTTCATGGGGCGAACGGGTGCGCAGTTGATACAACAGATCAGCACGCTGACGGGGCCGACCATTAAGCAAGGTGCCGGGCCAGTTGACCGAGCCGCTGCGTGCTGCATGGCGCTTGCCCTGTTTGCCGTGGTCCAGCCGCCCGGCACGGGGTCTGGCATTCGCCCCCGCGTCTGAGCGAGGGCGAATGCCTAGGGCTTTTTTGGCCAGCTCGGCACTTCACGTCGTGCGCCGACCGGCAGCGCTTGAGCGGGCATTTCGCCCCACTGGCCCTGACCTTCGCTCGGGTCGGGGTTCTGACTGGAGGGCGGCTGTGCTGCGGGTGATTGGTGCGACATCGGTGGCGAATGTTCGCGACGACGATGGCGCAAGGCGAACTCGGCGACGGCGTCGATATCTTCCTCGGCAATGGCCTTCGCTCCCCGCCAGGCGGCGTGCGCCCGGGCGGCCCGCAGCCAGACCAGATCGGCGCGCAAGCCATCGACCCCGGCAGCGAAGCAACGCTCGGTAATCTGTGCCAGCGCCTGGTCGTCGAGGGGAATGCTTGCCAGTGCATTGCGTGCGTTCTGGCAACGTTCGCGCAGAGACGCCTGCGCCGACTCCCATTCGGCGCAGAAACCTTGCGGATCGCTGTCGAAATCCAGGCGACGACGGATGATCTGGCCGCGCTCGACAGGCGCGGTGTGGCCTGCGAGGGCGACGTTCAAGCCGAAACGGTCCAGCAGTTGCGGGCGCAGTTCACCCTCTTCCGGGTTCATGGTGCCAATCAGCACGAATTTCGCCGAGTGCTGATGGGAAATGCCATCACGCTCGACCAGATTGGTGCCGCTGGCAGCCACATCGAGCAACAGATCAACGAGGTGATCGGGCAACAGATTGACCTCGTCGACGTAGAGCACGCCACCATCGGCCTTGGCCAGTACGCCGGGGGAAAACTGTGCGCGCCCTTCGCCCAACGCGGCATCCAGATCAAGGGTGCCTACCAGGCGTTCCTCGGTGGCGCCCAGCGGCAAGGTGACGAACTGACCGCTGGCCAGCAGGTCCGCCAGACCGCGGGCCAGGGTCGACTTGGCCATGCCCCGCGGACCTTCGATCAGCACGCCGCCGATTTTCGGGTCGATGGCGGTCAGGTAAAGGGCCAGCTTCAAATCGTCGGCGCCGACCACGGCGGAGAGCGGGAAATGGGGGGTGTCGGTCATGTCAGGCGTCTCATCATGGTCGGTTGTGTCGATCAACAATTCAAAGGACAAACTTGGTCCCTGTGGCGAGGGAGCTTGCTCCCGCTCGGCTGCGGAGCGGCCGCAAAACCAGGCAACTCGATTTCCCCGGGAATGCGAGGGCCGCTTCGCGACCCAGCGGGAGCAAGCTCCCTCGCCACAGGTTAGCGTTGGCCCCGGGCTTCTGTGTCAGTTGTCTTCTTCTATATCCAGCAACAAGTTTTCCAGTGCCTCACGGTACTCGCCTGGCTCCTTCCACATCCCCCGCTGTTGCGCCTCGAGCATGCGCTCGGTCATGTCGCGCAAGGCATGGGGATTGTGTTCGCGAACAAAATCCCGGGTGTCCGGGTCGAGCAAATAGGCATCGGCCAGCAATGCATACTGGTGATCGTCGATCAGCTGCGTGGTGGAATCGAAGGCGAACAGGTTATCAACCGTCGCGGCCATTTCGAACGCGCCTTTGTAGCCATGACGCTTGACGCCTTCAAGCCACTTCGGATTGGCGGCCCGGGAACGGATCACCCGGTTCAGCTCTTCCTTCAAGGTGCGAATCTTCGGCAAGTCCGGCTGACTGTGGTCGCCATGATAACTGGCCGCCGCCTCGCCTTTCAGGCTTTCCACCGCTGCGAGCATACCGCCCTGGAACTGGTAGTAATCGTTGGAGTCGAGCAGATCGTGCTCGCGGTTATCCTGGTTTTGCAGCACTGCCTGTACCTGGCTCAGGCGCTGACTGAACTGTTCACGGGCGGCGGTACCCTCATCAGATCCGCCGTAAGCGTAGCCGCCCCAGTTGAGGTAAACCTCGGCCAGGTCCTCGCGGGTTTGCCACAGCCGACCGTCGATGGCGCCCTGCACCCCTGCGCCGTAGGCACCGGGTTTGGCCCCGAAAATCCGCCAGCCGGCCTGACGTCGCGCCGCGTCTTCATCGAGCCCCGTCTGCAGCAAGGCTGCACGCTCGGCGCGCACCTTGGCCGCCAGTGGATTGAGGTCGTCCGGCTCATCGAGGTCGGCCACCGCTTGCACCGCCGCGTCGAACAAGCGAATCAGATTGGCAAAGGCATCGCGGAAGAACCCCGACACACGCAAGGTCACATCCACCCGCGGACGGTCAAGCAAACTCAGCGGCAGAATCTCGAAGTCATCGACCCGCTGGCTGCCTGTGGCCCAGACCGGACGCACACCCATCAGCGCCATCGCCTGGGCGATGTCATCGCCGCCGGTACGCATGGTCGCGGTGCCCCACACCGACAGACCGAGCTGGCGCAAATGATCGCCGTGGTCTTGCAGGTGCCGTTCGAGAATCAGGTTGGCCGACTGGAACCCGATGCGCCACGCCGTGGTGGTCGGCAGGTTGCGCACGTCCACCGAATAAAAGTTGCGCCCGGTGGGCAGCACGTCCAGACGCCCACGACTCGGCGCGCCACTCGGGCCGGCCGGGACGAAGCGACCGCTCAGGGCATCGAGCAAGCCGCGCATTTCTGCGGGGCCGCAGGCGTCCAGGCGCGGGGCAACCACCTCGCGCAGGTTGTCGATGATGGCTTGCACTTCAGACCAGCCCACCCCTTGTAGGAGCGAGCTTGCTCGCGATGGTGTATCAGTTGACATCAATGTGGCTGACACACCATCGCGAGCAAGCTCGCTCCCACGGGGGCTGTTCAACGCGTCCGAAATCAACTGCGCGGCGAACAACTCCAGGCGTTCGCGGGTATCGCCCGCCGAGCGCCAGGTCTCGTCGCTGATGTTCTCAAGAGCCTCGGGGCGCGGCCCTGTCCACGGTTCGGCCAGCGCACAATCGAGCGGATCGAAGCCCAACGCAAAGGCCTTGGCCAACGCCCGCAGCAGACTCGACTGCGCACCACGGCCATCGCCCCGTGGAATGCGCAACAACGCCAGCAAGGTATCGATACGCAAACGCCCGGTGGGCGATTCGCCGAACACATGCAGGCCATCGCGGATCTGCGACTCTTTCAAGTCGCACAGATAGGTGTCGAGTCGCGGCAACCAGATCGCCGCATCGGCATCGCTGTCGAGCTGCTCGTCCAGTTGCAGTTCGCGGTCGATGTGCGAGTCGCGCACCAGTTGCAGGATGTCGCGCTGCAACTCCCGGGCGCGGCGTGGATCGAGCAATTGCGCGTCGTAATATTCGTCGGCCAACAGTTCGAGGTTGCGCAGTGGGCCGTAGGTTTCGGCGCGGGTCAGCGGGGGCATCAAGTGATCGATGATCACCGCCTGGGTGCGCCGCTTGGCCTGGGCGCCCTCGCCCGGGTCGTTGACGATGAATGGATAGATGTTCGGCAGCGGCCCGAGCAGTGCATCCGGCCAGCAATTTTCCGAGAGCCCCACGCCTTTGCCCGGCAGCCATTCGAGGTTGCCGTGCTTGCCGACGTGGATCACGCCGTGGGCGCCGTAGGTGTTGCGCAGCCAGAAGTAAAATGCCAGGTAACCGTGGGGCGGCACCAGGTCCGGGTCGTGATACACCGCGCTCGGGTCGACCTGATAACCCCGCGCCGGCTGAATGCCGACGAAGGTCAGGCCAAATCGCAAGCCGGCGATCATCATCCGTGCGTTGCGGCACATGGGATCGTTTTCCGGTGCGCCCCAACGTTCGAGCACCGCTGCGCGGTTCGCTTCGGGCAACGCGTCGAACATCTTCAAATACTCATCCATTGCCAGACTTTGCTGGCACGGACGCTGGTCGATCGTGTCCAGATCATTGCTGACGCCGCCGAGCAGCTGCTGGATCAGCGCGGTGCCACTGTCCGGCAACCCGGCCGGCAGCGGATAACCTTCGGCATGCAGCGCCCGCAGGATATTCAGTGCGGCGGCCGGGGTGTCGAGGCCGACGCCATTACCGATGCGACCGTCGCGAGTCGGATAATTGGCGAGAATCAAGGCAATGCGCTTCTGTGCATTGGGCACCCGCGCCAGATCGACCCAGCGCCGCGCCAGTTCGGCAACGAAATCCATGCGCTCAGGTTGGGCCCGGTAGCAGACCACATCCGACTGACTGCGCTCACTGCGCCACGCCAGGTCCTTGAAGCTGATCGGGCGGCTGATGATGCGCCCGTCCAGTTCCGGCAAGGCAATGTGCATCGCCAGGTCGCGAGGGCCAAGCCCCTGTTCGCTGGCGCGCCAACCCGGTTCGTTGTCCTGGGCGCAAATCGCCTGGATCACAGGAATGTTGCGGCGAAACGGGCGCAGGTGCGGCGCTTCGGGGCTGGACTGAGCGAAGCCGGTGGTGTTCAGGATCACCGAGACGCTGGCCTCGTCCAGCCAGTCTTCGACCCTGGAAAGGCAAGCTGGCTCTTTCAGGCTGGCCAGCGCAATCGGCAATGGATTCAACCCCGCCGCCTGTAAACGCTGGCAAAAAACATCAATGAAAGCGGTGTTCGCCGCCTGCAAATGCGAGCGGTAAAACAGCACCGCCGCCACCGGTTGACCCGCGTGCCAGTCGGCCTGCCAGTCGCTCAGTGCGGCGCAGTGTCGGTGCGGATGGTAAATCGCCGTGCGCGGCAGGGTTTGCGGCTCGCCCCAGGTGTAATCACGGGCCAGCCAACGGTTGGCCAGGCAGCGGAAGAAGTCCAGGGCGTTACCCATGCCACCCTGACGCAGAAACTGCCAGAGCCGGTCACGATCCTCGGCGCCGACGGTGCTCAGGTCACTGAGCTCCGGGTCCGGACGATCATCGCCCGGCACCAGAATCACCTGCACGCCGCGCTGGGACAGTTCGACCAGGCGTTCGATGCCGTAACGCCAATAGGCGATGCCACCGTGCAGCGAAATCAGGATCACCTTGGCGTGACGCAGCACTTCATCGACGTACAAATCGACCGAGGCATGGTTCTGCACCTGCATCGGGTTGGCCAGGCGCACGCTCGGGTAATCGTCGGGCAATTGCTGCGCCGCTTCGGCGAGCAGCGCCAGGCTGGAATCGCCGCTGCACAGGACCACCAGTTCGGCGGGGGTTTGTCCAAGGTCGGCAATGTTGTCATCCGACACGAAACCGCCGGGCTGGGTCCTGAGCAGGTGCATGGCTTACACGCTGAGCGCGGCGCGCAGTTGCGCTTCGAGAACCGTGGCATCCAGTTCCTGGCCGATCAGCACCAGGCGGGTGATGCGCGCTTCTTCGGCGCCCCACTGGCGGTCGAAGTGTTTGTCGAAACGCGTGCCCACGCCCTGGATCAGCAGGCGCATCGGCTTGTTCGGGACTGCCGCGAAACCCTTGACTCGCAAGATGCCGTGCTGGACCACCAGTTGGGTCAGCGCGTCCATCAGCAGGCTTTCGTCGGCTTGCGGCAGTTGGATGGAGATCGAATCGAAGGCGTCGTGATCGTGGTCATCGTGATCGTCGTCGCCATCATGATGATGGTCATGGTGACTATGCCGGCTGTCGATGTGTTCTTCGGAGCCGGCACCCAGGCCGATCAGCACGTCCAGCGGCAGGCGACCGCTACTGGCTTCGACGACTTTCACCGCTGGCGGCAACTCTTCGGAGACTTCCAGGCGCACACGGGCCAGGTCGGCCGGGTTGATCAGGTCGGTTTTGTTGAGGATCACCAGGTCGGCGCTGGCCAGTTGGTCGGCGAACAGCTCGTGCAGCGGCGATTCGTGGTCCAGATTCGGGTCGAGTTTGCGCTGTGCGTCGACCTGATCCGGGAAGGCCGCGAAGGTGCCGGCGGCGACGGCCGGGCTGTCGACCACGGTGATTACCGCATCCACCGTGCAGGCGCTGCGGATTTCCGGCCACTGGAAGGCTTGCACCAGCGGCTTGGGCAGGGCCAGGCCGGAGGTTTCGATGAGAATGTGGTCCAGATCGCCGCGACGGGCCACCAGTTCGCGCATCACCGGAAAGAATTCTTCCTGGACGGTGCAGCACAGGCAGCCGTTGGCCAGTTCATAGACACGGCCGTTGGCTTCTTCTTCGGTGCAACCGATTGAGCACTGCTTGAGGATTTCGCCGTCGATACCCAACTCGCCAAATTCGTTGACGATCACCGCGATGCGGCGACCCTGGGCGTTGTCGAGCATGTGGCGCAGCAGCGTGGTTTTACCCGAGCCGAGAAAGCCGGTGACGATGGTGACGGGTAGTTTGGCCAGTGTTTTCATCGGATGCCCTATGGCTTAGGTGGCGGGCATACGGGACGACAACCGGCAACACGCGCGCGCGTGCCTGAAGAGTTCGCCACCGGATCACCCCGCCCGGTTGAAGGTGAGAATCTGTAACGAGGCAGGTCTCCTGGCTGACGGTGCGCCGGCCTTGAGCCTGGCATTCGCTGCGCCTTCCCGCCGGCCTCATGGATTGAGTCAGCAGTGGCGTGGCAACGAACATCACCGTTCACAGTTGCGGGGGCAGCCGCGGCATCGACCGCGTTCCCTTCTTAGCTTCGACAAACGCCGAAGAACCTCGAAAGCGCAAGGCTACGCATGGTATTGGGGTGGGTCAATATCTTGTGGTGCCCTCACTGGCCTCATCGCGAGCAAGCTCGCTCCCACAGGGGATCGCGCTCCAATGTGGGAGCGAGCTTGCTCGCGATTCAGGCGACGCGGTTCCGAGTTGAGAACCCTTGCCAATTGACGCCCAACCCCTGCCCATGCTCTCCTACGCACCTTGTTACGGGTGCCCTTCACAGGGTGAAACGGGAAACCGGTGAATCATGTGCTTTACTCTAAAGCCATGTCAGTCCGGTGCTGCCCCCGCAACGGTAAGCGAGCGAAGCGTCAGATCCACTGTGCCACTACGGCATGGGAAGGTGGCGCTTGCAGGATCAGGCGAACGCCTGCGCCCCTCGTGAGCCCGGAGACCGGCCCGCAACACAAAGTGACCAATACGGTCACCGAACCAACAAACCCGCGGTGGGCGGGCGCTGTTTGAACCTCTGCGCGCCTGGTCCTGCGGAGGTTTGCATGCGCTCTTATTCCCCGCTGACAGACCAGAGGGATACGCCATGTCGATCATCAGCAGCGCCGAACACACATCCGCGAGCACCACCACAACCCTGACCCAACGTCTGACCGCCGCCGTCTTCGCGTCGATCCTGGGTGCGAGCCTTGTGTATTTCGCCGGTTTCTCGCACATCGAAGCGGTGCACAACGCGGCCCACGATACCCGTCACAGCTCCGCGTTCCCGTGCCATTGAGAGCTGTCGACATGATCAAGCGTATTGCGCAAACCGCAGGTTTCACCGGGCTGCTGGCCGCCCTGCTGCTGACCCTGCTGCAAAGCTTCTGGGTCGCTCCGCTGATATTGCAGGCCGAGACCTACGAAAAAGCCGAACCGGCCGCGGTTGAAATGCATGAGCACGCCGACGGTGCGATGGCCGCCCACACTCACGATGGCGAAGCCTGGGAGCCGGAAGACGGCTGGCAACGCGTGCTGTCGACCACCGGCGGCAATCTGGTGGTAGCGGTCGGTTTCGCCCTGATGCTGGCCGGCCTGTATACCTTGCGTGCGCCGACCAAAACCTCCCAGGGCCTGCTCTGGGGCCTGGCCGGTTATGCGACGTTCGTGCTCGCGCCGACGCTCGGCCTGCCACCGGAATTGCCCGGCACTGCCGCCGCCGATCTGGCACAACGGCAACTGTGGTGGATCGGCACGGCCGCCTCCACTGCCGTCGGTATCGCCCTGATCGTATTCAGCCGTCACTGGCTGATGAAAGTCCTCGGCGTGGCAATCCTTGCCGTTCCCCATGTGATTGGCGCACCGCAACCGCAAGTGCATTCGATGCTCGCTCCAGAGGTGCTGGAAACCCAATTCAAAATCGCTTCGCAGCTGACCAACGTGGTGTTCTGGCTGGCCCTGGGCCTGATCAGCGCCTGGTTGTTCCGTCGCAAAAGCGATGGCCAATACCACGCATGACTGACGTCAGCACAGCGCCGACCCTGGCGGTCGGCCTGGGCTGCCAACGGGGCTGCCCCGTCAGCACGTTGCTGGCGCTGCTCGACCAGGCACTGGAGGCGCACCAGATTGCTCGTCATGAAATCAAGGCCCTGGCCAGCATCGACTCCAAGCGTGACGAACCTGCGCTGATCGAACTGGCTCAGCAGCTTGGCCTGGAATTGATGTATTTCAGCAGTGAACAACTGGCCGCTTATGAACCGCAACTCAGCCATCAATCGCAAATAGCGTTTGAACGCACCGGCTGCTACGGCGTGGCGGAAAGCGCCGCCCTGGCCCTGGCGGAACAACTGGCCCAGGCCCCGGCAAAACTGTTGATTCCGCGGCAAAAATACGCGCAGGCGACCCTGGCATTGGCTGGCGCTGCGTAAAAAACCGATAATCCCCGCCTTTAATCATGAACATTCTTCATCTGAAGCCCTGTTCAGCCTCTATTTCCCTACAGGAACCGACCATGACCGTCTACTTCATTGGCGCAGGTCCCGGCGACCCCGAACTGATTACCGTCAAGGGCCAGCGGCTGATTCGCAGCTGCCCGGTGATCATTTATGCCGGCTCCCTGGTGCCTGCTGCCGTACTGGAGGGTCACTGTGCCGAACAGGTGGTCAATAGCGCCGAACTGCACCTGGAACAGATCATCGACCTGATCAGGACCGCCCACGCCAACGGTCAGGATGTTGCCCGAGTGCACTCCGGCGATCCGAGTCTTTATGGTGCAATTGGCGAGCAGATTCGCTATCTGCGTGAACTGGACATTGCGTTCGAAATCGTCCCAGGCGTGACCGCCACAGCCGCTTGCGCGGCGCTCTTGGGCGCGGAGCTGACCCTGCCGGACATTTCGCAGAGCGTGATCCTGACTCGCTACGCCGACAAAACCGCCATGCCGCCGGGAGAGGAATTTTCCAGCCTGGCGCAACACGGCGCGACCATGGCGATTCATTTAGGGGTCAATCACCTGGCGAAGATCGTTGAGGAACTGCTGCCCCATTACGGCGCCGATTGCCCGATTGCGGTGGTGCACCGCGCGAGCTGGCCGGATCAGGACTGGGTGGTGGGCACGCTCGAGGATATTGCCGGGAAGGTTGAAGCCAAGGGCTTTCGCCGTACGGCGTTGATTCTGGTGGGTCGGGTGCTGGGCAGTGACCACTTCAGTGAGTCATCGTTGTATCGCGCTGGGCATGCGCATCTCTACAGGCCCTGAAGCAACTGTGGCGAGGGAGCTTGCTCCCGCTGGACCGCGAAGCGGTCCCAATATCAGCCAACGCATTCATCACGGGAAAATGCATTGACTGATTTTGTGATGGCTATGCCATCAAGCGGGAGCAAGCTCCCTCGCCACAGCGCCGTTTTTTCGTTTCGCAGCGAACGCCTTAGTAGTAGGCGTTTTCTTTCTGCGTGTGGTCGGTCACGTCGCGAACGCCCTTGAGCTCGGGAATGCGCTCGAGCAAGGTGCGTTCGATGCCTTCCTTCAGCGTCACATCAGCCTGGCCGCAGCCCTGGCAACCACCGCCGAACTGCAGGACGGCGATGCCATCTTCGACCACGTCGATCAGGCTGACCTGACCGCCGTGGCTGGCCAGCCCCGGGTTGATCTCGGTTTGCAGGTAATAGTTGATGCGCTCGTTGACTGGACTGTCGGCGTTGACCATCGGTACTTTGGCGTTTGGTGCCTTGATGGTCAGCTGACCGCCCATGCGGTCGGTGGCGTAGTCGACAACCGCGTCGTCCAGGAAAGCTTCGCTGAAGTGGTCGATGTACGCGGTGAAGCTTTTGAGCCCCAGCGCGGTGTCTTCGGGTTTTTCTTCGCCCGGCTTGCAGTAGGCAATGCAGGTTTCGGCGTACTGGGTGCCAGGCTGGGTGATGAAGATGCGAATGCCGATGCCCGGGGTGTTCTGCTTGGACAGCAGATCAGCCAGATAATCGTGGGCGGCGTCAGTGATGGTAATAGCGGTCATGGAAACTCCTCGCAGGCTTGAGCGCAGTTTACGCCAATCAACGCGCCGGACAAAGTCCTAGTATTTTTGTCAGGAAAGATTCTTCGATGCCCTGTAGGAGCTGGCTTGCCAGCGAAGGCGCCAGATCAGTCGACATTTGTGTTGAATGTCGTGGCCTCTTGCTGGCAAGCCAGCTCCTACAGGGTGGTATGGTCACAGGTTCTCGTAGCGGTTCATGTCCAGCACGCCTTCTTCCACCGGATCGGTTTCGTGGATGTAGCGGCTCAGGTCATGGAAATAAGCCCAGAATTGCGGATGACTGCGGCGTATTCCCCAACGTTCGACGATTTTCTCGAAGCTGTCGGTATCCTTGGCGCTTTCCATCGCATCCACGAACGCCGGCACTTGCCCGGCCGGGATGTTGAACATGAAGTTTGGATAGCTGCTGAGCACACCCGGGAAAATCGTCAGGGTGTCGAGCCCCGGCTGATAGCGCAGCGACTCACCGAGCAGGAACGCTACGTTGCTGTGGGCACGGTTGCGCAGCAGGCTGTAGACCTCACGCTTGCCGCTGCCGGTTTCGATGCGCAGCAGGGTCGCTTCCGGCAGTTGATCAATCACTTTCAACCCGGCCGCCGGACGCGAAGTCAGGCGGCTTAGCGTCTGTTCGGCACTTTGCAGGTCCGGATCGATGTTCGGCCGCGAGCAGTAGGCGCCGTCGCAGCGGTTGATCGGGTCGGGGCGGGCATTGAGGTCGCCGTAGCGGGCCAGCAATTGCCGGGCGAAGTCCCGCTTGGGATCCTGCGAATCAAGACTCAGCGCAGTCGGTTTGTCATCGTCGATGGACTCATAGTCCAGCCACATCTTGAATTTGCCACTGTTCTGATACCAGTCGTCGAGGTAGCCTTCCCGGGAATCGGCAGGCATCAGGCGCAGGAAATTCTGCTCGGCACCGTTGCGGATCAGGTCGAAATACAGCCGCGTCTGGGCCTGGTGGGATACGTTGCCGAATACATCGAAGTTCACTGCCAGTTGATAATAGGTGCGCTCCAGCAGCGGATAGTCGAACAGCCACATCGTTTGCGGCACATCGCCGATCAGGCCTTTGGTCACCGAAGCACTGTCGAAATGGCGGAAAATGCTCAGCAACGCATTGTCATTGCCCGCCCACAGGGTCGACCAGCTTGGCGCAGGCAGGTCAGCGTAGCTGTCCCGGCGCAAGGCTTCGTATTCATTACGTTTGTCGCGATAGTCATGCCACAGGCTGAGGACACTTCCGACGTCGTCGTTCTGCCCCGGCATCGCCAGCAACGGCGTGGCCTGCCCGCGATAGTTCGGATCGGTGACATAGAGATCGTGCTCGGGCGCCTGGAACAGTGCCCAGAAATTATCGCGGATCACGTCGGTGGCGATCTGCCCGCGGCACACCGGGCCGCGGATAAACGTGCGTACAAAGTACTCGGCGTTATCGAGCATGAACTGATAGCGCGCCTGGGCCGGGATCGCTTCGAAGGTGGCAAACGGGTTGGCCCGGCTCTGCGGCCCGTAGCCCGGCAATGCATCGACCTGCCAGTTGCCGCTGTAGAACAGGCTCTTGACCCGCGCCAGCTTCGGCGCACTCAACGGATAGGTGATGTGGGTCTTGTGCACGATCACGCCCTGCACCGGCCACAAGCGATAGTAAAACTGCGTGCCCGGATCATCGTTCGGGCGACGGGTGTTGATCAGGTCGATCGGCTGGCCGGTCGGGGTGCGCGAACGCACCCACTGGAAGAAATGCCCGGGCTCGCCATCCTTGAAGTAGAGATGGGCGAGGAACCAGTGCTCGTACAGCCAGCGCCCCACCAGGCTTTCCCGGGCGCCCGGGGAGTTGAGCAGGTTTTCCCATTGCACCACCTCCAAGGCTTCCTTGGCGCTGGGCGCCAGCGCCTGCTGATCGATCGGCGCGCCTGCCACCAGCCAGCGTTGTAGCGTCTGGTACTGCTGGTCGGTCAGGCCGGTCACTGCCAGCGGCATACCCTCCTTCGGATGCTTGGCGGAGTAGCCGTCGAACTCGCCGGGCATGGCACACATGTTTTCCCGGTTCAGGCCCAGGACGATGTCTTCCGGCAGCCTGGCGTTGGGCTGCAATGGGGTTTTGTGGCCCAGTTCCAGCATCCGCGCCATCAGTGCGGCCTGGCTGCCCCGGGCATCGAGCACCGAATAGAAGCCCTTTTGCTGCCAGGCCTGTTTGCCGGAGGCGTCATAAAACAGTCGGGTCGGCGCAACGGCCTGGCGGCGCTCCCCGTCGTAGACCGGGACTTTCGTCGCGCCCCGTGCCGCGCCCTCGCCGCTGCCCAGGTTGAGCTGACAGGCGGCGTCGTTGCAGGCATGGCAGGCCACGCACTTTTCAGTGAAGATCGGTTGAATATCACGGCTGTAGGAAATGGCAGGGGAAATCGCCGGACTTTGCGCCACAGCGCTCCAGCTTGAAAACAACAGCAATGTACCGATGACGAAGCGATACGACATGTCCCTGGTCCTGAATCCTGAAAAAAACGCCGCGATTCTACCGGTCTCTGTCATCCTTACCAACATGAACGATATTCATGCAAAATCGAGTCATGCTCCAAAAGCGCACAGGTTTGCTATCATCCCGGCCCTTCGTCATGGTCTTACCGAGTAGTCCAAATGTCCGATCGCAGCGTTCGCCTTCAAGCTCTCAAGCACGCCCTCAAAGAGCGCATCCTGATTCTCGATGGCGGTATGGGCACGATGATCCAGAGCTACAAGCTCGAAGAGCAGGATTACCGTGGCAAACGCTTCGCTGACTGGCCAAGCGATGTCAAAGGTAACAACGATCTGCTGGTACTGACTCGCCCGGACGTGATTGGCGGCATTGAAAAAGCCTACCTGGACGCCGGCGCCGACATTCTGGAAACCAATACCTTCAACGCCACCCAGATCTCCCTGGCTGACTATGGCATGCAAGGCCTGGCGTACGAGTTAAACGTAGAAGGCGCACGCCTGGCGCGCAAGGTCGCCGACGCCAAGACCCTGGAAACGCCGGACAAGCCGCGCTTCGTCGCCGGCGTGCTCGGCCCTACAAGTCGCACCTGCTCGTTGTCCCCGGACGTGAACAACCCCGGCTACCGCAATGTGACCTTCGATGAGCTGGTGGAGAACTACACCGAATCCACCAAGGGCCTGATCGAAGGCGGCGCCGACCTGATCCTGATCGAAACCATTTTCGACACCCTGAACGCCAAGGCCGCGATCTTCGCCGTGCAAGGCGTGTTCGAAGAACTGGGCGTCGAGCTGCCGATCATGATTTCCGGCACCATCACCGACGCCTCGGGTCGCACCCTGTCCGGCCAGACCACCGAAGCCTTCTGGAACTCCGTGGCCCACGCCAGGCCGATTTCCGTTGGCCTGAACTGCGCCCTCGGCGCCCGCGAATTGCGCCCGTACCTCGAGGAGCTGTCGAACAAGGCAGGCACCCACGTTTCCGCGCACCCGAACGCCGGCCTGCCGAACGAATTCGGCGAGTACGACGAACTGCCATCGGAAACCGCCAAGGTCATCGAAGAATTCGCCCAAAGCGGCTTCCTCAACATCGTCGGCGGTTGCTGCGGCACCACCCCGGGCCACATCGAAGCCATCGCCAAGGCTGTGGCCGGTTATGCGCCGCGCGAGATTCCAGACATTCCCAAGGCGTGCCGCCTCTCGGGCCTCGAGCCGTTCACCATCGATCGCAGCTCGCTGTTCGTCAACGTCGGCGAGCGCACCAATATCACCGGTTCCGCCAAGTTCGCGCGCCTGATCCGTGAAGACAACTACACCGAAGCTCTGGAAGTCGCCCTGCAACAGGTCGAAGCCGGCGCCCAGGTGATCGACATCAACATGGACGAAGGGATGCTCGATTCGAAGAAGGCCATGGTGACCTTCCTCAATCTGATTGCCGGCGAACCGGACATCTCCCGCGTCCCGATCATGATCGACTCCTCCAAGTGGGAAGTGATCGAAGCCGGCCTCAAGTGCATCCAGGGCAAGGGCATCGTCAACTCGATCAGCATGAAGGAAGGCGTCGAGCAGTTCATTCACCACGCCAGACTGTGCAAGCGCTACGGTGCCGCGGTGGTGGTGATGGCCTTCGACGAAGCCGGCCAGGCCGACACCGAAGCGCGCAAGAAAGAAATCTGCAAACGCTCCTACGACATTCTGGTCAACGAAGTGGACTTCCCGCCGGAAGACATCATCTTCGACCCGAACATCTTCGCGGTAGCCACCGGTATCGAAGAACACAACAACTACGCCGTCGATTTCATCAATGCCTGTGCCTACATCCGTGACGAACTGCCGTATGCGCTGACCTCCGGTGGCGTGTCCAACGTGTCGTTCTCGTTCCGCGGCAACAACCCGGTGCGTGAGGCGATCCACTCGGTGTTCCTGCTGTATGCGATCCGTAATGGCCTGACCATGGGTATCGTCAACGCCGGACAACTGGAGATCTACGACCAGATCCCGGTGGAGCTGCGCGACGCCGTCGAAGACGTGATCCTCAACCGCACCCCGGAAGGCACCGACGCCCTCCTCGCCATCGCCGACAAGTACAAGGGCGACGGCAGCGTCAAGGAAGCCGAGACCGAAGAGTGGCGCAACTGGGACGTCAACAAACGTCTGGAGCACGCACTGGTCAAGGGCATCACCACCCACATCGTCGAAGACACCGAAGAGTCGCGCCTGTCCTTCGCCCGCCCGATCGAAGTGATCGAGGGCCCGCTGATGGCCGGCATGAACATCGTCGGCGACCTGTTCGGCGCAGGTAAAATGTTCCTGCCGCAGGTGGTCAAATCCGCTCGGGTGATGAAGCAGGCCGTAGCGCATCTGATCCCGTTCATCGAACTGGAAAAAGGCGACAAACCCGAAGCCAAGGGCAAGATCCTGATGGCGACCGTCAAAGGCGACGTGCACGACATCGGCAAGAACATCGTTGGCGTGGTGCTGGGCTGCAACGGCTATGACATCGTCGACCTCGGCGTGATGGTGCCGGCGGAGAAAATCCTGCAAGTGGCCAAGGAACAGAAGTGCGACATCATCGGCCTGTCCGGCCTGATCACCCCGTCGCTGGATGAAATGGTTCACGTCGCCCGCGAAATGCAGCGTCAGGACTTCCATCTGCCGTTGATGATCGGTGGCGCGACTACCTCCAAGGCGCACACGGCGGTGAAGATCGAGCCCAAGTACAGCAACGACGCGGTGATCTACGTCACCGACGCCTCCCGCGCCGTGGGCGTGGCGACCCAGTTGCTGTCCAAGGAACTCAAGGCCGGTTTCGTCGAGAAAACCCGCCAGGACTACATCGAGGTTCGCGAGCGTACCGCCAACCGCAGCGCCCGCACCGAACGCCTGAGCTACGGCGCGGCCATCGCCAAGAAGCCGCAATTCGACTGGGCGAGCTACACGCCGGTCAAACCGACTTTCACCGGAACGCGGGTGCTGGACAACATCGACCTCAACGTTCTGGCCGAATACATCGACTGGACGCCGTTTTTCATATCCTGGGACCTGGCCGGCAAGTTCCCGCGCATCCTCCAGGACGAAGTGGTCGGTGAAGCCGCCACCTCACTGTACAAAGATGCCCGGGAAATGCTCAGCAAACTGATCGACGAGAAACTGATCAGCGCCCGCGCAGTGTTTGGCTTCTGGCCGGCCAACCAGGTGCATGACGACGACATCGAGCTCTATGACGATGACGGCAAGCCAATGGCCAAGTTGCACCACTTGCGTCAACAGATCATCAAGACCGACGGCAAGCCGAACTTCTCCCTGGCCGACTTCGTTGCGCCCAAAGACAGTGAAGTGACCGACTACGTGGGTGGCTTCATTACCACCGCGGGGATCGGTGCCGAAGAGGTCGCCAAGGCCTACCAGGACGCTGGCGACGATTACAACTCGATCATGGTCAAGGCCCTGGCCGATCGTCTGGCCGAGGCCTGTGCCGAGTGGCTGCACCAGCAGGTGCGTAAAAACTACTGGGGTTACGCCAAGGATGAGACGCTGGACAACGAGGCGCTGATCAAGGAGCAATACACCGGCATCCGCCCGGCTCCGGGCTACCCGGCCTGCCCGGATCACACTGAAAAGGCCCAACTGTTCGCCCTGCTCGATCCAGAGGCCCAGGAAATGCGCGCAGGCCGCAGCGGCGTATTCCTCACCGAGCACTACGCGATGTTCCCGGCGGCAGCGGTCAGCGGCTGGTACTTCGCCCACCCGCAGGCGCAGTATTTCGCCGTGGGCAAGATCGACAAGGATCAGGTGCAGAGCTACACCTCGCGTAAAGGTCAGGAGTTGAGCGTGACCGAGCGTTGGCTGGCGCCGAACCTGGGTTACGACAACTAACCCTCATCCCCTGTGGGAGCGTGGCTTGCCCGCGATGGACGCGCCGCGGTCTCACAGGGAAAACGCGTCATCGTTCATCGCGGGCAAGCCACGCTCCCACAGGTTTCGGGTGTATTGTCTATGCTTACGTCTCACACATGCGTGACGAGGGATTTATGGACGATCCAGCCGACAACAACAAACCGCCGACCTTCTGGCAGATGCTGCACAGTGTGCTGGCTGCCGCGTTCGGGGTACAGAGCGGCAAGAACCGGGCGCGCGACTTCACTCACGGTAAGCCGAGTCATTTCGTGATTCTGGGGATTCTGTTCACGGCAGTGTTCGCGCTGACACTGTTTGGCATCGTCAAACTGGTGTTGCACCTGGCGGGTATCTGAACCGACTCAGTGCATCAGGGCTTGCAGGCTGAACGGGTAGCGCCAGGACGTCGGCCGCCCCTTGGCCGAGAGTTTCTGGAAATCCACACCGTAATCCTGAGTGGTGGTCAACGCCAGCAGTCGCTTGGCTTGTGCGTGGTCGATCAGTTGCAACAACGGAATCTGCCGGTCGCGCCCACCGTACTGGCTGACATCCACCCCCTGGTCGTAGTCATGCAACTGCACCAGTGCCCAACCGCCCAGAGTGAAGTGCCCGCCCAACAGCACACTCAACCGCCCGTCCAACAGCGCCTGTAACGCGGCCGGTGAATTGTTGATGGCGCTGAACAGCACGTCCTTGCCGGGCTGGCCTCCGGTTTCGGCATAAGCCTGCATGGCGCCAAAGGCCATTTCATCGTTGGCCGACCAGACCAGCGACGTTTGCGGATAACGCTTGAACAATAACCTGGCCTGTTCATAGGCGCGCTCGCGGGTCCAGCTGCCATAGACCAACTGGCGCAACCGCACTTCAGGGTGTTCGGCCAATGCTCGCATCATGCCCTTCTCACGCTGTTGCGCGGCTGGCGTGATCTTCAGGCCGGAAAAGGCCACCAGATCGATGACCTGGCCGGGCGCGACCGGGCGATGCAGGCGAATCAGCTGCTTGAGCATCAAGTAGCCGCCCTCCTCATTGTTGGGCACCAGGCTGCCCAACCAGTCGGAATACTTGTCCGGCTGAGTGCCGAGCAGGCGCATCTGGTCTGCGGTCAGGCCGTTGTTGACCATAAACAGCTTCACACCGCTGCCTTGAGCCAGACGCAGGATTTCAGGCGCAACGTACAGTTCGTTGACGAACACCAGATAGTCCGGTCGATTGGGCCCTTGCAGGGCTTCGCGGGCCTGCTTGAGTGTGGTTTCAGCGTTTCGCTCGGAATACTGGATGTGCAAATCCATGCCCAGGTCCTTGGCCGCGGCCTGCATGAATTGCGAGTAACTGACCCAGAATGTCTCCTGGGTGGTCCCTGGATTGAGGAACAATACGGACGCCGCCTGGACACACGGTCCCCAGACCATACCCAGCGCCAGCACTGCGCCACAGAAGAACTTCAACATTGATCGTCCGAGCCCCCGAAAATTCGCCGCGCATTATAGGCAGCGAACCTTCGTAAAACGGCGATTTTTCCGGTTTTTGTCAGACAATCGTCGGAACCGGGCCCGGACGGGGTCGTTTACTGATGGCTGACCCAGAAAACCGCCGTCCCCACGACCAGAATGATCAGGAACAAAATGGCCCAGGCATCAACGGTGCTGTCGCTTTTCCGTGCTTTGGTCGGGTTGCTCATTGCATCGCCTCTTGTCGGTTTTATCGGTGATTGCATAAAGACTCGAGCAGAGTAAAGACGACGATTGCCCGCACCACAAACAGGGCCTTTGCAACAACGATTCTCATTAGGCGATTTGGTTCTTTACATATGCTCAAACATCACTTTTACGCATAACTGCAAACTGTTATCTTGCCCCGGCTCCTAATGGAGTGCGCGGCCGTGCGCGCAGAATTGCCGAGGTTTCATCGGACGCCAGCAAGCCAAAAAACGCCGCTGTTTCCGACCGGCCCAAGCCTGAGAACAGGACTTATATGTACGTATACGACGAATACGATCAGCGGATCATCGAGGACCGCGTCAAGCAGTTCCGTGATCAGACCCGACGCTATCTGGCAGGCGAGCTGAGCGAAGAAGAATTCCGCCCCCTGCGCCTGCAAAATGGCCTCTATATCCAGCGCTTCGCACCGATGTTGCGAGTCGCCGTGCCTTACGGCCAACTGACTTCGCGCCAAGTGCGAATGATGGCCAAAATTGCCCGCGACTACGACAAGGGCTACGCCCACATCAGTACCCGGCAGAACGTGCAGTTCAACTGGCCGGCCGTGGAAGACATTCCGGACATTCTCGCTGAACTGGCCACTGTGCAGATGCACGCGATCCAGACCAGCGGCAACTGCCTGCGCAACGTCACCACCGACCAGTTCGCCGGTGTCGCCGCCGACGAACTGATCGACCCGCGCCCATGGTGCGAGATCGTGCGCCAGTGGACCACGTTCCACCCGGAATTCGCCTACCTGCCGCGCAAATTCAAGATTGCCGTCAACGGTTCGACTTCCGACCGTGCCGCCATCGAAGTCCATGACATCGGCCTTGAGCCGGTGCACAACGCCGCTGGCGAACTGGGTTTCCGCGTGCTGGTCGGCGGTGGCCTGGGCCGTACGCCGGTGGTGGGTGCGTTCATCAATGAATTCCTGCCGTGGCAAGACCTGTTGAGCTACCTCGACGCCATCCTGCGGGTCTACAACCGCTATGGCCGTCGCGACAACAAGTACAAGGCGCGGATCAAGATTCTGGTGAAAGCGCTGACGCCTGAAGTCTTCGCACAGAAAGTCGATGCGGAAATGGAGCACCTGCGCGGTGGCCAGACCACGTTGACCGAAGCCGAAGTCCAGCGCGTCGCAAAACACTTCGTCGACCCGCACTACAAGGCACTGGACAACCAGACCGGCGCCCTGGCCGAGCTCGACCAGCAGCACCCGGGCTTCGCCCGCTGGCGCGTGCGCAACACCCTGGCCCACAAGAAGCCGGGCTACGTGGCCGTGACCTTGTCCCTGAAGCCTACCGGCGTTGCACCGGGCGACATCACCGACAAACAGCTCGACGCCGTGGCCGACCTGGCCGACCGTTACAGCTTCGGTCAACTGCGCACCTCCCACGAACAGAACATCATTTTGGCCGATGTCGAGCAGAGCCAGTTGTTCACCCTGTGGGGCGAGTTGCGCGAGCAAGGTTTCGCCACGCCGAACATCGGTTTGCTGACCGACATCATCTGCTGCCCGGGCGGCGATTTCTGCTCCCTGGCCAACGCCAAGTCGATCCCGATCGCCGAATCGATCCAGCGCCGTTTCGACGACCTGGACTACCTGTTCGACATCGGCGAACTGGACCTGAACATCTCCGGCTGCATGAACGCCTGTGGTCACCACCACGTCGGCCACATCGGCATCCTGGGGGTGGACAAGAAAGGCGAAGAGTTCTATCAGGTTTCCCTCGGCGGCAGCGCCAGCCGTGACGCCAGCCTGGGCAAGATCCTCGGCCCGTCCTTTGCCCAGGAAGCCATGCCTGACGTGATCGAAAAGCTGATCGACGTGTACATCGAACAACGTACCGAAGACGAACGCTTCATCGACACCTATCAGCGTATTGGTATCGACCTCTTCAAGGAGCGTGTCTATGCAGCGAATCATTAAGAACAACGAGGTCGTCGACGAGACCTGGCACCTGCTGCCCAAGGATTTCAACATCGACGAGATCAGTAACTGTGACGACCTCATCGTGCCGTTGCAGCTGTGGCGCGAACACAGCCGTATGCTCAAAGCCCGTGACGGCGGCCTGGGCGTGTGGCTGGATGCCGATGAAGAAGCCGAAGAAATCGGTGACGACGTTGCGCAGTTCCAGGTGATCGCCCTGAACTTCCCGGCCTTCACCGATGGCCGCAGCTACTCCAACGCTCGCCTGCTGCGTGACCGTTATGGTTTCAAAGGCGAACTACGGGCAATTGGTGATGTGCTGCGCGATCAGTTGTTCTACATGCACCGCTGTGGTTTCGATGCGTTCGCGATCCGCGCCGATAAAGACCCGTATGAAGCCCTTGAAGGTCTCAAGGACTTCTCGGTGACCTACCAGGCCGCCACCGACGAACCGCTGCCGCTGTTCCGTCGCCGTTGATGTCCAGGCCTTGAACCCTTCACGGGGTTCAAGGCCATCCTCTAGGCCTGTTCGGTGATCACCGGAAACGGCCGCCCCATCGCTACCCAATCGCGGTAAAGCCTGGCCCGATCTTCCAGCGAGGTGAAAATTCCCAGCGGATTTTCAGCATCGATCGCTGCGCCTTCGACAAACCGGTTCAGCCAACGCCACAATTCGTCCGACGCCTGCGCCTCGCTCAACAGTCGCCAGACCCTCGCTTGCAATTCCAGATAATCGACCTGAAAGTCCGCCGTCAGGCTGAGCCCGTCGATGACACTCAGGAAACGACCGCCTGACGGTTTGGCCGCCAATTGCTGCCAGATCGTTCGCCTGGCTTGCCGCAGTGCTTCGTCACCCTCGCGCAACCACGCAACCGGATTGCCATAGTCGGCTCTTGGCGCACTCAACCACAGGTTGATCCCGGTGCGTTGCCGATGATCGATCAAGCGCCGCAACGTGTCCTCGTCCGTCAGCGGGTTGCCCCAGAGCCTCACCCGGTCCCGTGCAACGGCCTGGCTCAGCACCGCTGGCGGAACCCGGGTGATTCGGTTATCGCTCAGGTCCAGCAGCATCAGGTAGGGCTCGTCCCGAATTCCGATCGGACATGTGGCGATCCCTGTGCGCCTCAAGTTCACCTGGCGCAGTTCGTTCATCCCTAGCAACATTGGCGAAACACCCAAGGGGTTTTCACTTAGATCCAGTGATTGCAAGTTGATCAAGTCACACAGTTGCGACGCTGTGTTCTCCCTGAATTGCAGAAACGTGGCTTTCAGATTCAACGTCGTGAGATGGTGCATTCGCGCAATCGCCGGAGGCAGAACACCACCCTCCAGCCCCCCTGCTGCATCAGGCAGCCGCAGATCGACTTTTTCCAGATTCAAGACGCGCAGATTGGGGAAAGACGCAAGGAAGCTGTTCAAGCTCTCACGTTCAATCAGATGGAATCCGCGCATCGACAATTCGATCACCTCGTTGAACCTGATGCTCATGACCGGCAAGCGGTGAAAGTCCTCGAAGTCCAGATCCAGTTTGTATCCCGTTAGCGTCTCCCCGGAATAAAGACGATTGGCCTGCGGCGGGCGCTTTCGCCAGATTGACACCAACTCGTCGGCCAGCTCCATCCGGGTCTCGCGCTCGTACTCCAGCGTGTGCTGCAGCAGCGCTACGTTATGCGCCGCGATTTGCGCATGACTCATGCCCGCGGCGTCCTCGTCGTCAGCGTCCAGAAAGTCGATGTCCATGTCATCGAGATCCTGCAGGGCCTGGTCGATCCAACCCGTCAAATCCGTACTCAATTGCTCAAATTGTTGTCTCAATCCATCGAGCTGCGACTGAACGCTTTCTCCGGCCTGTTGCAGCCATTCATCGGCCTGCGCGTTGCCGAATTCGGGATAGAGGTCCCTGACTTGCAGCCTCAGCATTTCGTGGGTCAGCACTGCGGCCTGCGGAGTCGTTGGGAAGCCGCCGCCCCTCAAGCCTTGCATTTCGAAGGGTAGCCCCCCGTCCATTCTGCCCAGGCCCAGGCCGAACTCGGGGCGTGATAGCACACGGTCACGGAGATTGAGCTTCAGTTCGTTGGCCGGGTTCAGCGACTGCAATTGCAGCGCTGCACGCTCGTCCCTAGACAATGCACCGATGACAGCCCCGTAAAAATCTGTGTGCACGATGCTTTGAGTGGGTACGTCGAAGTATTGATAATGATTGCCGACTTTGATCAAGCGTCGACAATTAGCGGCATCGAGGGAACCGCAACGATCCAGCAGCCGGCCTTGCGGCGAGCCGTCGAGCACCTCGACTCGCAGGTTTTTCGGCCATCCGGGCAGGTTCCTCAGTGAGTGCAAAGCCAGCGTGTCCGAATCGGAATGAGCCACCGACCGCAGATAAAGGCCTTCGTAAGCACGAGTGAGGCGCACATGCCGCTGGTACTGGCGAGCTTTGCTATCCAACTGCCTGAATAGTTCCCTGGCCTGGATCTCATCCGGCGTCGCCGTCAGTTCTACTCCATAGCGATCGAGCATCTGCTCTACCGCACTTTTCGGCAAGCCGGGATATTGCTGTTGAAACAATCGGACCCATTGATGCTCCGAATCCTGAAGTGCCTGATAACGATTGTTGAACAACTCCACTCGCCTGGCCTGCAACGCCTCGTGCAAATCACTGCCTTCGACTGCAGGTGCCGCGCCAGCCTGGGTTTTATCGATGACGTCCACGACTTCCTGATCGATCCTGAACCGACTGATGGTGTCGGCCAGCACGGGAGTAGGTCGACGACCGGCCTGGATCATCCGCAGCATGTCGTCATCGACGTCGCAGACCTTGCCAATCTGCATCAGGACCTCATCGCTGAAAGCGTCCACCGGGGCGCCTATCCCTCGCAGCAGGCTCAGACGGCTCGGTATCGGCGCGATCGGTTCCGGGGGAGCGATATGAACGGACGGATCACCAGCCGGTCTGCCGCCGGGTTGCACATCGGGCTCGCCAGTCTCGTGCCCGGTCCTGGTCAGCACGGCGACATCGGCGCCTTCGCGTTCTAATGAGGCGCCAGCCCCGACCAGCGGCAATGCATTGAGCAAGCCGAACACCGTTCGCGTCACGCCTTCGGAACGCTCACGGGCTGTTTGTCCTTCGACGGCCTCATCCAGACCGTAACCGGCATCAATAAGCCCGGCCAGCACCAATAACCCCTCACCTCCAGGCACAAACAACGCCAGTGGCCCGAACCGGTTGATCCATTGCACGATCGGCTCGACGAAGGCACTCAGATTGTCACGGTTGACCTGAGCATCGTCGCGGATGGTCTTGATGCTCTCCCGGGCAGCCTGCTTCATGGAACTCACCAACTGCGCAAAAGGGTCGGTTGCGCCGGGTGAACGATCAAACTCGATGTAGTCGTCCGGATCCCAATAACCATCATCGTTGAAGAACCCGGCATTTTTCGTCAGCCTATGCACTTTTGGATAAATCGCCATGCCGTCCAGCGCGGTCAGTACACCCGCATGAAAGGTGCCGTCCTCGCGATCCTCTTCGGTGAAGTGAGCCGCCAATGCATGTTTCGTATCGACGCTCCCGCCCTGAGTCACGATCCATTGGCGCAACTGCCGACTGTCGGTGAATTCGTGTAATGGCGAAGAATTGCCAGGGATGTACAGCAACACCCTGGAGCCTGATCGCTCTTGAAAGCACCAGATATCCGTCGCTGTATAACGGTACAGTTTCAACCGGCTCGCCTCGACACCCGGGGGCATTTTTGTCGGCGCTTGCAATTGCTGGATCGTCAGCGCTTCCCAGGTCTGCGCGGCGGGCAACCCGGCGGCTTGCATGGCAAGCTCCAGTCCTTTTCGCGACAGGCACCGTTCTTGATATTGCAGTCGGGCCGCCATCACGAAAGCGCTCTTGACCGATGTCCTCAGGGCATAAGGACCGGGAGCAGTGATGACCGCGTCCGACGGCCAGGCCTGATCGAGATAAGCCTGGTATCGATCAGAAAGAGACAACCCCCACACCCACTGCTTGAAATCGGCAGGCCGTAGATTGATTTGCGTGGGCGGGCCATAGGATTGCGGAACCGTTGCGCGGTAAATGCCTTCATAGGTGTCGTGGTTGCCGCTGCCCACATAAGCAAACTCATCGACCTTCTCGACAATGCGCACCGACGGCCCGATGTCGGGCGGTGTGTACAGACCAAACACCGTTTCGCCGAAGCGCCCGTCGCCCACCGTCTGATAATTGCCAAGCAGGGCCTGGATCAGGGTGCGGGAACTCCCCACCCGCCCCTGATGGATACCGTTCTCTGGAGGATGCCCATGATAGTTATAGTCGAGTGTCACCAGCAGGGCTGTCTGCGGATCAATATCGGCTCCCCACTTTTCCTTGATCAAGCGCTCGCCAAACTGAGCGGGAGTTTGCGGTAGTGCGGTCTCCACCGCGGCCTTCAGTTCGTTGCGCATCAGGACATTGGGTGTTGGGGCATCGCCATGGGCGT
The DNA here is from genome assembly GCF_019947515.1 of Pseudomonas sp. A-B-19. Classification (NCBI taxonomy): domain Bacteria; kingdom Pseudomonadati; phylum Pseudomonadota; class Gammaproteobacteria; order Pseudomonadales; family Pseudomonadaceae; genus Pseudomonas; species Pseudomonas sp. A-B-19. Next base: position 222,241 of record NZ_JAGYGN010000004.1, read on the forward strand.
GATCATTCATGTGCATTCCATTGCAAGCTATTGGGAATCACCAGAATAACCAGCGGCGACGCAAGCGTAAGTCGGAACGGTCTGCTGATCGGTTAGGACATTTCGCGGCGGCCACGGGAAAATGACAAACCGGAAATTCCGGGCGAAAAAAAAACCGCGGAAAATCCGCGGTTTGATTTTTTTGCAGACGCCCGCTAAAGGCTTACCAGAAGCGTTGCTCGGTCAAGCGGCTCCACCAGCTCAGCAGCACGCGATCGACCGAGCCGCTGGCGGCCATGCCAATGCGCTCTGGCAGGCTTTTGCGTTCGGTGTAATGCAAGTGATAGAGCTCGGACTGCCTGGCGCGCTCGGCGAGGTATTCATCGCTGGTCTTGAGTTCGTCGACCAGGTGCTTTTCCAGCGCTGCGACGCCGAGCCAGATTTCGCCGGTGGCCACTTCATCGATTGCCAGCTGCGGGCGATAGCGCGACACGAAGTTCTTGAACAGTTGATGGGTGATGTCCAGATCCTGCTGGAACTTCTCGCGCCCCTTCTCGGTGTTTTCGCCAAACACGGTCAGGGTGCGCTTGTATTCACCGGCGGTCAGCACTTCGAAATCGATGTCGTGCTTTTTCAGTAGGCGATTGACGTTGGGCAACTGTGCCACCACGCCAATCGAGCCGAGGATCGCGAAGGGTGCGCTGATGATCTTCTGACCGATGCACGCCATCATGTAGCCGCCACTGGCCGCGACCTTGTCGATGCACACGGTCAAGGGCACGCCGGCTTCGCGGATGCGCGCCAGTTGCGAAGAAGCCAGGCCGTAGCTGTGAACCATGCCGCCGCCGCTTTCCAGGCGCAGCACCACTTCGTCCTTCGGTGTGGCGAGGGTCAGCAAGGCGGTGATTTCGTGGCGCAGGCTTTCGGTGGCCGAAGCCTTGATATCGCCGTTGAAATCCAGCACGAACACCCGGGGTTTGGCCTCGATTTTTTTCTTCTGTTTCTTGTCGGTTTTAGCCTGGGTCTTGCGCAGGGCCTTGAGCTGGTCCTTGTCGAGCAAGGTTTGCTCCAGGCGCTCGCGCAGCTCTTTGTAGAAATCATTGAGTTTGCTGACCTGCAACTGGCCGGACGATTTGCGCCGCCCTTTGCTGCGCAAGGCCGCAAAACTGGCCAGGACCACCAGAATGGCGATCACCAGGGTCACGGTCTTGGCCAGGAAAATGGCGTACTCGGAAAAAAACTCCACGGGGACTCCTCAAACAATGCGCGACTCGAACGCGCGCGGGATACCTCCAGCATACCCATGCGCCGACCTTGCGACCAGCCGTGAAACCTCTGGCAGCAGGCCTGTAACGGTCATTTCAAACAAGCGTATGTTTTTTCATTGACAGTACACCGCCATCCTCATAACCTCGCCAAACCTTCAACGCACCGGGATGACGCGGACGTGGGCAGCATCTATTTGATTCGACATGGCCAGGCCTCTTTTGGTGCGCACGACTACGACGTCCTGTCGCCGACCGGCATTCGACAGGCTGAAATCCTTGGCCGGCACCTGGCCGAACTCGGCATCAGCTTCGACCGTTGCCTGGCGGGCGACCTGCGCCGCCAGCAGCACACGGCCAACAGCGCGCTGGAACAATTCGCCGCGGTAGGCCTGCCGGTGCCACTCCTGGAAACCGACTGTGCTTTCAACGAGTTCGACGCCGATGCGGTGATCCGCGCGCTGTTGCCGGCCATGCTGCCGGACGAACCCGAAGCCCTGAACATCCTGCGCAACGCCGCGCAAAACCGTGGTGAGTTCCAGCGTATCTTCGCCCTGATCATCGAACGCTGGCTGGCCGGCACCTACGATACACCGGGTCTGGAAAGCTGGCTGGGCTTTGTCGAGCGGGTCCAGGCCGGCTTGCACCGCATCCTCGACCAGGCCGACAACACCCAGAAAATCGCCGTGTTCACGTCCGGCGGCACCATCACCGCCCTGCTCCACCTGATTACGCAAATGCCTGCCCGGCAGGCCTTTGAATTGAACTGGCAAATCGTCAACACCTCGCTCAACCAGCTTAAGTTTCGTGGTCGCGAGGTGGCTCTGGCTTCCTTCAACGCTCATGCGCACCTGCAACTGTTGAAGGTCCCGGAACTCATCACGTTTCGCTGAGTCCGGACTACTGTGACCCTGGCTGTAATCACCCAGCTCTTATTACCCAAGAAAGGATCGAACCATGACCTCCGTAGCAGACGCCGTACAAGCAATGAAAGCCAAGTTCAACCCAGCGGCTGCTGCCGGTCTGGACCTGGTCTTCGGTTTCCGCATCGACGACACCAAGAACTTCTCGCTGATCGTCAAGGACAGCACTTGCGAGCTGCAGGAAGGCGAGAACCCGGACGCCCAGGTGACCCTGGTGATGGACGGCGAAACCCTGGAAGGCATCGTCGACGGTTCGACTGACGGCATGCAGGCGTTCATGGGCGGCAAACTGCGCGCTGAAGGCGACATGATGCTGGCGATGAAACTGTCCGAGCTGTTCCCGGCGTAAGCACCTGGCTCCCGAGCTTCGGGAGCGTGCCAGGCTGCAAACGAATCCCGCCCTTGGTGGCGGGATTCGTCGTTTTGGCCTGCCCTGTGGCGAGGGGGCGACCCGACAAGCCCCCTCGCCACAGGTTCGGTGGTGCTCTTACAATGTCCGCACTCCCCACACCGGCCGCCCCATGGACATCGACCTCGCCCGCACCTTCCTCGAAATCGTCCGCCATGGCAGCCTGGCTGCCGCCGCGGAAAAACTCCATGTCACCCAGACCGCGATCACCGCGCGGGTACAAAAACTCGAAAGCCAACTGGGCAGTACCCTGTTCGTGCGCAACCGCGCTGGAGCCCGCCTGACACCCAACGGTGAAGCCTTCGTGGTGTATGCCAATCAACTGGTGCAAACCTGGGAAGCCGCGCGGCGTGATCTGCCATTGCCCGAGGGTTATCGCGATGTGCTGCACATCGGTGGCGAGGTGAGTCTGTGTAACCCGCTGATGCTCGGTTGGGCCGGCGAAATCCGCAAGAACATCCCCAGCCACGCCTTGCGTATGGAAATCCGCGACGGCGAAAACCTGCTGCGTCAACTGGAGCTGGGCGTTCTGGATGCCGCGCTGGTGTATCAGCCCGAGTATTGGCCGCGTTTGCAGGTTGAGCAGATTCTCGAAGAAAAACTGATTCTCGTGCGCCTGGCCGGCAAGCCTGATCCTTATGTGTACATCGATTGGGGCATTGATTTCCGGCGCCAGCACGACGCCGCCCTGCCGGAAAAAGCCAAGGCTGCGCTGAGTTTCAATCTTGGCCCTCTGGGCCTGCAGTACCTACTCGAAAACGGCGGCAGCGGCTACTTCCGCACCCGTGTCGTGCAAAGTTATCTGGATAGCGGTGCCCTGGAACGGGTGCCCAAGGCGCCGGAGTTCAACTACCCGACCTATCTGGTCTATTCGCGCGATCGTGACTCACCGACACTGCAACGCGCCTTCGACCTGCTGCGCGAGGTTATCGATTCCGACGAAGACTGGTCGCAACGCTGGGACCCGCTGACCTGAGACCGGTTTGCACCGGATCATGGCCGTTGTGGCCTCAAGGTTCGGCCCGTCAAATCACCGGGACCGGCTAATCTGAAAAGATCTGGCAATAACGACAGGTGATTGCAGTGAGGCAGACCACCGAAGGATTCCGCAGCCGTTACCGCGCCGACATTCATCCGCTCTACAATCCCTGGCTGCACGGCGCTTTTGTCCTGTTGTTCGGGGCGTTGGCGATCAGCGCTTTCTGGAGCACCGTGCATCAAGTGCGGCCGGCGGAATGGCTGGTGGTGCCCGTCACGCTGCTGTTGTTCAACCTCGGTGTGTACGTGGTGCATCGCCACTTGGGCCATCATAAAAAGACCTTCGCCCGGCTGTTTTATGCCCGTCACGCAGTCGACCACCACAGCTTTTTCACCCCCGGTCACATGACCTACGACAGCGCCCGCGACTGGCGGGTAATCCTGTTTCCGGCGTGGCTGATCGTGCTGCACACCCTCGCCGTCGCCCTGCCCCTCTGGTGGCTGCTCAAGCACATCAATACCAACGTCGCCGGATTGGTTGGCGGCCTTCTTGTCCTCGGTTACCTGGCTTATGAAGTGTTTCATGCCTGCGAGCACCTGCCGTTGCGCAACCCGCTCACACGACTGCCGTGGATCCGCCAGATGCGCCGGCTGCACGAGCTGCATCACCGCCGCGAACTGATGCAGGAGCGTAATTTCAACATCGTTTTCCCGCTGATGGACTATCTGTTCGGCACCCTCTATTGGGAGCCGGAACCTGCGCCGTTGAACCTGACGAGAACGCCCATGACCCGCATGCAGCATCAGATTGTCATCGCCGCAAACCCGATCAATGTACTGGCCTATGCCTGCACCGTGTCCTTCTGGCCGCAATGGCATCCGTCGTCGCTGCATATCGATGGGCCGAAAGGCCCGTTGCATGCCGGAGCACGTTTCGAAGAGGACATCCGCGCCGGCGGCCGCGACGGGCACTTGCGCTGGGAGGTAGCGGAGTACCTGCCCGGACGGCGCTGGAGTGCATGCGCACAGGGGGATCATGGCCTGTCGCTGGTGGTGACCTATGAATGCGATGCCGAGGGCAACGACACACGTTTTGTCCGGACCCTGGAATATCAATTCAGCGGCCTGACGATGCGGATTGCCAACCGGTTGCTGCTCAAGCGGCGCATCGATCGGGAATCGGCGGCGTCGCTGCTGGCATTGCGCGACATGGCGCACAAACACCTGACGGCGACAGGGCTCAGCGCATGAGCAGAGCCTTCAAATGCCTGTTGCTGATCATCGTCGTCATCGGCGCCTTCCTGCTGCTGATGCCGACCAAGGTGCGGCCGGTGGCCTGGGCGCCACAACTTGCGCCATCCCTCTCCAGCGGAATCTACGCGGACAATCATCGGCTCAAGGGGGTGGAACCCGTCGGTGCCGTCGACATCGACGGGCCGGAAGCCCTGTTGCTGGAAAGCGACACACTCATCACCGGTCTGCACGACGGTCGCCTGATCCTCACGAGCCTGGATGGCAAGACCACCAAAGTCCTGGCCGATACCGGAGGCCGGCCATTGGGTCTGGCCCGTCATCCCAATGGGCTGCTGGTGATCGCCGATGCCGTCAAAGGCTTGTTGTCCCTCGACGCCCAGGGGCGCCTGGTGGCCTTGAGCACAGAGGCCGACGGCGTTCCCTTCGGCTTTACCGACGATGTGACCATCGACAAACCCGGTCACTACGCCTACTTCAGCGATGCTTCAAGCCGCTTTGGCTATGGCCACGACGGTGAGGCCGTCATCGAACATAGTGGTGACGGTCGCCTGCTGCGTTACGACTTCCAGACCGGCAAAACGTCGGTTGTGCTGGATAAGCTGGAGTTTGCCAACGGCGTGACCCTGGGGCCGGACGATGCTTATGTACTGGTCAATGAAACCGGCGCCTACCGCATCAGCCGTTACTGGCTCAGCGGCCCCAAGGCCGGCACCCATGACCTGTTCATCGACAACCTGCCGGGGCTGCCGGACAACCTGTCGTTCAATGGCCACGACCGGTTCTGGGTGGCGCTGTATGCCCCCCGAAACGCGTTGCTCGATGGCACGGCGGCCCATCCGTTCGTGCGCAAGATGATCGTGCGAGCCATGACCGTATTGCCCAGGCCCGTGGAAAAACGCGGGTTTGCCCTGGGCCTGGACCTTGATGGCAAGGTGATTGCCAACCTGCAGGACGGCAGCAAAAACAATTACTCCCCCATCACCACCGTACGCGAGTATGGGGACTGGTTGTATTTCGGTTCGCTGAAAGCGCAGAACATGGTGCGGCTGCCGTTAAGCAAGGCATTGCAATGAACAGTCCCCGCATCTGATTTCACTCAAGCCCCCTTGTAGGAGCGTGCTTGCTCGCGATAAACCCGAGAACCCCGCGGGGTACCTGCCAACCAGCGTTATCGTTGACGTCCATCGCGAGCTCGCTCCTACAGGGAGCGGAGTTCAGTTCACAGGGTATTTGGGCTGGGTCATGAGGCACCTCGTTGAGAGCCGTAACGTCGGTCTCTGAGCATTCGAGGTGCCGGTTCTGGTTGCCGTTCCAACCGTTCGGCCACCGGTCATTGGTGGCAGGCTGGTGGCTCAGGACGACGAGCCAAGTTGCTTGACGATCTTGTCCTTGACCTTCAAACGCACCTCCTTGAGCTTCCTTACCGTGTCATCGCTGGACTTGGCCTCCTCTGCTTTCACCACTTCGGCATCCGCCTGGGAATACTTGTTAAGCAGTGAATCCAGTAACGGATCCTTGGTGCGTTTCTGCTGGATTTCTTCCTTTGAGCGTTTCAGATCCTGATAAAGGTCATGGGGCACCGGCATGGAACACCTCCGTTTGTTGATCGGCAGCGAAACGCGATCAATTGCGTTCACAACTATCAGAATGGCCTCGGTTAGCCCGTTCTGTCGACCACCTGTCAGACCAGCGGTGTCCGTTCGTCGTCGTGTCGCAAACGCGATAAACCCTTTGCCTGCGCCCGTGCCTTCACCGGTTTCAGCCGTTGAGCACCGTGCGCACCATCTGCCTGAGTGCTTCGGGATTGTAGGGTTTGCTCAGCAGGTGGGTGTCGGGGCTGAGCTGGTGATTGCGCGAGATGATGTCGCGGGTATGCCCCGAGGTGAACAGCACGGCCACCGGTGGTTCCTGCACTTTCGCCCAGGCCGCCAGGTCCGCGCTCTTGATCAGGCCGGGCATGACCACGTCGGTGAATATCAGGTCCACCGCCAACCCTTCCAGCAACATTTGCATGGCGACGTCACCATTGGTGGCCGTGAGGATCTGATAGCCCTCTTCGCGCAACAACTCCACCACCGCCCCCCGCACAGACTCATTGTCTTCGACCACCAGGATGCGTTCGTGCCCGCCCCGTTGCGGCACATCAGGGCCCGGCGTTTCACTGGGTGGCGCGCGCAAGGTGCGCGGGAAGTACAACTGCACCCGAGTCCCTTGCCCCGGGCTGCTGGCGATTTCGATATGCCCGCCACTCTGTTTGACGAAACCAAACACCATGCTCAAGCCCAATCCGGTGCCCTGACCGTCGGCCTTGGTGGTGAAGAACGGCTCGAACACCTGGGCCAGCACCTGCGGCGGCATGCCGACGCCGGTATCCGCTACGGACACCCGCACATAGTCCCCGGCGGCAATGCCTTTTCCCGTGCAAAATTCGCGATCAAGGACGATGTTTTCCGCGCAAATATCAATCCTGCCCTCGCCTTGAAGGGCATCACGGGCATTGATCGCCAGATTGAGAATGGCGTTTTCCAGTTGATTGCGATCGACAAACACATTCCACGAATCTTCGGGGGCCGTCATGTGCACCTGAAGGGTTTCACCCAAGGCGCGCAGCAACAACTCTGCCAGGCCATCGAAAATCTGCCGCAGTGTGAAGACCGCAGGCGACAACGGTTGGCGACGGGCGAATGCGAGCAATTGCGAGGACAGCTTGGCACCGCGCTCGACGGCGGCAATCGACGCCGCGACCCGGCGCTGCACATTGGCGTTACCCGGCTCATGCCGCGCGAGCAGGTGCAGGTTGCCGGCGATCACTTGCAACAGGTTGTTGAAGTCATGGGCCACACCTCCAGTGAGGCCGCCGATGGCTTCGAGTTTCTGTGACTGGCGCAATTGTTCTTCCGCCACCAGACGCGCCTCGACCTCATCAGCCACCCGCTGTTCCAGGTTGCGGGTGAACTTGAGCAGGGACTCTTCGGCGATCTTGCGTTCGTGAATATCGATCAGCACACCGGGGAAACGAAACGCCTCGCCGTGCTCATCGAATTCGCAACAACCGCTGGCGAGCACCCAGAAGTAACTGCCGTCGGGGCGCTGGATCCGGTACTCGACGTTGTAGGGTTCGCCCGTCTCGACCGACAGTGTGAGCCGTTCCCGGACCCAGCTGCGGTCGTCCGGATGGATCCGTTCTTTGGCGATTTCCTGTGACAGGTGGCTCAGGTCATGCCCGGCTGGATAAGAGAGCGTGCGAGCGAATCGCTCATCACCCGACAACACGTCGGTCTTGATGTCCCAGACAAAGGAACCGAGCAAGGCGCCGGCATTCAATGCCAGGCGCACCCGCTCGTTATCCGCACGATAAGCGTCTTCAGCCACTTGTCGCCGGCGCTCGGATATCACCCGCTCCGTGGTTTCCACCACCATGGACATGACCCCGGCCGGACGTCCGTCATCGTCAGCCACCGGGCTGTAGTAGAGGTCCATCCAGACATCTTCCGGAACCCCGTCACGCAGCAGCACCATTTCTTTGTTGCGATAGGACAAGGTGCCGCCCGCCAGGCAGGTATCCAGTACGTGGCGATTGAAATCGGCGACTTCGGGCCAGCCCAGCTCCACCGTGGAACCCAGCAGATAGGGATGACGCCCACCGGCGAATTTCGAGTAGGCGTCGTTGTAAATCATGTACCCGGACTGCCCCCAGAGCATCACCATCGGCAGCGGCGAGGCAAGCATCAACTGCACCGCACTGCTCAGGCTCCTGGACCATGAGTCGAGTGGGCCAAGTTCGGTCTGGCTCCAGTCGAACGCACGAATGCGCCCGGCCATTTCACCGTTCCATCCGGCACACCCGTGGCTATCCGCTAGAAACTGCATCGGCTGGCTCTATCCCGGTAAATTGCACCCGTCTGTTTCGAGCATTCTGGAGGCTATTCGTTTCATAGAGGTATAGCTGATTCAAATAACCTCTGGGCTTTCATAGTATGCACCGCCTCCTACAGGGAAATGCGTGTTTCAGTGAAAATCCCGGCTGCGCACAGTGATGCCATCGAGCAACGCACTCAAATCACTCAAACGTCCGGCAATCAGATGCCGCACCTGGCCCTCCTTTTCCCAGCGTCCATCGACCTTGAGCAGCTGCGAGCCGACCAACACCTGGCGCTGTCGCTCGGCCAGGTCGCGCCACACCACCACGTTGACGTTGCCGAACTCGTCCTCAAGGGTGACGAACGTCACGCCGCTGGCGGTGGCCGGGCGCTGTCGACCGGTGACCAGCCCGGCAACGCTGACTGGCCGACCGTGCTCGACGTCCAGCAACTCCTTCGAACTGCGGCAGCGCCGCGCCTTCAATTCAGCGCGTAACAGGGCCAGCGGATGCGGCCCGAGGGTGGTGCCGACACTGGCGTAATCGGCTTGCAGGTCCTCGCCCACGGTGGGCTTGGGCAACGCCACCACGTCCTCCTCCTGGCTCGGCAGGCCGGCGAACAAACCCAACTGCTTTTGTACGCCGGCCACTTCCCAGCGTGCCCGATGCCGGTCGCCAGCCAGACCACGCAACGCACCGGCATCGGCCAGTTGCTCCTGGGCGCGGGCATCGAGTCGCGCCCGTTCGCCGAGGTCCGCGATATCGACAAACGCGCCTTTGGAGCGGGCCGCCTCGATGCGTCGGGCATCGTCCTCACGAAAGCCCTTGATCATGCGCAGGCCCAGGCGAATCGCCGGTTGCGCATCGCTGATCGGTTCCAGGCTGCAATCCCAGTCACTGGCGCGCACGTCCACCGGGCGAACCTGCAAATGATGACGCCGGACATCCTGCAGAATCTGGTCCGGGCTGTAGAACCCCATGGGCCAGCTGTTGATCAGCGCACAGGCGAAGGCCGCTGGCTCGTGGCATTTCAACCAGCAACTGGCGTAGGTCAGCAAGGCAAAACTGGCCGCGTGGGATTCGGGAAAACCGTAGCTGCCAAAACCCTTGATCTGCTCGAAAATCTGCGCGGCAAACTCGGTGGTGTAGCCATTTTTTTTCATCCCGACGGCCAGCCGTTCCTTGTGCGGCTCGAGCCCGCCGTGGCGTTTCCAGGCGGCCATGGAGCGGCGTAGCTGGTCGGCCTCGCCGGGGCTGTAGTCGGCGGCGACGATGGCGATCTGCATCACCTGTTCCTGAAACAGCGGCACGCCGAGGGTGCGCTTGAGCACCACTTCCAGTTCCGGCGACGGATAGGCCTCCGGTTCTTCCTTGTTCCGTCGCCGCAGGTACGGATGCACCATGCCGCCCTGGATCGGCCCCGGCCGAACGATGGCGACCTCGATCACCAGATCGTAAAACGTCTTCGGCCTGAGCCTGGGCAGCATCGACATCTGCGCCCGGGACTCGATCTGGAACACGCCGATGGTGTCGGCCCGACCGATCATTTCGTAGGTGGCCGCATCTTCGGACGGGATGCTCGCCAGGCTCAGGTCCAGACCCCGGTGCCGGCGCAGCAGATCGAAACATCGGCGAATCGCGCTGAGCATGCCCAGCGCCAGGATATCGACCTTGAGCAAACCGACCGCATCGAGGTCATCCTTGTCCCACTGGATGATGGTGCGCTCGGCCATGGCGGCGTTTTCCACCGGCACCAGAGTGTCCAGCGGCTGCTCGGAAATCACGAAACCGCCGGGGTGCTGGGACAAATGCCGGGGGAAGCCGATCAGTTGCCCTGTCAGGCTGAGCACCCGACGCAACACCGGGCTTTCAGGGTCGAAACCGCCTTCACGCAGGCGTTCAACGGGGGGCGTTTCATCGCTCCAGTGACCGCAGCAATCGGCCAGGGCATTGATCTGGTCCGGCGGCAAGCCCAGTGCCTTGGCCACATCCCGTACCGCACCGGCGGCGTGGTAAGTGCTGACCACCGCCGTCAACGCGGCCCGGGCACGGCCATAACGCTGGAACACGTACTGCAAGACTTCCTCGCGGCGTTCATGCTCGAAATCGACGTCGATGTCCGGCGGCTCGTTGCGCTCTTTGGAGAGAAAGCGCTCGAACAACAGCGTGGTGCGATCCGGGTCGATTTCGGTAATGCCCAGGGCAAAACACACCGCCGAGTTGGCGGCCGAGCCGCGCCCCTGACACAGAATGTGCTGGGTGCGGGCAAAGCGGACAATGTCGTGGACCGTCAGGAAATAGCTTTCATAGCCCAGCTCCGCGATCAGTTGCAGCTCCTTGTCGATCTGCCCCAGCACTTCGCTTTTCGGCCCTTTTGGCCAGCGCCACTGGATGCCCTCCTCGGTCAAATGACGCAGCCACGAGGTGGCCGAGTGCCCTTGCGGCACCAGTTCGCGGGGGTACTGGTAACGCAACTGACCAAGATCAAAGATGCAGCGCCGGGCGATGTTCAGCGTTTCGGCCAGCAAGCCGGGCGGATAAAGCGCCTGCAGCACGTCGAGGCTGCGCAGATGGCGTTCGCCGTTGGGGTGCAGGCGCAACCCGGCATCGGCCACGGGCAGGTGATAACGGATCGCGGTCATGGTGTCCTGCAGGGCGCGCCGGCCGCGCACGTGCATGTGCACGTCGCCGCAAGCGGCCGCAGGAATACGCAACGCCCTGGCCAGGGTCAGCAGACCGTCCAGGCGCCGGGCATCGTCCTGACCGCGATGCAACTGCACGGCCAGCCACAGGCGCTCGGCGAAGACCTGCTTGAGCCAGTGACCCTGTGCAAAGGCATCGACAGCGTCCGGCACCCACAACGCCAACAGCCCCGGCAAGGGTTCGCTGAAGTCTTCGCGCAGCACCTGATACTGGCCTTTGTGCGTGCGGCGCCGGGCGCGGGTGATCAATCGACACAGCGTCTGATAGCCCTCGAGGTTCTCCACCAGCAGCACCAGTTTCGGACCGTTCTCGATGCGTATTTCACTGCCGATGATCAGCGGCAACTCCACGGACTTCGCCGCTTGCCAGGCGCGAACGATGCCCGCCAGGGTGCATTCGTCGGTGATCGCCAGGGCTTGATAACCCTGCTTTTTCGCGCACTGGAACAGTTCGAGGGCACTGGAGGCACCGCGCTGGAAACTGAAGTTCGACAGGCAGTGCAATTCGGCATAGTCGATGCTCATGCGAACCAGCCCTGCAACCACAACGGGCCGTCCTCACCGACCGCCCGGAAGGCCCAGCCCTGTTGGCCGGCACGGGTTTCGATCAGGTAATAGTCGCGGCGCACGTCGCCGCCGTCCCACCAGCCGGACTCGATACGCTCCGGCCCCATGAGGATGCGCGCCGAGCCCTGATGCACGGCCAGCGGCTCAGTCAACAGCCAACCCGGCCGTTTCACGGCGGCCGGCACCGCGCAAGGCTGGCTGTCGGCACTGGCCTGCCACGTGCACTCGGGGCGGTGATCGGCCTGGAAGCGCAGGCCATGCACCGCGTCATCCCCCAGCCGCGCACGCAGGCGTTCGCGCAGTTGCTCCCAGGGCAAGGACTGCTGCGGACGGTCGTCGAACAGTTCCTGATGCTGGGGCACAAAGCTCGGCAGGTCTTCGGCACGCAGGCGAAAACCGCGTACCGGTGCCTCGACCTGGATCTGCTCCAGCCGCCCCCGGGCCAGTTCGAAGAGCATCGCCGCATCCCGCTCGGCGCTGAGCAGGCCGACCTTGATGACGGTGTCCGGTAACCCGGCGTGCTCCAGATGCAGGTCGAAACGTTGTACGCCGCTGTCGCGACCGCAGAGGAACGCCGACAGGTCGCCGGTCAACCGACGTAACGGGAACAGCAAGGCTTGATGGGACTGCACATCGAAGTTGAGTTCGATACGCACATCGAAGCGGTCCGGCGGCAGGTAAAACGCCAGCGCCAGCCGCCGCTGGCCGAACAAGGTATCCAGATGTTTGAGCACCTGGGCTTCAAAGCGCCGGGCCAGGCTATGCCTGGGCAACGCCTGCACCTGGCTCAAGGTGCGCAGGCCCATGCGCGACAAGGCCGTGGCGACCGGTGCTTCGAGGCCGATCCGGTCGACGGGCATTTGCCCCAGGTGATGCTGCAAGGCTTGATCGTTCGGGACCACCAGACCGTCATAGGCGTTGGCCAGCACCCGCGCCGCCACCGGGTTGGGCGCGGCCACGATGCGGTGCCGAAACCCCAGCTCCCCGAGCTCACGGCGCAAAAGCGCTTCGAATTGTGGCCAGGCGCCGAACAGGCCGAGGCTGGATTCGATCTCGAACACCACGGCCCGGGGGTAATGCACGCTGACCTGGGAACTGAAGCGATAGGCCCAGGCGGCGAGAAATTGCTGCCAGTGTTCGATTTCAGCGGCGTCGTATTCGGCCGTGACAAAGCCTTTGCTCAAGGCCTGGGCCGCGCTCATGGACTGGCCGGGACGCAAACCCAGCGCCCGCGCCGCGTCGTTGACGGCCTGCAGCACCCGGCGCTGGGCCGGGCCGGTCAGCAACGCCAGGGGTTCATCGGGATCGGCGCGCTGGCGCAGTACCGCGTCCAGCGCCAATTGCGGGAAAACAATGCAGACCCAGCGCATGGCAACCTCAATGCCCCACGGCGAAGGCAATCGGCGCCGAACGGGCCAGGCCGCCGCGGCACTTGAGCACGCGCAGTTGTGCCGGCCGGGCATCGATGGCAATGCGCAGGGCCGCCGGCGAAGGGTTGATCGCTTCACCGAGGGGGCGATAGGCGAAGGCCAGGGTCTGGCCGGTTTCCGCCGCCACCTGCAAGCGGCGCAAGGCGCGGTCATCGGCTTTGTGCGGCCAGCACAGCACCGCGCCGCAACTGCCCGAACGCAGGCATTGTTCCGCCGCCCACAGCGCATCGCGCTCACTGGCCTGGATGATCGACAACTGACGCAGATCCACTCCGGCGCCCTGCCACGCCAGGGGATACGGCACATAAGGCGGCGCCACCAGCACGATGCGCTCTCCCGCCGCCGACAGCCGTGCCAGCGTCGGCCACACCAGTTGCAACTCGCCCACGCCCTGCCCGGCCAACAGGATTTCCGTCAGCGCCGCCTCCGGCCAGCCACCACTGGGCAATGCGGCGTCCAGCGCGGCATGCCCGGTGGGTTGCGGGCTGGCAGCCGGTGGCGCAGGCCGGCCCTTCCAGACCTGGCCGCCATTGAACAACGTGTCCAGCGCAACGACGGCACCCATCAGCCTTGCCTCACCAGGCCACAGAACACGCCTTCAATGGCCAGGTCCCGGTCAGCCTCGACAATGATCGGCTGGTAGGCCGGGTTGCGTGGCAGCAGGCGAACCACATCGCCGACCCGCTCGAAGCGCTTGATGGTGACTTCACCGTCGAGCCGCGCCACGACGATCTGGCCATTAACGGCCTCGGGGCTGCGGTGCACGCCCACCAGATCGCCGTCGAGAATGCCGTCCCCGATCATCGAGTCACCCCGCACCCGCAACATGTAGTCCGGCACCCGCGAGAACATCGACGGATCGAGCAGCAGACGGCTATGGACCTCCGCATCGGCCCCGATCGGCGCACCGGCCGCCACCCGGCCGAGCACCGGGATATCCAGCAACTCGGGACGCGGCGGCTGCCCGAGCAGGCGAATGCCCCGGGCCTGATTTGGGTTGACCTCGATAAACCCGGCTTCGCTCAGCGCCAGCACATGCTTGCGCGCCACGCTGCGGGAGGCAAAACCGAACGCCTCGCTGATTTCAGCGAGGCTCGGAGGCTGGCCATGCTCGGCGATGCGATCGCGGATAAAGGTCAGGATGGCGGTACGGCGGGGAGTCAGAGTCGTCATGGAGTACATTTGTACTCTTTTGGTTTTTTCCTGGCAAGGGCTTGTAGGAGCTGTCGAGTGAAACGAGGCTACGATCTCTTGAGACCAGAGCAAAAAGATCGCAGCCTGCGGCAGCTACAGGAGGCAGGTTCAAACGTAACATCCAGTGCTCCTTACTCGAACAGAACGGACGATCAAAAAACATGCCCTACCGTTCGTCGGCTTTCTAGAAAAATCAGTCTTTCAAGAAAATAAAAATCCATAAAAAAGTACAAAACGCACATTTACTCTTACAGAAATATTCTACTCAACATAGGAAAATCATTTCTGCTTGCCGAAGACTAAAACACAGTTTCAAAAAGGAATTTCACAGTTCCGCGCTAAAAACCATCCACACCAAAACAAGACCAAGCCACTAAGGTTCCTAACATCATGCAGGACGCATCTTAAAAACATGCAGGAATCATCCTACAACACAGAATTCTCTCGCTTGCATCCCACTGTAAAATCAACTAATCCTTGCAGCACCACTTCATGCCAAGCGGCACTTCCCGCAAATAAAAGCAAAATAAAAACAACAAACCTTAAAAGGTTCAACTCGATGAGTAAAAATATCCTACCCAGAATTTTCTCCCTGACATCAATATTCATAAAAGAACAATTAAAAGAACCCATCGCCTTATTCTGGATCATGATATCGCCTTGTGCGATGTTCTATTTTTTTGCAACAACCAGACAAGACCCAAACTATTTTTCGAGCAACTACATTACGATTTCGGCATGGTTTTATGCCTACATCTCTTCAAGTGTCGCATTATTCGGATTCGCCTTTTACATAATCGGAAGAAGGGAAAGCGGATTCACTCGATCCTTTATTTACTCCAAGGAATCGAAACTGATTTTTCTTTTATCACATCTCATTGCCTACTCGTTAATATCGATATCTTACTGTGCAACCTTTTACTTAACGACCAGATTCCCATTTGGAAACTATGCCATCAATGAACTACTGAATATCGCACTACGCTTTTACATCTGCTTTATGATGTTTTGCACGATCGGAGCTGTTTTTTCATTATTACCGATCAATTTTCAGAACTCGAACACTCTGCTTTCCATTTTTTCGTTCTGCATGTTGATCCTCGGAGCAATGAGTGCCAGCAGATCAAACCCCATCACCGACGCTTTGAACCTCGCAAACCCACTGACACTTGCAAGCCAGATAATGGAGCAAGGCCTTGAATCCAACAAACTCATCACGACAGCAATCACTATTCTATTTATTTCAGTACTGCACAGAACGTTCAAGCACCTAAGGATCAATCCCGTATGGAGCCGATACTGATGAAAAAATTCACGGCGCAAAGCATTGACTTCTCCTATACAGACAAGCCCCTCTTGACCCAGGCATCTCTTGAGATTGCTCAAGGCGACATTGTCGGAATTCTGGGGCCCAATGGATCTGGAAAAACAACTTTTTTCGATATCGTCTGTGACCTGAAAAAAGCAAAATCCGGGTTCATAAAAAACGACTTCAATCACTTTTTATACCTTTCACAAATCATCTCCACTCCCCCACCGTTGCGCATGCGTGACATTTTTAAAATGGTGACTGCGCTGTCATCAAGCGAGCCCATGACACAAGATAAAACCCTGAAAAAACTAAGTGCGTGGAGTCCTTCGATAGTTGACCGATACCAAGACATATGGAACAAAAAATCATCGCTATGCAGCTACGGAGAGACACGCTGGTTCTTTACTCTGTCTCTTCTTTCAATTTCTGCAGACTTCGTGATTCTTGACGAGCCTACTGCTGGTGTAGATCCAGAGTTTCGTAGCTATATTTGGCAATGCCTTCACGGCGCAGCCAGGGAGGGCACCGCTATTCTGGTTTCCTCGCACAATGTTGATGAGGTAATTAACCACTGTGATTATTTTTACATGATTAGCCAGCAACGCTTCAATCGCTTTGCCAATGGTAGTGAGTTCATGCGTCGGTATGGCGTAAATACTGTGGACGATGCGTTTATCCGAGCTGCTACTGAACCTGTATTCGCAACATGATCAACTGGAAGCGCACACGGGGAGTTGCCGCAGACCGCGACAGCTCCCGATGAGGAATGGAATTCGATTCAGTCGATAAGCCCGGCAAGATACGCCCACGGATAAATCCCCCGCTCATGCCCATCGCTGAAGACCAGTTGCAGGCCATATCCCTGCGAGTGCAATTCGATCACCTGAACCCGCACATCCACCATCGGCGCCATCCCCCGCAACCGAAACGCCCGGCACTGCGAGCACGGACACTGCCGGCGCAATTCGGCATGATCCAGCAGTTGCTCGCGACCATCCGGCCAGTTCAGGCGCAACTGCTGTTTGCTGCGGGAATTGCCAATCGCCACCGGGTTCATTGCAGTTGGCTCAAGGCAATGCGCACGGCCTTGCGCACTTCAGGGTCGCCGTCGTCCTGCGCGGCCTGCAATGCCGCAATGGCCCCTGGGTCGTTCAATTCGCCCAGGGCCAACGCGGCTTCCTTGCGCAGGTTGCTGATGCGGTGGCCGAGGGTGTCGATCAGCGCTTGGAGCGCAGGTGCAAAACGCAAGCGCCCGAGGCTGCGGGTGGCGCGCAGGCGCACCTGCCAGTAATCGTCGTCCAGGGCGTCGATCAGGGCCGGGCCGGCGTCGGGGTGGCCGACCTTGCCCAGGGTGGTGGCGGCTTCTTCGCGGACTTGCCAGGCAGCGTCCCGCAAGGCCTGGCGCAGGGCCGGCAGCACCTGTGCGTCGGACGCCAGGCCCAGCGCCCCGGTGGCGGCACGCCGAACTTCAGTGTCCGGGTCAGCGCTGGCCAGCCGTGCCAGTGCCGGCAAGGCATCGAGTTGCTTGAGCCAGCCGAGCACGCCCACCGCCTCGCGGCGCACGCTGGCGCTTTCATCAATCAGTGCCCGGGCAGCCGCTTCGGCGGCATCGGGGCAACGCAACTCGCGCAACGCCCTGAACGCGGCGACGCGTACACCGCTGTCGGCGTGCCCGGTCCACGGCAGAATGACCTGGCCCGCCGCTTCACTCTTGAGCAGGCTGAGGCTTTGCGCAGCGGCCGCCTGCACCGCCGGGGATGGATCGGTCAGCGCCTGGCACAGCGCTTCGACCACGGGCGCGTCCTCCCAGGCTTCCAGCAACCGCGCGGCTTCGGCGCGAACCTCTGCAATCGGGTCTTCGCCCAGTCGATTGATCAACCACTGAAGGCCGTCCGGCTCCTCGAGATCGGCCAGTTCGATCAGTGCGATCCGGCGCACGCCGGGGTCGTCATCGGTCAGGCGCGGTTGCAGGGCCAGAATGTCGTCGTTATCGGTTACATCGAATAGTGAGGTCATAGGGCAAACCGCGGCAGTTTGTTTTCAGGAGGAAGTCCGAGCGGGTTCAGGCGCGGCAGTTGCCGACCGTCTTCGTGCCGCAGGAGTTCGAGGCAATGACGCTTGAGGTGTGAGAATTCAGGGCGGGTCACCAGATCGGTGCTGCGCGGCCGAGGGAAATCCAGGCGCAGGTCTTCGATGATCCGCCCGGGGCGCGAGCTCATGACCAGCAAGCGATCGGCGAGGAACAGCGCTTCGTCGATGTCATGGGTGACAAACACCACGGTGGTGCGGATGCGCGTCCAGATGTCCAGCAGCAGTTCCTGCATGTTCAATCGGGTCAGGGCATCGAGGGCACCGAAGGGTTCGTCCATCAGCAGCAGGCGCGGACGGTTGATCAGCACCCGGGCAATTTCCACCCGTTGCTGCATGCCGCCGGAGAGCTGGTCGGGCCAGCGCCCGGCAAAACCTTCGAGGCCCACCAGGGCGAGGATTTCATCCGCTGCTTTGTGCCGTTCAGCCCTGCCGACGCCCCGCATTTTCAAGCCGAACGCCACGTTGTCACGCACCGTGCGCCACGGAAACAGTGTGTGCTGCTGGAACACCATGCCGCGCTGGGGCGATGGGCTCGACACTGCCGCGCCATCGACATTCAGCGTGCCGGTGCGCGGTTGCAGGTGACCGGCCAGGGCGCCGAGCAAGGTCGATTTGCCGCAACCGGACGGCCCGAGAATGCACACGAACTGCCCCGGCTCGATCTGGCAGTCGAGACCCTGCACCGCTTCGAAGGCAGTGTCGCCCTCGCCCAGGCTGATCGACAGCCCGTAAATATCGATACGCCCTTCCATGTGTTGAAAAACGCTCATCAGGCTTTTCCTCGCGGTCGATGCCAGGGTGTGAACAGCCCGCCCAGACGCTTGATCAACAGACTGCTGCCCATGCCGAGCACGCCGATCAGCAACATGCCGACCACGATGTCGGCGTAGTTCTGGATGGTGTAGGACTCCCAGGTGTAATAGCCGATGCCGAATTGGCCGGAGATCATCTCCGCCGTCACCAGGCAGAACCACGAGGTGCCCATGCCGATGGCCAGGCCGGTGATGATGCTCGGCGCGGCGCCCGGAAGAATCACCTCCAGCAGGATGGCCCGGCGCCCTGCCCCGAGGCTTTTCGCCGAGGCGATCAGCCGTGGGTCGACGCCTTCGACGCCGTGCACGGTGTTGAGCAGGATCGGGAACAGGGCGCCGGTGAAGGTGATGAACACCATCGACAGCTCCGAGGAGGGAAACATCAGGATCGCCAGGGGAATCCACGCCACCGCCGGGATCGGACGCAGCACTTCCAGGGGTGGCAGCAACAGATCTTCGGCCCATTTCGAGCGACCGATGGCCAGGCCCAGGGCCACACCGATGAACAGTGCCGCGAGGTAGCCGGCGAACACCCGGCCGAGACTGCTGCCCAGGTGTTGACCGAGTTTGCCGGAGTCGCCGAGGCCGTGGGCCGCTTCAATGACCGCCACGGGGGTCGGGACGTTGGCGAAGGTCACGAGGCCAAGGTTCCAGTGGTGGCTGGCGGCGAGTTGCCAGAATATGAGACAGAGCAGCAAGGAGGCGGCTCTTGGAATCCAGCGTGAATAGGATCGGTACACAATTATTCCTCTCAACCCGTGAATCCTGTGGGAGCGAGCTTGCTCGCGATGGCGGTGGGTCAAACGACATCGATGTCGACTGGTCTGGCCTCATCGCGGGCAAGCCCGCTCCCACAGGGGATTGTGGTGTTCTGGGGATTAGCGAACGGCCACGGCCTGGGCCGTGGCATCGGTAAAGTCAAAGACTTTGCCGCCCTGGGCCGTGGCGAACTGCTGGGCCTGGCCTTTGAGCAGGAACGCACTCAGCTGCCCTTTCCCATCGGTGGCAAACCACGCCTGGTCCGCCAGCAGCTTGATCCCGCTGTCGCTGGCCTGGGCGTACACCGCGCGGATGTTCTTGCCTTCCTGCTTCAGGGCTGCCAGCGCGGCAAACGCCGCTTGCGCCGAGGCGTACTGGCGGATTTTCGGCTCGCCACGCACCCAGATTTCCGCCACGTGGCTGAAGTCGCTGATGGTTTGGCCGCTGGCGGCATCGACGGCCTTGAGCGGCGCCTGCCGGTAATTCGCAAGCTGCGCGCTGTAGTCCAGGTTCGAGGCCTTGAAGGCGGCGCGGATGTATTGGTCGTCGATGAAGGTGTTGAGATCCAGACCGCGATCGGCCTTCTTCAACAACTTGAGGGTATCGATGGCGGTGCCCACGGCCTGACGGTATTCCGGCTTCCAGCTCAGGTCGCGGGTCTGCACACCGAGAGGGCCATGGAACAGGTAATTGACCTCGGCATCGACCCCGGTGACCTTGGCGATCAACTCGCTGTATTTCTCCGGCTCAGCCGCCAACAGCTGGTTGGCTTCGATACTCGCCCGCAGGTAAGCGACGACGATTTCCGGGTACTTTTTCGCGTAGGCCTGATCGACCAGCGTGCCGTGGAAGGTCGGCGCACTGGCCTGGGCGCCGTCATAAATCTTGCGGGCGA
The DNA here is from genome assembly GCF_019947515.1 of Pseudomonas sp. A-B-19. NCBI lineage: Bacteria > Pseudomonadati > Pseudomonadota > Gammaproteobacteria > Pseudomonadales > Pseudomonadaceae > Pseudomonas > Pseudomonas sp. A-B-19. The sequence continues at coordinate 242,670 of NZ_JAGYGN010000004.1, forward strand.
AACCCCGGCTGGGGAACAGTTCGGCGAAGGGCACGAAGTCGGCGTGAGCATCAATCTTGCCGGCCTGCAACGCGGAGCCGGCGACTTCCGGCGGCTGGGCGATGATGTTCACATCCTTGAGCGGGTCCCAGCCCTGGGCCGCCACGGCGCGCAGCAGCATGCCATGGGCGGTGGAAGCGAACGGTACGGAGATGGTCTTGCCCTTGAGCTCTGCCAGCGACTGCACGCCCGATGCGCTTGGCACCACGATGCCGTTGCCGCTGCCCTTGATGCTGCCCGACAGCACGCTGATGAACAGGCTGTGCTTGCCTGCCGTTTCGAACGCCACGCCGTTGAACGCGCCGGGGAAATCGGCCATGGCGCCGAAGTCGAGTTTGCCGGCCACCATCTCATTGGTCAGGGGCGCGCCGCTGGTGAAGTTTTTCCACTGCACCTCGTATTGGGCATCTTTGTAGGGGCCATCGTGGGGCAGGTATTTGTCCAGCAACCCGAGTTCGCGAATCAACAATCCGCCGGCGGCGCAGTTGATGGTGGTGTCCTGGGTGCCGATGGCAATGCGGATGGTTTCGGCCGAGGCCGACAGGGTGAATGAAGCCAGTACCAGACCGGCCAAAGCTGCACGCAACATCATGAGTGTTTCCCCTCGAATCATTTATAGGATGTTCGTCTCCGCCACGATCAGGGCGTGGTGGGAAACGAGGGGTGTTGTGAATCAGGCGTCCGGTGGTGGCCGGATGGCGTTTTGGGTTGTCTGTTCTGGCGTCTTCGCTGGCAAGCCAGCTCCTACATTAGGTTTCTGGGTGTTTTCTGGATTTAAAGCCCTGAACAAACCACTGTAGGAGCCGGCTTGCCGGCGAAAGCGGTGTGTCAGGTACAACAAGGTTGAATTTGAAATTGTCTTCGCTGGCAAGCCAGCGCCTACAAAAGCGGTTACCGCAATAAGTACGGAATCTCGACTTTCACAGCGCCCGTCGGGCAGTCCTTTTCACAGGGCATGCAGTACCAGCACTCATCGAAGGCCATGTAGGCCTTTTGCGTGGCCGGGTTGATCGCCAGCAGGTCCATCGGGCAGACGTCGACGCACACTGTGCAGCCTTTGTGGGCGATGCATTTGTCTTCATCGACCGTGACTGGTGCGTTGGAGCGAAAGAAGATTTCCTGGGGTTGGTAAGCCATGTTCGGTCTCTCTTTTGTAGTCGCATCAAGCCGCGTCGGCACCGACCCGCAACCGGTCGTAGGCCTGCATCTCGTCGGCATCCAGCGCGATGATGTAAGGCTCGACGGCTTTCTTGAAACTGCTCATCAAACCGTTTGGGTCTTTCTTCAGGTGGCAATGACAGAACCAGTCGCGGTCGTTGCGTTGCGGGTGATCGACGCGATAGTGGTAAAGCCCCCAGCGGCTTTCGGCGCGGAACAATGAAGCGCGGGCGGCCATTTCGGCGCAGTCGCGGATCATGCTGACTTCCATGGCGCGCATCAGCTCGTGGGCGTTGTGGGCCTTGATCTGGTCGAGATCGCGCTGGATGTCGCTGAAGCGTTGCAGGCCGATTTGCATCTTCCTGGTCCCTTTCGGCGGTTGCAGGTAGTCGTTGACGAAGCGCCGCAGCTTGTACTCGACCTGGGCCGGTGGCAGGCCGTGTTCGCGGTCCAGCGGCGCGTAGACCCGTTGTTTTTCGGTTTCGATCTGCGCAGCATCCAGCGCAGAGAACTCACGCCCGGCGACAAAATCCGCTGCGTTGTGGCCGGCGAACCAGCCGTAGGTGAACGCGCCGAGCATGTAGTTGTGCGGCACGGCGGCCATGTCACCGGCCGAGTACAAGCCCTTGACCGAGGTCTCGGCCTTCTCGTTGACCCACACCCCCGATGCCGAATGCCCGCTGCAAAAACCGATTTCGGAGATGTGCATCTCGACCATCTGCGTGCGGTAGTCAGTGCCGCGATTGGCATGGAACTGGCCGCGACTCGGACGCTCGTTGCTGTGCAGGATCTGCTCGATGTTCTGGATGGTTTCCTCGGCCAGGTGATCGAGTTTGAGGAACACCGGGCCATTGCCGCTTTCCAGCTCCTGGTGGAATTCCCACATCATCTGCCCGCTCCAGTAGTCGCACTCGATGAAGCGCTCACCCTTGTTGTTGGCGGTGTAGCCGCCCAAGGGACCAGTGACGTAGGCGCAGGCCGGACCGTTGTAATCCTTGATCAGCGGGTTGATCTGGAAGCATTCCAGGTTCGCCAGCTCGGCTCCGGCGTGGTAGGCCATCGAGAAGCCGTCGCCGGCATTGGTCGGATTCTCGTAGGTGCCCATCAGGTAGCCCGAGGATGGCAACCCCAAGCGTCCAGCGGCACCGCAGGCGAGGATCACCGCCTTGGCCTTGATCACATGGAAGTCCGCGGTGCGGCAGTCGAAGCCCATCACGCCGTTGACTGCGCCCTCTTCGTCCGTCAGCAATCGGGTGCAGACCAGGCGATTGGTGATGCTCACCCGCGCGCGCTTCAACTGCCGATACAGGACTTTCTTGATGTCGTGCCCTTCCGGCATCGGCAACACGTAGGCGCCCATGTGGTGAACCTTTTTCACTGCATAGTCGCCGGTTTCGTCCTTCTCGAATTTCACACCCCAGCGGTCCAGTTGCTCGATGGTTTCGAAGCTGTGGGTGGCATAGGCGTACACCGCAGCCTGATTGACGATGCCGTCGTTGGCGATGGTGATTTCCTTGGTGTATTGCTCCGGCGTCGAGTGGCCGGGAATGATCGCGTTGTTCAGGCCGTCCATGCCCATGCTGATCGCGCCGCTGCGCTTGACGTTGGCCTTGTCGATCAACAACACCCGCAGGTCGCGGTTGCGTTCCTTGGCCTTGATCGCCGCCATGGGGCCGGCAGTGCCGCCGCCGATCACGACGATGTCGTATTCCTGCTCCAACGTACTGCGCGTCATGCCTGCTCCCCTTTTTGCCGGTCGATCCGCAGGCGGTACTGGAAGGCATCGCCACGGTAGTAAAGGTGTTCGAAGTCCAGCGGCCAACCTTCGGCATCGTGGGTCAAGCGTTCGATGTGCATGATCGGCGAGCCGGGTTCGACGTTCAGCGCCCGGGTCAGGTCGCTGTTGGCCAGTACTGCATCGATGGCCAGGTCGGCGTGCCCCAGGGTCAGACCGCAGTCGTTTTCCAGAATCTGGAAAATGTCGCGGGTGACCAGGTCGGCTTTTTCCAGGCGCTCGCCAATGGCCTTGGGCAGGTAAGTGATTTCCAGGGAAATCGGCTCTCGATTGATCAGGCGCACCCGTTTGATCTGCGCCACGACCTCGCCTTCGGCCACCTGCAGACGCTCGGCGACGAGCTTGTTGGCGGCAATGAACTTGAAGCTGCGCAGGCGGTTGATCACCTCATAGCCGCGACCGGTCATGGACTCGGCCAGGCCTTGCAGGGTGCTGACGTTCTGGAAGGTTTTCGGTTTGGCGACGAAGGTGCCTTTGCCGTGAATCTTGAAGATCAGCCCTTCCTTCTGCAGGTCACCCAAGGCCTGGCGCACGGTGATGCGGCTGACCTTGAACAACGCGCCAAGCTCGCTTTCGGAAGGCATCTGGCTGTCTTGCGGATATTTACCGTCGAGGATGCGGGTACGCAGCACGTCTCGCAGCTGAGTGTGCAACGGAACGCTGCTCAGGGATAGAACGTTATCGGTCATGGCAGATCACTTGTTATAACGAGTTATGACGTGATCTTAGAGAGGCTATGACACGCTTGAGAAATACCGAATGCGCATAAGGTTAGATTCACCACAGCCCCTGTGGGAGCGAGCTTGCTCCCACAGGGGCTGTGGTCTGAGGGATCAGCCAATGCGCAAAGCGCGCAAGTCCAGTCGACCGTCCTTGAGCGGCGGGCACCAGTAGTAGCCACCGGTGACCGGACGGCTGATGCGGTACAAACCGTCGGTGATGCCGTCTTCCAGGCCACTCATGCGGCGCAGTTGGGCTTCGAAGGCGTCGAGGGAAAAACCGAAGGCCAGGAACATCAGCCCGGCACGGTCGCCTTCGATCCACGGCATCGAACGGCGCACCACGAAGGCTTCAGGCGCAAAGCTTTCCTGGGCGGTGCGTTTGACGTGGGCGCAAACCGGCGCGTCGTCGATCTCTTCGTTATCGCTCAAACGCCGACCTATGATGTTGTCCTTTTCATCCGCCGACAGCCCATGGAAACCTTTCAAGTCATGCTGCCACTGCTGGATCGCGGCAAAGCTGCCACCGACCAGCCCCTCGGCACCTTCACCCACCAGGGCGGCGGCGACAGCGGCTTCGTCTTGGGGATTCTCGGTGCCATCTTCGTAGCCGGTCAGGTCATGACCGGTCATGTGGCGGAAGGTTTCGTTCATCTGCACCAGACGCAACGCCGGGGCCACTGCCGCTTCGATGGCGTTACTGCGATTGAGCAGCTCACCACGGTCTTCACCGTGCAGCCAGCACCAGAGCGCGTGCTGGGTCGACGGATTGTCGACGCCCACACCGGTCAACGCCGGAAAGGTTCGCAGGCCATCGATCTGAGCGTGCAGCGCATTGACCAGCGATTCACCGAAGCCGACGACAGCCGATTTCCCGTCCACCAGTTGCATCAAGTTGTCGAGCGCGACCGGCAATGCCTCGATGGATTCGAGGACGAAGAACATATGGCGGGCTTGAGGCGGAACGGGGGCGGCGAGAATGCCCGGCTGGTAATAGCTCATATGAACTCCTTGAAAAAGAGCATGGAGTTTAACCGCAGTACGAGGATTTGTGTGCCGTCAGAGGCCAGCAACGCCGCAAAGACGCACCCCACCAAGGCCAAACAAAGGCTAGGCTTTTCAGTTGATCGGGTTGAGGGCATCGGGGGCCAACAAGCAGCACTTCCGAGACCATGACTGCTGGGGTCGATGAATCCGCGATCCTTCACGCTGTGCGGCAAACGCTGAAATGAGTCATGACAAGGGTTGCTGAGGTCTGCTAAAACGATTCATCAGTGCATTATCCAATCCAGAGGGGTAGCGACATGACCACAGCCAATATTCTCCAGAACCTGTTCCCGAGCCCCGCCGACATCCCGGAAAAGTACCGCCTTGACGGCCAGTCCGAGCAGCGTGAGTACCTGGTTGATGGCGTACTGAGAACCTGGAACGGGCCACTGGCCCAGGTCCGCAGCCCGGTGTACCTGACCGGCGCCAATGGCGACGAACAAGTGATCCTCGGCAGCACGCCGCTGCTCGATGCCGAGACCGCATTGACCGCCCTCGACGCTGCCGTCCGTGCTTATGACCGGGGCCAGGGATTGTGGCCGACCATGCGCGTGGCCGAACGCATCCAGCACGTCGAAACCTTCCTGGGGCGCATGCGCGAGCAGCGCGACGCCGTGGTCAAGCTGCTGATGTGGGAAATCGGCAAGAACCTCAAGGATTCGGAAAAGGAGTTCGACCGCACCTGCGACTACATCGTCGACACCATCAACGCGCTGAAGGAACTCGACCGCCGCTCCAGCCGTTTCGAACTGGAACAGGACACCCTCGGCCAGATCCGTCGCGTGCCGATGGGCGTGGCCCTGTGCATGGGGCCTTACAACTACCCGTTGAACGAAACCTTCACCACGCTGATCCCGGCGCTGATCATGGGCAATACCGTGGTGTTCAAGCCGGCCAAGCTCGGCGTGCTGCTGATTCGCCCGCTACTGGAAGCCTTCCGCGACAGCTTTCCGGCCGGGGTGATCAACGTCATCTACGGCAGCGGCCGCGAGACGGTCAGTGCGTTGATGGCCAGCGGCAAGATCGACATCTTTGCCTTCATTGGCACCAACAAAGCCGCCAGCGACCTGAAAAAACTCCATCCGAGACCCCACCGTTTGCGCGCGGCGCTGGGCCTGGATGCGAAAAACCCAGGCATCGTCCTGCCGGAAGTGGATCTGGACAACGCGGTCAGTGAAGCGGTGACCGGCTCGCTGTCATTCAATGGCCAACGCTGCACCGCGCTGAAGATCCTGTTTGTCCACGAAGACGTGGTCGAGTCCTTCATCGACAAATTCAATGCCAGGCTCGCCAACCTCAAACCCGGCATGCCCTGGGAAAGTGGCGTATCCCTGACACCCCTGCCGGAATCGGGCAAGGTCGACTATCTGCATTCTCTAGTAGCTGACGCCGAAAGCAAAGGCGCCAAAGTGGTCAACCCCAACGGTGGTGAGGCTCGTGCGTCGTTCTTCTACCCGGCGGTGTTGTACCCGGTCACGCCGCAGATGCGCGTTTATCAGGAAGAGCAGTTCGGCCCGGTCATCCCCATCGTGCCGTACCGTCATCTGGATACCGTGATCGACTACGTGCTGGAGTCGGACTTCGGCCAACAGTTGAGCATCTTCGGCACCAACCCGGTGGCGGTCGGCCGGCTGGTGGACACCTTCGCCAATCAGGTCGGGCGCATCAACCTCAACGCCCAATGCCAGCGCGGCCCGGATACCTACCCCTTCAATGGTCGCAAGAACTCCGCCGAAGGCACCTTGTCAGTCCATGACGCACTGCGGGTGTTTTCGATCCGTACCCTGGTGGCCACCAAATTCCAGGAGACCAACAAGGACCTGATCAGCGAGATCATCAGCGGCCGCAGTTCGAGCTTCCTGACCACCGACTACATCTTCTGAGGAGAGCCGGCCTGAATACATCCAGAACCCATCGACTGCCACCGCTGCTGCGCCGACTGCTGCGTCCGTTGCTGGACCCGTACCGGCGCTACCGCCATGCCCGGGTGATCCACGCGGTGCGGGTGTCGCTCGGGTTGCTGGCGACCATCCTGCTGACCACCGGTATCCATCTGCCCCACGGTGAATGGGCGTCGGTGACGATGCTGGTGGTGATCGGCGGCTTGCAGCATCACGGCAACATCGGCAAAAAAGCCGCCGAGCGTGCCATTGGCACCTTGATTGGCGCCGGTGTCGGCCTGGCGTTGGTGGCACAACAGGCCTGGCTCGGGATGCTGTGGCTGACCTATTTCGCGATGTCGGTGGTCTGCGGTTTTTTCTCGTATCACGCCATCGGCAAGGGTGGTTACACCGCGCTGCTGTCGGCGATCACCGTGTTCATCGTCGCCGGGCACGGCGACAACCCGGTCACCGATGGCTTGTGGCGCGGGGTGGATATCCTGATCGGCATTGCCCTGGCCCTGGCGTTTTCCTTCGCCCTGCCGCTGTACGCGGTGTATTCCTGGCGCTACAACCTGGCCGATGCGCTGCGTGATTGCGCGAAAATCTACGGGCGCATCATTGACGGCCAGGCCATCACTGCCGACGAACACCTCAAGCTCATGACCCGCCTGAACGCGGTGATGGTGCAACTTCGCTCGTTGATGCCATCGGTGTCCAAGGAGGTGAAGATTTCCATGACCGAGCTGGATGCCATCCAGCGCAATCTGCGCATGTGCGTCAGTACCCTGGAAATCCTCGGCAACACCCGCCCGGATGCCAATGACCTCGAGGCGATGTCGCTGATGCAAACGGCATTGAAAGCCGAGCATCGACAGATTCGCGTGCAATTGATCGGCATGGCCCGGGCGTTGAAATCCGGTGCGGTCCAGCGGCTCAGTCGCCCTGTGGATGTACCGCTGGTCAGCCTCGATGCGCCGGTCTACAACACACTGGACGGTTATCGCCTGCTGACTCAACAACTGGCCGCCAACATCGGCCAGATGCGCCAGCGACTGGCCGGTAATGCGCCGCGCTGGAACATCTGACGCCTGGCCAGCGGGTTACGGCGTCACCATGCGCCGAAACTTCAGCGACCAGCCTTGTTGCATGCCGGCAGCGGCCAGCAGAATCGCCGCGACGCCGATCCATTGCAGCGGCTCCAGGCGATGGCCAAAGGCAAACCAGTCGACGAAAATCGCCGCGATCGGGTAAATGAAGGACAGCGCCCCCGTCAGCGCAGTCGGCAGCTTTTGAATCGCACCGTACAGCAACACGTACATCACACCGGTGTGCAGCATGCCCAGCGTCACCAGGCTGGCCCACGCGCTCGGTGCCTGGGGCAGTGCGGAAAAATGCGCGAATGGCGCGAGCAACAACACGCCCGTGCTGACCTGGATCAGCGCGATCAAATGCGGCGGGGTACCGGTCAGACGCTTGATGATCAACGCGGCAATCGCATAGAGAAACGCCGCACCCAAGGCCAGGGCAATGCCCAACAAGTAATCGCTGCCGCTCTCGCCCTGGCTGCCATGGGCGCTGACAATCGCCAGCATCCCGAGAAACGACACGCCCAGCCAGGCCAGCTTCTGCGCGGTGATCTTTTCGTTGAGGAACAACGCCGCCAGCCCGACCAGCATGAACGGCTGGACGTTATAGACGGCAGTGCCGATGGCAATCGACGCCCGGGAATAGGACGCGAACAACAGCACCCAGTTGCCGACAATCGCCACACCGCTGAGCACCGCCAGCAGGAAGGTCGTGCGGGTCAGAATGCCGGGGCGCAGAAAGCCGAAGGCCGCACAAATCAACAGCAAGGTGCCGGCACCGAACAGGCAGCGCCAGAACACCACATCCAGCACCGGTTGCCCGGACACCAGCACGAACCAGCCGATGGTGCCGGAGATCAGCATGGCGGCCGTCATTTCGAACGAACCGCGGCGTAGGGATTTGTCCATCATCAGACTCCTGTGTTTGTGGCCAAAGTATGCCAATGCACCCAGGGGCTACTCCAGAGCAAAAAGCAGGCTAAACTCGAGATCTGCCTTTTTTATAAAGGCCATTTCGAAAAAATGCCTAACAGAGGATTTCGCCATGACCGATGACATCGACCAGGTGCTGATCACGGCGCTGATGGAAGACTCGCGACGCTCGCTCAAGGCCCTGGCGCAAATCAGCGGCCTGTCCTCCCCCAGCGTCGCCGAGCGTCTGCGCCGCCTGGAAGAGCGTGGCGTGCTCAAGGGCTACACCGTTGAAATCGACCCGAAATGCTTTGGCTATCAGCTCCAGGCCATCGTGCGAATTCGCCCGTTGCCGGGTCAATTGCAGGAAGTGGAACGGCAAATCATGGCCATTCCCGAATTCACCGAGTGCGACAAGGTCACCGGCGACGACTGCTTCATCGCGCGCCTGCATGTGCGCTCGATGGAACAACTGGACACCCTGCTCGACCGCCTCAACACCCACGCTGAAACCAATACGGCGATCGTCAAGAAAACCCCGGTCAAGCGCCGGTTGCCACCCATGGCGTGAGTGATATCTGCTTCAGACTTAAGTAGATTGGCGGTTTCCGGCGAAGGATTGACGGTATGAAAATTCAGGCGATGCTACTCGTGGCGATGCTGCTGGCGGGTTGCGGCACGATTCAAACGGTTGTGCGCGGTGACGAAGTGGCTGCAAAAAGCCTCAGGGACCACAAGAGTTATTGCGGCGCGGTACCGCGAATCTACAGCGGCGTGACCTACGACTTCTGCACGCTGAATGCCCCCCTGGAAAAAGGCCGCGATGCGCAGGTGCATGATAGTGCCCCCGCCATTGTGCTGATCGACGTGGTCATCTCCGGCGCGCTCGACACCTTGTTGCTGCCCTACACCATCTACCGCCAGCAAGCCGACGGCAGCATCGTCATTGTGGAGTGACCCTGAATTCCAGATCATAAAAAACCCGCCGAAGCGGGTTTTTCATTTAATGCCGACGATCAATCATCGCGGCCCATGATGCCGAACAGCTGCAACAGGCTGATGAACAGGTTGTAGATCGATACATACAGGCTGATGGTGGCCATGATGTAGTTACGCTCGCCGCCATGAATGATGGCGCTGGTCTGGAACAGAATGCAGACCGAGGAGAACAGCACGAAACCTGCGCTGATCGCCAGTTGCAGGCCGCTGATCTGGAAGAACATGCCCGCCAGCGTCGCACCCAGCAGCACGAAGAAGCCTGCCGTGATGAAGCCGCCGAGGAAGCTCATGTCCTTGCGGGTGATCAGCACATACGCCGACAGACCGCCAAACACCAGCGCCGTCATCGCGAACGCCGAGCTGACCACTTCAGCGCCGCCCTGCATACCCAGGTAACGGTTGAGGATCGGGCCCAGCAGGAAACCCATGAAACCGGTCAGGGCAAATGCCGACACCAGGCCCCAGGCCGAATCACGGAGTTTGTTGGTGAGGAAGAAAAGACCGTAGAAGCCGATCAGCACCACGAAAATGTTCGGGTAGCCAACACGCATCTGCTGGGCAACGTAGGCCGTCACACCGCTGAATGCCAGGGTCAGGGCGAGCAAGCCGTATGTGTTGCGCAGGACGCGGCTAACCTCTAGCTGCTCAGCCTGCACGCTGTTATTAACTGCGTAATCCTGTTCGCGCATGGCGACACTCCTGTTGGTTTGAAACGTTCAGTCGCAAAGATCATAACAGACGCTCTGTAACAAGCTACGCAGAGAGTTTGACAGTGTGTTTCATTCAGGTATTATGGCGCCCGCAACGCAAACGGAGGTGTGGCCGAGTGGTTTAAGGCAACGGTCTTGAAAACCGTCGACTGTAACAGGTCCATGAGTTCGAATCCCATCGCCTCCGCCATCTTTATACGACAAAGCCCTGATTATTCAGGGCTTTGTCGTTTCCGGGGTTTGGAAAAACCTGCCGGCCGACACTTCAGCCCACACCCTGGATGAAGTCTTGCTTTTCGACCAGCGGCCAGTTTTTCGAATGGTCCCTTGTCCCTGTACTTCTCAGGCAGCGACGCAGGGTTATTCACTACCATCGTCCGCTGCCCTGTCTGTGGCGATGAAGGGCTCGATGCCCCAGTCGCCAGGCGAATGCCAATCTTCTCCGAACATCTCGGCCGGATGCATCGTACGCTCCGAGCCATTGCCGCATGCCAGGGACTTGGCCGGACAATACCGGTCGCATCCCCAACAGATGCGCTCGGGGTGCTTGGGGTTGACGGGGAAATTCTTGGCCATTTCGATCTCCGATCATTGAGAGGCGCTCTTGCAACCTACAACCTTTGTGCAAAACCCTCCTTGATGGATATCAAGCCCGAGCCATCGGTTTAATTGCTCAAAACTTGACAACAATCATTATTGTTCGCAGCAAAGCTTCCTAGACTCGGGTTCCTACTCCTCAGTGCTCAGGAAGACATTATGCGTACCCACCTCTCACTCGCCCTGCTCTTGCTCGTACCGCTGGCTCACGCAAAGGAATACCCGATCGGGGAACCACAGCTGTGTCAGGGGCTGGAAGTCGGGGCGGTGTATCTGCAACCGATCGAGATGGCCCCGGCCGGCATGATGCGGGCTACTGTCGATTCCGATGTTCACCTGGAAGCCGACATTCGGGCCACCGCGGACAATCGACAGGGCTTTCAGGAAGGCAGTTTCGTGCCTTACCTCAATGTCTCGTTCAACTTGAGCAGAGTGGGTAACCCGGACGAAATCAAGGGTGACTTCCATGCCATGGTCGCCAATGACGGCCCGCACTATGGCGACAATGTGAAGCTGCTGGGGCCGGGCCAATATCGGTTGACTTTCACCGTGCTGCCACCCACCGGTCACGGCTCCCTCGGGCGTCATACCGATAAGGAAACCGGTGTAGCGCCCTGGTTCGAACGCTGCGAACTGCACTACGAGTTCATCTACGCCGGCATCGGTAAAAAAGGCGGCTATTGAATGAAGCGTCTGCATCTTGCCTGGCTGATCGTGGCCGCAGCAGCGGCGCCGTTGACGGCCCATGCCGAGTTGCCGAGCTACGAACTGACCCTGCGCGATGGTCACTTCGCCCCTGCCTTGCTCGAGGTTCCCGCCGGACAGCGCTTCAAGATCGTCCTGAAAAATAGCGGTCAGGGGCCGGCCGAGTTCGAGAGCACGCCATTGCGGGTTGAAAAAGTACTGTCGCCGGGCGTGACGACCTTCGTCGTCATTCATCCGCTCAAGCCCGGTCACTATCCATTTTTCGACGAGTTCAACCCGCAATTGCCCGAGGGCGGCATCCTCGCGAAATAACCTGTTAGCGCACGGAGCTTCCATGAATCAATCAATGTTCATCGTCTGGCGCGAAAGCGTCGAGGCGTTGCTGGTGATCGGTATTCTCCAGGCCTGGGCCAGCCAGCAAAGCCAAGGCAATCGTCTGGTCAAATACCTCTGGACGGGGGTGGTGCTGGGGTTGCTGCTCTCGGGCTTGCTGGCGGTGTTGATCCTGTTTGCCGGTGAGGCCATGAGCGGGTCGGCCAGTGAATGGTTCCAGGCTGCACTCGCACTGTTTGCCAGCCTGTTGATGGTGCAGATGGTCGGCTGGATGCACCGCCACGGGCGCACCCTCAACCACGATTTGCGACGGCACGCCGATAGCCACCTGGCCCGCCAAGGAGGCGCAGGTCTACTACTGCTGGCCATGCTCGCGATCAGCCGCGAAGGCAGCGAAACGGTGGTATTTCTCTATGGCGCCGGCGCCCGGTTGCGAGGTCCGCAGCTTGGTTTGTTTGCCGTCGGCGGCGTGTCGGGGCTGGTGTTGTCCGCGCTGACCGTGACGCTGCTGCACAGCAGTCGCCGCTTCATTTCATGGCAACGATTCTTTGCCATCAGCGAAGTCATCTTGCTCATGCTCGGCGCGGGGTTGCTGGTCAGCGGCACCGAACGAATCGGCGGCCAACTGCTCGCCCTGGATTTGCCGGAGGTGATTTACAGCCTCGCAGGCGAATCGCTTTGGAACAGCAGCCTGTTGCTGAGCGACAGCCATGGATTGGGTGGTTTTTTAGCCGGCTTGGTCGGTTATCGCGCAACGCCCAGCGGCATGACTTTACTGGTATGGGTCGGTTACTGGCTGGTCGCCAGCGCCTGGCTACGCCAACGCGCACCGGAAAAAGTCCCATGCCTGAACTGAGCCGGCACAATCGATGGCTCCAGCGCCTGGGTGACGGGATGCGTCGCCATGCGCCCGTCATCCGTACGGTGCAGTGGGCTGTCGTACTGTTTTACACAGTGCTGTTGGTGACTCCGGCGCTGCTGCCGTTGCCGGACAGCCAGGCACGGATACTCGACAACCTGACCTTGCTCGCGCAGTTTCTATTCTGGGGAATCTGGTGGCCGTTCGTGTTGCTGTCGATGGTGTGCTTCGGCCGACTCTGGTGTGGCGTTCTGTGCCCGGAAGGTTCGCTCAGCGAATGGGCCAGCCATTACGGTAAAGGCCTGGGTGTGCCGCGCTGGTTACGCTGGGGCGGCTGGCCCACACTGGCGTTCTGCCTGACGACCCTCTACGGCCAGTTGATCAGCGTCTATGACTATGCCCAGGCCGCACTGTTGATTCTGGGTGGCTCGACCGTCGCAGCGGTCATCGTCGGGTTGTTGTTCGCCCGGGGCAAGCGGGTCTGGTGCCGTTACCTGTGCCCGGTCAGCGGCGTTTTCGCCCTGCTTGCCCGGTTGGCCCCTGTGCACTTTCACGTCGATGAACAACGCTGGATAGAGAATCCCGCGCCACGCCTGCCGCCACCCAACTGCGCCCCCCTGCTCGATATCCGCCGCCTGCAAGGCGCCAGTGATTGCCACGCCTGCGGACGCTGCAGCGGGCAACGCGGTGCAGTTCAACTGATTGCCCGCTCCAGCAATCAGGAGATTCTTCACGCAACCGCGCAGACGCTGTCCCCTTGGGATACACGCTTGCTGCTGTTCGGTGTGATCGGCTTGGCCATGGGCGCGTTTCAGTGGACAGTCAGCCCATGGTTTATCACCCTCAAACAAAACCTGGCCCAGTGGCTGGTGGAACACAATCAGCTCTGGGCCTTACGGGACAACGCCCCCTGGTGGTTGCTGACCCATTACCCGCAACTCAACGACAGCTTCAGTTGGCTCGACGGTTTCAGCATCGTCGCTTACTTGAGTTTGAGTTCGATCGTGCTCGGCACAGCATTGATACTGCTCCTGCGACTGACGGCCCGACTGGCGCGAGATCACGCACTGTATTGGCCTCTGGCGCTGACACTCACGCCTCTGGGGGGTGCCGGACTGTTTCTCGGGCTGTCGGCCACCACCGTCAAATTACTGCGTTATGAAGGTCTGCTGCTGGAGTGGGTACAGCCCGCCAGGGCCTGCCTGTTACTGGCCGCCATGGGGTGGAGCCTGCTACTGGGTTGGAAGCGGCTGAGACGCGAAGGTATTTCCCTGGCGCGGTGTGTGTCGGGTGGCGTTTGCCTGTTCCTCGCCAACGGCCTGATCGGGTTTGGCTGGTGGTTGCAGTTCTGGGGCTGGGCTTGAACCCCCTGTAGGAGCGAGCTTGCGATGGCGGCGGGTCAGCCAATATTTCTGTTGGATGTGCCGGCCTCTTCGCGGGCAAGCCCGCTCCTACAAGGGATTGTGGCCGGCCGTGGGATTGGCGTTCACTGAAGCTCGCTCCTACAGGGTTCCATTTCTTAACACGAAGACTGGGAACAACTCGCGCATGGCCTCCCACAACTCTGGCAGCAAGGCTTGCGCCGAAACGCTCGGCAACAGCGGATCGAACATCCGCTCGGTGCGAACCAGTTGCACGGCAAAGCGTTTGACGCCGAGTGCATTCAAGCGTTTTGCCTGCGTCAACAGACGCGCCGGCTTGAACAGATGCCAATGCACGGTGGTGCGACATTCGTAGTCCACACCACTGGCCAGCAGATGCTCGAGGCTGCGCCAGTTAGCCGTTCCACTGCCCTCGACCCGGGTGATGGCCTGGCAATCCTCGGGCAACGCCTTGACGTCGAAACCGACCCAATCCGCACCAGACAGTGCCTTTGCGAAGGCAGCAGGTTTGATCCCGGCGCTGTGCAAGCCGATGCGAAATCCCATGTCCCGCACTTCATCCATGGCGCCGGGCAAGCCGTCCTGCAAAGTGGGTTCACCGCCGCTGAACACCACCGCATCGAGCAGGTCCTGACGACGTTGCAGAAACGCCAACACCCGCCGCCAATCCACTTCCTCACTGCCTCGAGGGGGAATCAGCTGCGGGTTATGACAGTAACGACAACGCCAGGCGCACCCCTGGCAAAACAGCACGCAGGCGAGCTGTCCCGGATAGTCGATAGTGGTCAGGGGCACCATGCCCCCGACCCGAAGTATTCGACTCATTGACGCCCGGCCAGTGCCGCGCTTTCAGTGAAGTGCACCCGCTCGCGGTGCTCCGACTGTTTGCCCGGATTGAAGGCTGACACAGGACGGTGATAGCCCATCACGCGGGTCCAGACTTCGCAGCGTTGACGTTGAGCCTGAGGCAGTGGTTGCGATGCAGTCATGGTGAAGCTCCTTGCAGTTGAGTGGATCGAAATCAATGAACAACGCCGGCTTTCTGTTCTTGCAGCAACAGAGCCTCGTCGCATTTGGGGCAGAACTCATGCTCGCCATCGAGGTAGCCGTGCACCGGGCAGATGGAGAAAGTCGGGGTCACGGTCAGGTACGGCAGGCGGAAACGGCCAAGGGCCTTGCGCACCAGTTGCTTGCAGGCCTGGCTCGAGGAAATCCGCTCGGCCATGTACAGGTGCAAGACCGTGCCGCCGGTGTATTTGCATTGCAGCTCGTCTTGAAGTTCCAGGGCCTCGAAGGGGTCTTCGGTGTAGCCTACGGGCAGTTGCGAAGAGTTGGTGTAATACGGCGCCTGCGTACTGCCCGCCTGGAGAATGTCCGGATAGCGCTTGAGGTCTTCCTTGGCGAAGCGGTAGGTGGTGCCCTCCGCCGGTGTTGCTTCCAGGTTGTAGAGATGACCGGTTTCGTCCTGAAAGCGCAGCAACGTGGCGCGCACATGGTCCAGCAGATTCAGGGCAAACTGCCGGCCATGTTCGGTGTGCATGCCCTCTTCGTCACCGGTGAAATTGCGCAGCATTTCATGCACGCCGTTCAGACCGATGGTGGAGAAATGGTTGCGCAAGGTGCCCAGGTAACGCTTGGTGTAAGGGTACAAACCGGCATCCATGTGGTGCGCAATGACTTTGCGCTTGACCTCCAGACTCTCCATCGCCAGCTCCATCAGCGTGTCCAGGCGCTGCAACAAACCACTGGTGTTGCCCTTGAACACATACCCCAGACGTGCGCAGTTGATCGTCACCACACCGAGTGATCCGGTCTGCTCCGCCGAACCGAACAAACCGCCGCCACGCTTGAGCAACTCGCGGACATCGAGCTGCAACCGGCAGCACATCGAACGCACCTGATTGGGCTGCATGTCCGAATTGAGGAAGTTCTGGAAGTACGGCAAACCGTAACGCGCCGTCATCTCGAACAGACGGTCGGCGTTTTCACTGTCCCACGGAAAATCATGGGTGATGTTGTAGGTCGGGATTGGAAAGGTGAACACCCGCCCTTTCGCGTCGCCAGCCTGCATCACCTCGATGTAGGCGCGGTTGAGCAGGTCCATTTCGACTTGCAGGTCGCCATAGGAAAACGACATTTCCTCCCCGTCGATGACGGGTATCTGTTCACGCAAATCCTGCGGGCAAACCCAGTCGAAGGTCAGGTTGGTGAATGGCGTCTGAGTGCCCCAACGCGATGGCACATTGAGGTTGTAGATGAACTCCTGGATCGCCTGACGCACCTCTTGGTAACTCAGCTGGTCCTTGCGCACATAGGGCGCCAGGTAGGTGTCGAACGAGCTGAACGCCTGAGCGCCGGCCCATTCGTTTTGCAGGGTGCCGAGGAAATTCACCATTTGCCCCAGGGCACTGCTCAAGTGCTTTGGCGGACCGGCTTCGATACGCCCCGGCACACCGTTGAGCCCCTCGTGCAACAGGGTGCGCAGCGACCAACCGGCACAGTAGCCGGCGAGCATGTCAAGGTCGTGCACATGCAAATCCGCTTCGCGGTGGGCCTGGCCGATGGCCTCGCTGTACACCTCGTCCAGCCAGTAGTTGGCGGTGACCTTGCCCGACACGTTCAACACCAGCCCGCCCAGGGAGTAGCCCTGATTCGCGTTGGCCTGGACCCGCCAGTCCTCACGGTCCAGGTACTCGTTCATCGATGTCGCCACCTCGACCAGGGTCCGGCGATCGCGGCGCAAACGCCCGTGCTGTTCGCGGTAGACGATGTAGGCGCGCATGGCGAAGAAGTAACCGGCATCCATCAATACCCGTTCGACCCGATCCTGGATCTGCTCGACGTGCAGCCTTGGCAGACCTTCCAGTCGGGCGAGTACCGCCTCAAGCAAGCCTTCAACCTCAAACTCGGTGTACTCCCCGGTTGCCTTGCCGGCGGCGATCAACGCCTGACGGATCTTGTCCGCATCAAAGGCGACCAGACTGCCATCGCGTTTGTGCAAGCGGTTACATCCTACTGAGATCAGCGTGCTCTGCATTCGGCCTCCAGATACAACATATAGATGTTTAAACTTAAATAAACACAACATGCAGTGAAGGCTACGGACAAAGGGCTGATCTGCAATTGATCGATATCAAGATTTGGCGGTGAAAAAATCGTCCGATGACGGCTTGGATCCTGTGGCAAGTGAGGATCCAGCGTGTTCTTACAAACCGTACCGATCAGCTCAACCGCCACTCATGTTCATGAACCGCACAATCTGCACCTCCCCTTCCGGACTGAAGTCATGGCGCAACGGCTTGCCGCGCAACGCCTTCTGCACGGCATTGATCACGGGTTGATCATCCAACGGATATCGCCGCAACAATCCTCTTAAATCCAGCGCGTCCTCCTGCCCCAGACAAAGCAACAGCTTCCCTTCAACGGTCATCCGTACCCGATTACAGCTGCCACAGAAGTTGTGACTGTTGGGTGAAATGAAACCGATCCGGGTATCGGGATGGCGTTCCAGGCGCACGTAGCGCGCCGGTCCGCCACTGTTTTCAGTGCTGTCGAATAACCGATACTGGCTGGCGATCAGCGTGCGTACCTCATCACTGGAACAAAACGATTCACCCCGGGAACGACCGACCTCGCCCAAGGGCATTTCTTCGATGAAACTGATATCGATGCGCCGGTCGATGGCGTATTGCACCAACGCTGGCACTTCATCAAAGTTGCGCCCTTTCATTACCACGCAGTTGAGTTTGATCCGCTCGAACCCCGCGTCCCGCGCAGCTTCAATGCCGTTAAGCACCTGATCGAGATCGCCGATGCGGGTGATCGCGCGAAACTTCTGCCCGTCCAGGCTATCGAGGCTGATGTTCATCCGTTTGACCCCCGCCTGCGCCAATGGCCGGGCCAGACGGCTCAATTGCGAGCCGTTGCTGGTCATCACCAGTTCGCGCAAACCGGGCAGCGCGGCGATGCTGCGGCACAGTTCGACAATGCCTGGACGAATCAGTGGTTCGCCGCCGGTGAGGCGGATCTTACGCACGCCCAACCCGACGAACAGCGTCGCCAGACGCTGCAACTCCTCCAGCGTGAGCACCTGCTGACGCGGCAGGAAGGTCATGTTTTTCGCCATGCAATACACACAGCGAAAATCACAACGGTCCGTCACCGACATCCGCAGATAATCGATCTGCCGTCCAAAACCATCCTGCATGACAGCGTTCATCACATCTCCCGGTTTGTCGCGATGCTCACTGCACCAGCGGTGAATCGGCGCCCTGCAAGTGGATGCCGCGAATATCCGCCGCTCCGATCAGGGTTTGCAGATACTGCACCAGGGCTTTTTGCCAGACGCCTTGCTGCAACTGCGTGCGAATCGCCGTCGACACCACTTCATAGGGCAACGGCATGCCTTCGATCCGCTGATCGACACTGACCACATGCCAGCCATAACGACTTTCCAGAGGTTTGCTGGCCAGACCCGGCGCCAGGGTGAACAGCTGACGTTCCAGTTCCGGCACGGTCTGGCCCTTGCTGATCTGCCCCAGAGCCCCCCCTTGCGCTTTCGACGGGCAGGCCGAGTATTTCACCGCCAGCTCGGCGAAACTGCCTGGGGAATTCTCCAGCCGTTGCAGCAGGATTTCAGCCTGGACATGCGCAAGGGCGCGGGCCTCGGCGTCGTCCGGCGCGCATTCGAGAAGGATATGTCGCACCGCCAGCAATGGCGCGCTGTGAAAACGCCCGCGATTGTTTTCGTAGTAGCGCAGACTGGTTTCTTCGTCGCACTGCGGCACATGCACCTCCCGCTCGAGCAACAAACGCGTAGCCGCTTCTTCTTCGTTCTCACCGGCGCCGATCTCCAGCGACAAGCCGAGTTCGGCAATGCGCTGCTGCAACAACTCGCGGATCACCAGCGCCCTGGCGGCCAGATAGACCGCCTCTTCACGGCTTTCGGCCGGGTGATATTGCAGCTCCCGGGCCATGGCTTCCGGGGTGATCGACACCTCGTTGACGCTGATGATCGGCCACTCCTGTTCGCTGCTGGCGATCAACTGCGCCGGGGCGTCTTCGGCCGCCGCGGGCTCAACCGGCAGTGCTTCAAACGGCGCGATGTCGACAACATCCGGCCCCGAGGACTCTGCATTTCTGGAAGAGCCGCAGCCACCGCTGCCGCCACTACCGCCGCCACATCCACATCCACCTGACATGATGTTCTCCTCAGACTTTCTGCCGAACGATTTGATAACGACGACCCAGGTACCAGACCGGTGCACTGATCATGTGGACGAGTCGGGTGAAGGGAAACAGCACGAACAGGGTCAAGCCGAGAAACACGTGCAGTTTATAGGTCAGCCCGACCGGCGCGATGGACGCCGCCGCCTCCATCGGCCGCAACAGCACGGTGTTCTGCGCCCAGTTGGCGAGCATGACCATTACCGAGCCATCCATATGCGCGGTGGACGCGGCGATCGTCAGCAGACCGAGCAACAATTGCGCCAGGAGCACCAGCAGAATCAGGATGTCCGAAGGGCTGGAGGCGGCACGTACCCGAGGATCGGTGAGCCGCCGATTGACCAGCATCAGCAAGCCGATCAGGCACAGCAGGCCGAAGAACCCGCCGGAGACCATCGCCAGCAACTGCTTGTTCTCGGTGCTGATCACATGGTGATAAACCGATGCTGGCGTCAGCAGGCCAACGAAATGCCCGGCCAGCACAAACAGCACACCGATGTGGAAGAGGTTGCTCGCCATGCGCATGCCGCGCTGGTTGAGCATCTGGCTGGACCCAGCCTTCCAGGTGTACTGCGACAGATCGAAACGGGCCCAACTGCCAATCAGGCAAATCGCCAAAGCGACGTAGGGATAGATCCCGAACAACAACAGGTTCCATTTAGACATTGCCTACCTCCTTGGCCGGCACGGTCGCCAACCCTTCATGCTGAAAATCCACCCAGTGCAACGGCACCGCGCTTTCCTCCCGAGCCTTGCCCGGTGCGCTTGGCAGTCCACTGCAACGGTCCTGCTGTTCGGCCTGGAGAAAGTCCACGGCCTCCTCTTCCCAGATTTTGTCGAGGGCTTCGAGGGAGTCGTCGCGCGGTTCCGCCGCCACCTGCGCCCGCAGGTCGGCCACTGCCTGATGGGGCTCGGCCCCGGCGATTTGCAGCAGCGCCCGGAAGCAGCTGGCATAAGCACTTTCGCGCTCCTCCAGACGCGCCGCGAGCAACGCCAGCAAATGCGAAATGTCCGCCAGGCCCTCGCGGGCCTCGAGGTCTTCGCGGGTGGACAGGAACTCCAGGTACAGCGGGATATAGTCCGGCAGCTCCTTGACACCGATGGCAAAACCGGCGGCTTCGTATTGCGCCATCATGTCGACCATCGCCTGGCCACGGTCACGGGATTCGCCGTGCACATGTTCGAACAACAGCAGCGACAGCGAACGACCTCGACCGAACAGCGCACCGTAGTGCTCCTGCCCATCCATCAGGTCATTGGCACAGATCAGCTCGAGCAATTCGAACAACGCGCCGCGCTGTTTAGGGCTGATTTCCCGTGACTGGATGATCGCCCGCTCCAGTTCGTCGCGACCGCCAATCAGCGTCTCGGTCGGGTAATCGAGCAGCAGCGAAATCACTTTGAGAATCTGCATGCTCATTCCTCCCACAACTGCACGGTTTTCAGGACGTCGCGGCGGTTGGCTTTCTTCGCACCGAACATGTTGGTGTCGGAACTGCCGCTGCAGCCGCTGCCGAAACTGAAGCCGCAACCGGAGCGCTCGGCAAAGGCGTCGCTCATGGCGTCTTCACGGTGGGCGCTCGGTACCACAAAGCGGTCTTCATAGTTGGCAATCGCCAGGTAGCGATACATCTCCTCGACCTGCGCCACGCTCAAGCCGACATCCTTGAGCACTTGCAGGTCCTGAACGCCATCGACTTGCTCGGAACGTTTGTAGGCGCGCATCGCCAGCAAGCGTTTAAGCGCACGCTTGACCGGTTTTTCATCGCCCGCCGTCAGCAGGTTGGCCAGGTACTTGAGTGGAATACGCAGGCTGTCGACATCCGGAATCACGCCGTTCATACCCACGGTTCCGGCAGCGGCGGCGTTCTGGATCGGCGACAGCGGCGGCACGTACCAGACCATTGGCAAGGTACGGTATTCCGGGTGCAGCGGCAGTGCGAGTTTCCAGTCCACGGCCATTTTGTAGACCGGCGAACGCTGGGCGGAATCGATCACCGACTGCGGCACACCATCGGCCAGGGCCTGGCGAATCACTGCCGGGTCGTTCGGATCGAGGAAGATCTCCAGTTGTTTCTCGTACAGATCCTGCTCATTGGCGGTGCTCGCCACTTCGCTGATGCGGTCGGCGTCATACAGCAGCACACCGAGGTAACGGATACGTCCGACACAGGTTTCGGCGCAAACAGTCGGCATCCCGGCTTCGATACGCGGGTAGCAGAAGATGCACTTCTCGGACTTGCCGCTCTTCCAGTTGAAATAGATTTTCTTGTACGGGCAGCCGCTGATGCACATCCGCCAGCCACGGCACTTTTCCTGGTCGATCAGGACAATCCCGTCTTCTTCACGCTTGTAAATCGCCCCGCTCGGGCACGACGCTGCGCACGCCGGGTTCAGGCAGTGCTCGCACAGGCGCGGCAAATACATCATGAAAGTGTTTTCGTACTCGCCGTAAATGTCCGCCTGAATCTTGTCGAAGTTCTTGTCCTTGCGACGCTTGGCGAACTCGGTGCCGAGGATCTCTTCCCAGTTCGGGCCCCACTCGATTTTCTCCATACGCTTGCCGGAGATCAGCGAACGCGGACGTGCCGTTGGCTGGTGCTCGCCCAGCGGCGCGGTGTGCAGGTGCTGGTAATCGAAGTCGAACGGTTCGTAGTAGTCGTCGAGGCTCGGCAGGTCCGGGTTGGCGAAAATATTCGCCAACACGCGGAATTTACCGCCGATGCGCGGGTTGATCGTGCCGTTGGCATTGCGGATCCAGCCGCCCTTCCACTTGTCCTGGTTTTCCCATTCTTTCGGGTAGCCGATGCCGGGTTTCGATTCGACGTTGTTGAACCAGGCGTATTCCATGCCTTCACGGCTGGTCCAGACGTTTTTGCAGGTGATCGAACAGGTGTGGCAACCGATGCACTTGTCCAGGTTCAGCACCATGCCGATTTGTGAGCGAATCTTCATCTCAGTTCTCCTCGATATCGGTCGGCAGAGGACGCGGCAGGTCATCGCCGCTTGAGCCATCGAGCCAGTCGACTTTGGCCATCTTGCGTACCACGACGAATTCATCGCGGTTGCAACCGACCGTGCCGTAATAGTTGAAACCGTAGGCTTGCTGGGCATAGCCACCGATCATGTGGGTCGGCTTGAGCACCACGCGGGTGACCGAGTTGTGGTGACCGCCACGGGTCTTGGTGGTTTCCGAACCAGGCACGTTCACGATCCGTTCCTGGGCGTGGTACATGATCACCATGCCGTCCTTGACCCGCTGGCTGACCACCGCCCGGGCGGTCAGCGCGCCGTTGGCGTTGAAGCATTCGATCCAGTCGTTGTCCTCGATGCCGGCGCGTTTCGCGTCGTTCTCCGAGAGCCAGACAATCGGCCCGCCGCGGCTGAGGGTCAGCATCAACAGGTTGTCGCTGTAAGTGCTGTGGATGCCCCATTTCTGGTGCGGAGTGATCCAGTTCAGGACGATTTCGGTCTCGCCGTTGCTGCGCTTGCCTTTCACCCCTTCGATGGTGCGGGTGTTGACCGGCGGGCGATAACTCATCAGTTGCTCGCCGAACGCCTGCATCCACGGGTGATCCTGGTAGAACTGCTGGCGACCGGTGATGGTGCGCCATGGGATGGCTTCGTGAACGTTGGTGTAGCCGGCGTTGTAACTGACGTGATCGTCTTCGAGACCCGACCAGGTAGGGCTGGAAATGATCTTGCGCGGCTGCGCCTGAATGTCGCGGAACCGAATCGCCTCGTGCTCCTTGGATACCGCCAGATGGCTGTGATCGATGCCGGTAAATTCCGACAACGCAGCCCAGGCCTTGACCGCAACATGGCCATTGGTTTCCGGCGCCAGGGACAGAATCACTTCAGCGGCATCGATCGCCGTGTCGATTTTCGGCCGACCCTGGCTGATACCGGCATTGCCTTCTTTGTGATTGAGTTCACCGAGGAATTTCACTTCGGTTTCGGTGTTCCAGTTAATGCCCTTGCCACCGTTGCCGTGTTTTTCCAGCAATGGCCCGAGGGACGAGAACTGCTTGTAAATGTTCGGGTAATCACGCTCCACCACATGCAGGTTCGGCGCGTTCTTGCCTGGCTCCGGGGCCACGCCGGCACTTTTCCAGTCGGTGCCGCCAAACGGTTGGGCCAGTTCGCCGACGCTGTCGTGCATCAGCGGGATGGTCACCAGGTCCTTCTCAACGCCCAGATGCCCTTCGGCCATGCTGGAAAACGCCTTGGCGATGCCTTTGTAGATTTCCCAGTCGGAACGCGATTCCCACGCCGGGTCGATGGCGGCCGACAACGGGTGAATGAACGGGTGCATGTCCGAGGTGTTCATGTCGTCTTTTTCGTACCAGGTGGCGGTCGGCAAGACGATGTCGGAATAGACGCAGGTCGACGACATGCGGAAGTCCAGCGTGGTGACCAGATCGAGCTTGCCGATAGCGCCCTCGTCCACCCATTCGGCTTCTTCGGGTTTGCAATCGCCGACCTGGCCGATGTCCTCGTTCATCACCCCGTTCCTGGTGCCGAGCAGGTACTTGAGCATGTACTCGTGGCCCTTGCCCGAGGAGCCCAGCAGGTTGGAACGCCAGATGAACATGTTGCGCGGGAAGTTCACCGGGCTGTCCGGCTGTTCACAGGAAAAACGCAGCGAACCATCCTGCAGCGACTTGACCACGTAGTCTTTGGGGTCCATGCCGGCCGCAGCCGCATCACGGCAAATGTGCAAAGGGTTAGTGTTGAGTTGCGGTGCGCTGGGCAACCAACCGGCGCGTTCGGCGCGGATGTTGTAGTCCAGGGCATGCTCGGGAAATTGTGATTTATCGGCCAAAGGCGAGAGCACGTCGTGCATGCTCATCTTCTCGTGGCGCCATTGCGAACTGTGGGCGTAGAAGAAGCTGGTGCCGTTCATCTGCCGTGGCGGACGGTTCCAGTCCAGGCCGAATGCCAGGGGTAGCCAGCCGCATTGCGGACGCAGTTTTTCCTGACCGACATAGTGCGCCCAACCGCCACCGGTCTGGCCGACACACCCGCAGAGCATGAGCATGTTGATCAGCCCGCGGTAGTTCATGTCCATGTGGTACCAGTGGTTCATCGCCGCACCGACGATGATCATCGAGCGACCACGGGTCTTGTCGGCGTTGTCAGCGAACTCACGGGCGATCTGGATCGCTTTCTCACGGCTGACGCCGGTGATCTGCTCCTGCCAGGCTGGAGTGCCCGGCACCGAGGCGTCGTTGTAATCCCTGGCAACGTTAGCGCCACCCAGGCCACGATCGATCGCCAGGTTGGCAGCCGACAGGTCGAACACGGTGGCGACCTTGGCCACGCTGCCGTCTGCCAGCACTACGTTGTGCACCGGCACGCGGCGGTATTGCACGGCATCGCCAGCGACGTGCTGAAAGTGCTCGTGGGACTCGCCGGCGAAATACGGGAACGCCACTTCGGCGACGTCATCGCCGATCAGGCTCAGCTTCAGATCGATCTCACGGCCTTCGCCACCTTCACGAGGCAGGATGTTCCACTTGCCCTTCTCGCCCCAGCGATAGCCGATGGAGCCCTGAGGAGAAACCAGTTCACCGCTGACGTCCAGGGCGATGGTTTTCCATTCCGGGTTGTTTTCCTGGCCGAGGTTGTCGGTCAGGTCGCTGGCGCGCAGGAAGCGATCGGGCTGGTAACCGGCGCCTGGCGCCATATCGACCATTTGCTTGAGCAGCACCAGCACCGGCAAATCGGTGTAGCGCTTGGCGTAGTCAGTGAAATAAGCGCTTGGTTTGTCCAGGTGGAATTCTTTGAAGATCACATGATTGAACGCCTGGGCCAGTGCCGCGTCGGTGCCCTGCTTGGGGTTCAGCCACAGGTCGGTGAGCTTGGCGACTTCCGAGTAGTCCGGGGTGATCGCCACCGTTTTGGTGCCCTTGTAGCGGACTTCGGTAAAGAAGTGCGCGTCGGGGGTGCGGGTCTGCGGGACGTTGGAACCCCAGGCAATGATGTAGTTGGAGTTGTACCAGTCGGCCGATTCCGGCACGTCAGTCTGCTCGCCCCAGACCATCGGCGAGGCCGGTGGCAGGTCGCAGTACCAGTCGTAGAAACTCAGGCACGCGCCACCGATCAGCGACAGGTAACGCGCACCTGCGGCGTAGCTGACCATCGACATGGCCGGAATCGGCGAGAAACCGACGATCCGGTCCGGGCCGTATTGCTTGATGGTGTAGACGTTGGACGCGGCAATGATCTCGTTGACTTCCTCCCAGCTGGAGCGAATGAAACCACCCATGCCGCGCTTGCTTTTATAAGAATCGGCCTTGACCTTGTCCTCGACGATACTCGCCCAGGCTTGCACCGGTGCCAGGGTCTGCCGTGCCTCACGCCAGAGCTTGAGCAATGGCTTGCGGATTTTCGGGTACTTGAGCCGGTTGGCGCTGTAGATGTACCAGCTGTAACTGGCGCCACGCGGGCAACCGCGCGGTTCGTGGTTGGGCAGATCATTGCGGGTGCGCGGGTAATCGGTCTGCTGGGTTTCCCAGGTGATCAGGCCGTTTTTGACGTAGATTTTCCACGAGCACGAGCCGGTACAGTTCACCCCGTGGGTGGAGCGCACGATCTTGTCGTACTGCCAGCGCGAACGGTAGACGTTCTCCCAGTCGCGAGACTCTTTGCGGGTCTCTCCATGTCCATCGGAAAACTCGTTTTGCTTACGGTTGAAAAACCGCAATTGATCCAGTAAATGACTCACGGTGTAGTCCTCTCAGGCTTTGCTGCGGGGTTCTGTGCCCCGCCCACGCAATGGTTGGATTCGGGTCGGCTTAGCAGGGAGTTGCAGCGCCTTTGCGCGCGTACCACCACCAGGTCACCACGATGCAGCTCAGGTAAAAGCCGACGAACATGTAGAAGGCCATCTCCGGGCCGCCGGTCAGGGCCATCGAAGAGCCAAATGATTTGGGAATGAAGAACGCACCGAAGGCGCCCATCGCCGAACTGAAGCCCAAGACCGCGGCCGATTCCTTGCCGGCATCCTTGAGTGCCTGTTCGCGTACGGCTGGCGATTTCCCGGCCGAGGCTTTTTCGTGCTGCGTGCGGAAGATCACCGGGATCATCCGGAAGGTGGAGCCGTTGCCCACGCCAGTGGTAATGAACAGCAGCATGAACAGGCCGAGGAAGCCGTAGAAGTTGCCGCCGGTACCGTTCTGCGGCAAAAAGTGCATCACGCCGAAGACCATCGCGATCATTAGCACGAAGTTCCACAGGGTCACTTTCGCGCCACCGAGCTTGTCCGCCAACCAGCCGCCCAATGGCCGTACCAGCGCACCCACCAGCGGGCCGAGGAAGGCGAACTTCAAGGCGATGACGTCAGGAAAGGAGGTTTTGATCAGCAGCGGAAACGCCGCGGAAAAACCGATGAATGAACCGAAGGTCGCCAGGTACAACCAGCACATCAGCCAGTTGTGCTTGCGTTTGAAGATGACGGCCTGTTCGCTGAAAGAGGCCCGGGCACTGGACAGGTCATTCATGCAGAACCAGGCCAGTACCGTCACCAGGACAATAAACGGCACCCAGATGAACCCGGCGTTCTGCAGCCATAACTGACCACCGTCCGGCAACGCTTGCGGCGAGCCGCCCATGAAGCCGAACACACTGAAGGTAATCACCAGCGGCACACAGAACTGCATCACCGAGACGCCCAGGTTACCCAGCCCGGCGTTGAGGCCAAGGGCCGTGCCCTGCTGGGACTTGGGATAAAAGAAGCTGATGTTGGACATGCTCGAGGCGAAGTTGCCGCCACCGAAACCGCATAGCAAGGCAATCAACACGAAAACGCTGTACGAGGTGCTCGGATCCTGCACGGCGAAGCCCATCCAGATCGATGGCAACAGCAGCGACGCGGTGCTCAGGGCGGTCCAGCGCCGGCCGCCGAAGATCGGCACCATAAAGGAATAGAAGACCCGCAAGGTCGCACCGGACAGCCCCGGCAACGCCGCCAGCCAGAACAGTTGGTCGGTGGTGAAGCTGAAGCCGATGGCATTCAATCGCACAATTACCGTGCTCCAGACCATCCACACCGCAAAGGCCAACAACAGCGCAGGAATGGAAATCCACAAGTTGCGAGTGGCGGTCTGTTTGCCGCTGCTTCCCCAGAACGCGGGGTCCTCGGGGCGCCAGTCATGAATGACCGGGCCTTTGTCAGGCGTTTGCAGAACGGACATGTTCTTCTCCTTGGGCAATGCTGGAAATCGGGGACGGAGTCAGCAGCGGCGCTTTACCCAGCACCGGGCTTTTGCGTATTTCGCTGAAGTACATCCAGGTGAGGGAGACCCAGACCACGCCGTACATCAACATGAAGCAGGAAGAGCGCACGCCGGTGAGATCCACCAGGGCGCCGAACAGGATCGGCAGCACAAAACCGCCCAGGCCACCCGCCAGGCCGACGATGCCGGACACCGCGCCCATGTTTTTCGGGTAGTCATTGGCGATGTATTTGAAGACCGAAGCCTTGCCGAACGCGAAGGCGACGCCCATGACGAACAGCAGTACGGTGAACAGCGTGGGGCTCAGGCCAATATGGAAATCCAGCGGGCCATTGATGGTCTGCACTTGCAGTTGGGTCTGGGGATACGAGAGCAGGAACAGGCAGATCCAGCTGACCCACAACACCCACCAGGTCACGCTTTGCGCGCCCCAGCGATCCGACATCCAGCCACCGACGGCGCGCAGCACGCCACCGGGCAGGGAAAAACAGGCCGCCAGCAGCGCCGCGCTTTGCAGGCTGAAACCGTATTCCTGCACGTAGTACTTGGTCATCCACAGTGCCAGGGCGACGTAGCCGCCGAAGACGATCGAGTAGTACTGGCAGTAGCGCCACACCGCAGGGTCTTTCAGCGAGCGCAGTTGCTCACGCAAACTGGCACCCGAGGCACTGCGGTGGTCCTTGTTTTCGGCACTGAGTAACCAGAATGAAAGCGCGGTGATAAAGAGGATCGCGCTGAAGACTTTCGGCACCAGTTGCCAACTGCCGGCCGCAATCAGTGCTGGCGCGAGGAACTTGGTCACCGCGGCCCCGGCGTTACCGGCACCGAAAATGCCCATGGCGAAGCCTTGGTTCTCCTTGTCGAACCATTTGGCGACGTAGGCAATTCCCACGGAAAACGAGCCGCCGGCCAGGCCGACGAACAAACCCAGCACCAGGAACTGCCAGTAGGCGGTGGCATGGCTGATCAGATACAGCGGTGCGACGCAGGCCAGCATCAGCAGGAAGAACACACTGCGCCCGCCAAAACGGTCGGTCAGCAAACCCAGCGGCAAACGCACCAACGAGCCAGTCAGTACCGGGGTCGCGGCCAGCAGGCCGAATTGGGTTTCGTTGAGCTGGAGCAGTTCCTTGATCGGCACTCCGAGCACGGCGAACATCATCCAGACCATGAAGCACACAGTGAAGGCCAGCGTGCTCATGCCCAGCACCAAGCCTTGTCGTACACGCGGTAGGTTCACAAATGCTCTCCAGTCAGTCAGCCATGCCGGCAGACTAGAGAGGCCAACCCCGCAAAAACTTGACCCAGGTCAACGAACGCCTAGGGGACCCAAGCCTATGCTTGCACTGCCTACCTCTTAGGAGGTAGCCCAATAAAACCTTAAAACCCTTTATTTATCAGCTTGTTAAGGGGTCTAACCAACGTTTTTTCTGACACGGAACGGTCGATAACTCTTTGGAGGTAGCCGTCCTGGATCGGCGACAAAACCCCACGCTGGAACTTTGCATGCTCTGTTTTCTTACCTTTTGCGCGGACCTGAGCCAATGATGCGCTGGTTGCGCAGCTCCCTGCCCGCTCGCGCCGGGCTGGCGGTAATCCTGATCGCCGTGCTGGCGCTCGCCAGTTCGTTGAGCGCCGGGCTGATCGCCTGGTTCAGCCAGGGCGATGCCGCCGCCATCAACACCGCAGGCTCGGTGCGCATGGAGACCTATCACCTGAGCTGGAAACTCGCCGCTGGCGCCGCCGACGAAGAAATCGCCGCCATCACCGACAGTCTGCAAACCCGTCTCACCAGCCAGTCACTCAAAGCCGTGCTGGAAGATGGCCCGACCACCGCATTGCAACTCAGTTATGGGCAAATCCAGCAACACTGGAATGAGGATTTGCGTCCGGCACTGGAGCGCGGCGACGCGGCGGCCTTTGAGGCCCAGGCCCAGTCCTTCGTTGAGCAACTGAACCAGTTCGTCGATCTGTTGCAGCGCCAAAGCGAACAAAAGCAAGGCTGGCAACAGGCGATCCAGGGCCTGGCCCTGTTCACCACCATGATTGTCCTGCTGCTTGGGCTATACGAACTGCAGTGCGGCGTTATCACCCCATTGAAAGAGTTGGTGGATGCAACCCAGCGCTTTCGTCGTGGCGACTTCAAGGTGCGCGTCAACCATCAGTCCGAGGACGAACTGGGCCAGTTGGCCACAAGTTTCAACGCCATGGCCGAGACGATCGAAGAATCGCATCGCACCCTGGAAAGTCAGGTCCGGCAAAAAACCCTGAACTTGCAGCAAGCCAACGCGGCCCTGGAATTGCTCTATCAAAGCAGCCGAAGCCTGGCCACACGCCTGGCCAATGCCGAAGGGCTGGATGAACTGATCCGTCGCTTCCAGCAACGCCTGCCCGGCTTGCGTCTGTCGCTGTGTCTGCAGGGACAGCTGCAGGCGCCAGCCCAACAGTTGCTCGCCCTGCATGGCGCGAACATCCGGGAAGTCTGCGCCAGTAGCGACTGCGCCACTTGCCAGCGGCACCCTAAAACCAACCCGCAAATCTTCAGCATCAGCAACCAGGGCAGTGAACTGGGTGAGCTCAAGGCGCACTTTGTCGACGGGCACCTCATGCAAGCCTGGGAAACCCGGCTGATCCAGGCCCTGGCCAACCTGATCGGCACCTCGCTCTCGCTCAAGCGTCAACGGGAACAGGACCATCGCCTGCTACTGCTCGAAGAACGCACGATCATCGCCCGCGAGCTGCATGATTCGCTGGCCCAGGCCCTGTCCTACATGAAACTGCAAGTCAGCCGCATGCAGACCCTGATGCGCCGGGGCGAACCGGCCCAGACCCTGGAAACCGTAACCGCCGAATTGCGCGAGGGACTGAACAATGCCTACCGCCAGTTACGCGAGTTGCTGACCACTTTTCGCTTGCAGATTCACGACGCGGGACTGGTACAGGAGCTCAAGGATACCGCCGAGGAGTTCTCCCGTCGCGGCGAGTTTCAGGTGCACCTGCACATCGACGCGCTGGCCTTTGAGCTATCGGCCAGCGAACAGATCCACATTTTGCAGATCACCCGCGAAGCGCTCTCCAACTGCCTGCGCCACGCCCATGCGCAAAACGCCTGGCTACAACTGCGCCAGGACGGCGAGACCGTCAGGTTGTCGGTCGAAGACGACGGGTGTGGGTTCAGTGGCAACGTCGATCAACGCGAACACCACGGCCTGAACATCATGGATGAGCGGGCTCGCGGCTTGCGCGGCCAACTGCGGATATTGTCCAGGGAGCCCCAAGGCACCCGTGTCCAACTGGAATTCCACCCGGAGTTTCTCGGGCGGCAAACAGAAGGTAGCACCCCATGACCCCGTTCCCACAACACAAAATCCTGCTGGTAGACGATCACCCGATGATGCGTCACGGCATTCGCCAGATGCTCGAACTCGAAGATGATTTCCTGATCGTCGGCGAAGCCAGCCAGGGTCACGAAGCACTCAGTCTCATTGAGCCGCTTCAACCGGATCTGGTCCTGCTCGATAACAACATGCCGCAAATGAATGGCATCGAAACCCTGCGCCGACTGCGGGCCATGCACTACACCGGCAAAGTGCTGCTGTTTACGGTATCGGACGCCGAAGACGATATTCGCGATGCACTGCGCCTGGATGCCGACGGCTATCTGCTCAAGGACATGGAGCCCGAACTGTTGATTCAGTACATCCGGGATGCGCTGAACGGCGCGCTGGTGATCAGCCCGGGACTGACCCAGGTCATGGCGCAAGCGCTGCGCGCTCCTGCGCGTCAGGCCGTGGTGGAACTGACCGAGCGTGAGCGTCAGGTGCTGAAAACCATCGCCGGCGGCTTCAGCAACAAGGTCATCGGGCATAAGCTGGGCATCACCGAAGGGACGGTCAAGGTTCACGTCAAGAATCTGCTGCACAAGCTCGGCTTGCGTTCGCGGGTCGAGGCGGCGGTATGGGCCATGGAACATCTGCGCGGCGCGGGCTGACGAGCCTTCCTCTTTGGAGGTAGTCCTGTAGAGGCATAGGTCATCGAGCCTGTGCTCTCTACTATGACGGTCAGCGGAGGTACGCCATGCTGACTCACCCTTCCATCGTTTTAACGTTGCGCCGTCATCATCTGTTCAGCCAACTGCCGGAGAAAGTCTTCGAACAAGTCTGCGGCCTGGCCATGCTCAAGCGCCTGAGTTGTCACAGCACCCTGATGCATCAAGGGGATCCGGCCAGGCGCTTTTTCCTGTTGATCAGCGGCCAGGTCAAGTTGTACCGGCTCACAGGCGAAGGCCAGGAGAACCTGGTGGAGATCATTCAGCCGGGCCAGACATTTGCCGAAGCCTTGCTGTTCAGCCAGGCTCGTCTGTATCCGGTGAGCGCCACCGCGCTGAAGGACAGCGTGCTGGTGAGCGTCGATGGCAACCATTACCGCGATGCCCTGGAGGACCAGCCAAAAGTCTGCCTGGCCATCCTGGCGAGCATGAGCGTTCACCTGCACCTGCGTCTGCGCGACATCGACACCTTGACCATGGCCAGTGCGAGCCGTCGGGTGATCAATTTCCTGTTCCAGGAACGCCACCCGGTGACCGGCCAGATTGTCTTGCAGGTGTCCAAACGGCTGGTGGCGTCAAAGCTGGGAATGCAGCCGGAAACCTTCTCGCGGATACTGCATCGCCTGGTGGAAAGCGGCCTGATTGCCGTGCAACGACGCCACATCAGCATCCTCGCCGAAGAGGAACTGGCTGCTTTCCAATAGTCAGAATTGACCGTCATCAAGGCGCCACGCCACACCTCTTGCACACTGACAGAGTCCATCCACGGAGAGTGCAAATGCCCCGTTCAACCCTGCCTTTGGTTTACTCCTGCTCAGGCTGCTCCAACGTCGCCCAACTGGCCAACACCCTGGCCGTGCGCCTGGACCGCAGCGGCCTCGCGGAAATGTCCTGCATCGTCGGTGTCGGCGGGCATGTGGCAGCGCTCGTCAACAAAGCGCGCTCGGGGCGCCGGATCTTCGCGCTGGACGGCTGCCCGCTGCAATGCGTCGAAAACTGCCTCAAGCAGCATGGGCTGCGGGCTGATGTGCATCTGATTCTGAGTCAGTACGGGCTGCGTAAACGCTATGGTGAGGATTGCACGCAGGCGCAGAGTGATGAGTTGTTTGAAGGGATCAGCCAGTTGATTGCCAGTGATGCTCGTCAGCATCAAAACCGCCGGGAAACGATGGCCTGAAGAACAACAAAAACCCTGTGGGGGCGGGCTTGCCCTAATGCCAGTCAGTTAAGAAAAGGACATGCCAAGTGCAGAACCTGTGGCGAGGGGGCTTCGCTTAACTGACTGGCATTAGGGCTTGCCCGCGATGGCGGATTACCCCGCCGCCAACCCCTTCCCCGCCCGCTCCAGATTGCGCCACAACCACACAGGCAGAACATCAGGGTCAAGACTGTCGATCAGATTCTTCAGCGCCAGCCCCAGTTCGGTATCACCCTCGATCACCAAACGCCTGCGAAAAAACAGCGTATCCGGATCCTCCTGACGGCTCGCCAGCAGTAAAAACTCCCGCCAGTTGCCACTGATCGTCACATGCGCCGTGGCGTACCGGGCAATCCGCAACCCTTCACGGCTGAGGGTCAAATACCAGGACAACCCCAGATCCGGAATCCGCAAGCACAGCCAACGCCCGCGCAGCACTTCGAACTCGCCCTCGCGCAATGGCCCGGCGAGGCACCGATTCAGCGCCTGTTGCAACGCCAGGCGCTGTACGGCAAATGGCACCCGGCGCACCAACGGCAACAACCGGTCAGCACCTTTCAACAGCCACTTTTTACGATTCAACACAGGCCGACCTCCTCGACACGCAGCATGCCGGCCTGGCCATGCCAATAACCATTGCACCCTTCGACGAACAGCGGCGGTGCCTCGCCCAGACGAACCCGTTGATACGCCTCGACCACTTCGGCCATGCCCTGGGCACGAGGACTCAAGCGCAACAGATCGGCACCGCAGGCCACCAGCCCGGAATAATCGGCCAGCAGATTGGTCACCTCGGCCGACATCGTTTGAATACCGTTGATGGTGAATAGCACCTGCCCTTCCTGACTGGTCAGCGCCAGGCCGTCGGGGTAGTTGATGCAACAAAACTGGCAGTCGTCCTTGGGCCGGTTTTCCGCACGGGCCGTGAAGCAGCGGGCGGAATACGCCAACGGCAAATGCCCATAGGCAAAGATTTCAACTTCCGGCACTGCACGGCCCAGTTCGCGCACCTGCCCGATCACGTCACCAATCAGCGCCGCCGAACACTCCACGGGCGGCACCCAGCGAGTCATGCCGCTGTCGAGTAATTGTGCCAATGAGTGGCCGTTGTACAGATTGAGAGCCGGGCCACCCACGAACGGCAACTTGCGTTCGGCCAGCAATTGCACCGCGCCCATGTCGTTGGCTTCCACCAGCAATTGGCCGTTGTCGCACAGTCGGCGCAGGCTGGAGAGCTCAGACGCCGCCTCGATCAGCGTCAGGCTGGAAAGCACCAACTGCGCCTGGCTGCACTCCTGTAACTCGCGCCCCAGTCCCAGCCATTGATCCAGTGAAAAAGCCCGGCGCTTGGAGCATACGGTTTCCCCCAGATAAATCACATCCAGGGGCAACGCCGACATCTCGGCGTAAAAGTTTCTGAGTTGCTCTTTGTCCCAATAAAACAGGACCGGTCCCAGGCTGAGCTTCATGTCGAATCCCTCATTGCCATGATCGATGATAAGCGCCCAGGGTGGTCTGGCTGCCTTCGGACAAACCGGCCAGCACCTGACGCCATTGCTCCTTGACCCGAAAACTGCCCGGCGCGCCACGATGGGCGTCCAGCGCCGCGCGCCAGACACGGGTGACTTGCTCGACATAGGCCGGGCTGCGTTGGCGGCCCTCGATTTTCACCGCTTCGACGCCGATGGCCGTCAGTTCCGGCAGCAAGTCCAGGGTGTCGAGACTGGTGGGTTCTTCCAGCGCATGAAAGCGCTTGCCGCCGACCAGGAAGCGGCCTTTGCACAAGGTCGGGTAACCGGCTGGCTCGTCAGGGGTGTAGCGATCGATCAGCACTTCGCTCAGGCGCGCGCTCAAGCCTTCGGCGTCCTCGCTCCAGCGCACCGCTTTGGCCGGCGAACAGACACCGCACAGGTTCGGCGACTCGCCGGTAATGTAGGAAGACAGATGGCAGCGCCCTTCAGCCATGATGCACAAGCTGCCGAAGCCAAAGACTTCGATGGGCACCGGGCTGCTGGCGGCGACCTGACGTACCTGCGCCAACGACAACACCCTCGGCAGCACCGCACGTCGAATGCCATAGCGCTGCGCATAAAATTCCAGCGCGGCGGCATGGGTCGCCGAGCCCTGGACCGACAGGTGCAAGGCCAGTTGCGGGTGACGTTGACTGGCATAGTTGAGCACCCCGGGGTCGGCGGCGATCAGCGCATCGACGCCGAAATCGGCGGCACGATCCACCGCCCGTTGCCAGCGCTCCCATCCCTTGGGTTGTGGGTACGTGTTGACCGCGACGTAGAGTTTGCGTTGGTGCTGGCGAATGTGGGCAACGGCGGCGTCGAACTGTTTGTCGTCCATGTTCAGCCCCGCGAAGTGCCGGGCGTTGGTGTCATCGCGAAAACCGACATACACGGCATCGGCGCCTTGGCGCACCGCCGCTTTAAGCGCAGGCAGGTTCCCTGCCGGGCAGACCAGTTGCATGGGTAGTCCTCATGAAATTACGCGTCCGGGGCATCGCCCGGTGTCTGTGGCGCACCGTTCGAAAAAGGCGCTGCCAGTCTAGTCAAACCGGCAGGCACGGCCTTGACGGCAATCAATTGCCATCACTGCATCAGGTCGGCGAAGGACAGGAACATCACGTTGTCGTGCTTGAGCACTTGCTGCTCGCACTCGATCACCACCAACCCATCGGCCCAGCACGCGGCGGTCAACATCGCCGAGCTTTGCTGGGGGTGCAGTTCCACGCTCAACTGGCCGTCGCCGCCGGGCGTCAATCTGGCCCGCAGGTACTGCCGACGCTTGTTACGCTGCAACCAGTCGAACCCGGCGGGCACGGCCAATGGCACCGACAGCACGTCAGTCACGCCTTGGGCCCTGAGCAGGAACGGACGCACCACCACCAACGCGGTAATCAGCGCTGCCGACGGATTTCCCGGCATGCCGATCCAGGGTTTGCCGGCCACTTCACCAAAGGCCAGTGGCTTGCCTGGCTGGATGGCCAGTCGCCAGAAATCGACATTGCCCAGTTCCTCGATCGCCTGTTTGAGGTGATCTTCCTCGCCCACCGACACGCCACCGGAGCTCAATAGCAGGTCGCACTCCGACGACGCCAGGCTCAAGGCATGCCGGCTGGCCACCAGCTCATCGGCCATGACGCCATAGTCATGCACCTCGACGCCCCAGCCGCGCAACAATGCAGCGAGGCAATACCGGTTGCTGTTGTAAATCTGCCCCGGCGCCAAGGGATCGCCCGGCTCACGCAGTTCATTACCGCTGCTGAGCAGGCACACCTGCAACGGCCGATAGACCTCGACCCGCGCGATCCCGGCGCCGGCCAGCAACCCCAACTCTTGTGCGCGCAGGCGTTTACCGGCCTTGAGCAACAGATGCCCGCGGCGAACTTCCTCACCCTCCTTACGCACATGATCACCAACGGACACTGACGGGAACCAGACGCGCTCGCCCTCGACCCGACAGCGCTCTTGCGGCACGACGGTATCGGCACCCAGTGGCAATGGCGCGCCGGTAAATATCTGCACCGCGCTCTGCGCGAGCAAGGGCGAACATGCTTGATCCCCCGCCGCAATGCGCCCGCCAATCGACAAACAGCCACCCGCCTGGGGCAAGTCAGCCGCCCTGAGGGCATAACCGTCCATGGCACTGTTGTCCCAGGCCGGCAGGTTTACCGGGGAATGAATGTCCGCCGCCAGCACCCGTCCCATGGCCTGGTCCAGACGGACCATTTGCGCCTGTGGTGGCGGCGGTGCCTGGGCCAGCAGACGGCTGATGGCCTCGTCCACCGGCATCAGGTGGCCGATGTCGCATACCCGGCCGGTCACGAGCGTGTCTCGCAGGCGTCGATGACCCGCTGGGCTTGCGGTTTCAAATGCGGGGCGAAATTGCACGGGCCGGTGCGACTGTCCAATTGTTCGAGCAGGATCTTGTTCCAGGCGGTGCGGCAGGCACCCGGCGAGCCTGGAACGCAGCACACCAGCACGCCGTTACTCATGCCGGCCAGTGCCCGGGACTGCAGGCTGGACATGCCGATCTCCTCCAGCGACACCTGGCGGAACAGTTCACCGAAGCCTTCCACATGTTTGTCCAGCAGTGGCAAGACCGCTTGCGGTGTGTTGTCACGAGCGGTGAAACCGGTGCCGCCGGTCATCAATACCACTTGCACCTTGGGGTCGGCGATCCACCGGGAAACGGTGGCGCGGATCTGATAAATATCGTCCTTGACCAGATCGCGATCGATCAATACATGCCCGGCCGCTTGCAGCAAATCCGTCAGGGTCTGTCCCGAAGTGTCGGTATCAAAGGTGCGCGTATCGCTGATGGTCAGCACGGCAATGTTCAGGGGTTCAAACGTGCGTTGCGCCAGATGGGCCATATCCAGGTCTTCCCGTAGATGAGGGTATGGCCCGAAGCCTGAACCGGAATGAGGAGCGAGCCTATTCCTCCAAGGAGGTACCTCGACGGGGACATAGGGGAATACCAGCCGGCGGTGATGACAAGTAGCACACAGACCTGTGGCGAGGGAGCTTGCTCCCGCTGGGCTGCGGAGCGGCCCCAAAACCTGCCCCCGC
Source organism: Pseudomonas sp. A-B-19 (assembly GCF_019947515.1). Taxonomy (NCBI): domain Bacteria; kingdom Pseudomonadati; phylum Pseudomonadota; class Gammaproteobacteria; order Pseudomonadales; family Pseudomonadaceae; genus Pseudomonas; species Pseudomonas sp. A-B-19. Next base: position 280,185 of record NZ_JAGYGN010000004.1, read on the forward strand.
AACTCTTCAGGTAGACCGCATCCGCCGTTTTACGACTGCTTCGCAGCCGAACGGGAGCAAGCTCCCTCGCCACAGGTTTTGTGCTCGGCGCATCATTTCGTGAGCCGTTGAAAAGTGTTCAAGGCGCCAACCGGCTTCGCTTCCACAATCCATCGCACAACCGGTAATCGAGTCGATCATGCAAGCGATCAGCCCGCCCCTGCCAGAACTCCAGACGTTCAGGGCACAAGCAGTAGCCGCCCCAATGCTCGGGACGCGTCATGGTTTGGCCAACGAAGCGTTTGATGGTTTCAGCCAGGATGGATTCCAGCGCTGCACGACTGGCCAGCGGGCGGCTTTGCGGTGAAGCCCAGGCACCCAGGCGACTGGCCATGGAGCGAGAATCGAAGTACGCATCCGACAACGCTGGGTCGAGTCTGGACACTTTGCCTTCGATACGCACCTGACGTTCCAGCCCCGGCCAGAAAAACGTCATGGCAGCAAAGGGATTGGCGGCCAATTGCTGCCCCTTGTCGCTCTGGTAATTGCCGAAAAAAGTAAAACCTTCATCGCTCAACCCCTTGAGCAGCAGAACCCGACAGTGTGGCCGCCCCTCAGGGTCGACCGTCGCCAGCACCGTGCTATTGGCCTCGACAGGTGCGCACTCGGTTTCGCGGGCCTGTTGCAGCCACTGCCGGAACATCGCCAGCGGATCGTCCAGTGCTGCCTCATCTTGCAAACCATTGAGGGTGTAGTTGCGGCGCATTTGGGCCAGGGAAAGCGGCATGACGGTGATCTCCGGAAGGTTTTATGCAGTGTGCGAGGCACTGCGCAAAGCCACCTTGACCACCATCAACACAGTCGCCTACTTCAGACGCAGTCGCCGTGCCAGTTTGTGCAGGTTGCTGGGGTCGACTTCCAGGATTCGTGCGGCGCTGGCCCAGTTTTCCCCGGACAGGCTCAGGGCCTCGAGGATTTTCTTGCGCTGGTAATCGTCGACGGCTTCGCCCAAAGGCTGGAACGGCAGATCAGCCGTAATGTCCGGGGATGGCTCGACCACCGACCCCGGGGCCGCCATCGCGCTGTCGAGATCGAGAATCTCAGGCGCAAGCGTCATGATCAACGCACGACTCGTCCCACGACTGAGCTGCTTCAACGCGGCCCGACTGATCACGTGTTCCAGTTCGCGCACATTGCCCGGCCAGGTATAAAGCAGCAGCGCGCGTTCGGCCGCCGGTGACAAGCGCAAGCCGCGCAGGCCGAGCCGCGCCCGATTGAGTTCAAGGAAATGCCCGGCCAGCAGCAACACATCGTGACCGCGCTCGCGCAGGGGCGGAATCGGCACCGGGTATACCGAGAGGCGGTGATACAGATCGGCCCGAAACAAGCCGTCGCGGATGCTGTCCGGCAGGTGTCGGTTGGTGGCGGCGATGATGCGCACATCCACGTGCAGCGGCTTGTCGGCGCCCAGGCGCTGGATCTCGCCGTTCTGCAGGGTGCGCAGCAATTTCGCTTGCACGCTCAAGGGCAGCTCCCCGACTTCATCGAGAAACAGCGTGCCACCGTTGGCGGCATCGAAACGTCCGGCACGGTCACTGGTGGCGCCGGAAAAGGCGCCTTTGACATGCCCGAACAGCTCACTCTCTGCCAGGGATTCCGGCAAGGCGGCGCAGTTAACGTGTATCAACGGTTTGTGGTGGCGCCTTGAAAGACGATGCAAGCGCCGGGCGAACAGCTCTTTGCCGACGCCGGTCTCGCCCAGCAGCAATACCGGCAGATCGGAATCGGCCAGTACATCCAGCTCATTGAGCAATTGATGCAACACCTCACTCTGCCCGAGGATCTCGCCCTCCTCGACGGGCATGCGCAAGTCCTGGGGATCGCTGCGGGACAGGCGCAAGCTGCGGTTTTCCTGCTCCAGGCGGGTGACCCGCACGGCGGCTTCGATCTGCAAAGTGCAGCGTTTGAGTTCTTCCCGCGCCCGGTTGTCAAAGGTCCCGGCGTGCAGCGCATCGAGGGTGATCGCCCCCCAGATCCGCCCTTCGACATAGAGGCTCACACCCATGCAGTCGTGTACCGGCAGCGGTTCGCCGATGTGGTTGTCGAGCAAGCCGTCGTAGGGGTCCGGCAGGCGGCTGTCGGGTTCGAACCAGGTCGGCTCGCGCGATGCCATGATCGCCGCCAGCCGAGGATGCTGGGCAATGACGAACCGGCGCCCCAACGCTTCATGAACCAGCCCCACCGTCGCAACGGGCCTGAGGCTGTCGTCATCCAGACGCAGCAAGCCCACGGCGCCACTGTTGAAGTATTCGCGCAGGGTCTGGACCAGTCGTTGCAACCGTACGGCATTGGGCAACTCGACAATCAGGTCGGCTGCCAGGCTTTCTCGCAGCATGGTAGTAATCACCCTCTATGGTTGAATTCACCCTGAAGCGTCAGGGTGACTATCACCACAACTAAAAAATAATCGATGCTTTTCAATCGCTTAAATATGGCATACCGAATGCAATGGATCAGGGAAACCGTTGAAACCCAAACAAGGAACCCTGATGAGCCAGACCCTATTGGAACAAAGCCTCGGCCAACTGGCCTGCGACATTCCCGGTGCCACCCGGATCTTTCACACCTTCAAACTGGACTTCTGTTGCGGCGGGCATACAAGCCTGCGTGAAGCGGCCCTTGGCAAAAAACTCGATCCGGTCCTCATTGCCGATGCCCTGCAGATTCTGCAAGACGCCGGCGAAACCCAGCACGACTGGCGCAACGAACCGTCGGAACTGCTGATCGCCCATCTCCTGGCACGCTACCACGCCCGCCACCGCGAGCAACTGCCGGAACTGATCCGACTGGCCCGCCGCGTCGAACAGGTCCATGGCGCACGCAGCAGTTGCCCCAACGGCCTGGCCGATCTTCTGACCGACATGCAGCAGGAACTTGAAGGCCACATGCTCAAGGAAGAACAGGTGCTGTTCCCGATGCTGCAACAAGGCATCGGTCCTCAGGCTGCTCCGCCGATTCAGGTACTGCGCTTCGAACATGATCAACATGGTGAAGCGCTGGAGAAGATGCTCGCCCTGACCAATCACATCATTGCGCCCGCCGATGCCTGTAACACCTGGCGTGCCCTCTACCGCGGGCTGCTGGAGTTCAAGGATGACTTGATGCAACACATCCACCTGGAAAACAACGTGCTGTTCATCAACGCCCTTAACCCTCGTCACTGATCGATTGCCTGTCACACCCAACCCGCGCCAGCCCACCGGTTGACGCGGGTTTTGTTTCTAAGGGGCGTCTTGCGATCAACCGTGCCAATAGAACATCGCCTTGGCCAGGATCACGATCAACACCATGTGCCCGAGGATGCTGCGGCGAATCCAGCTTGCACGCGTTGCAGTCAGTCGCCCGTGGATCAGCCAATAGGCCAGCAGCAAGTAATGACCGATGATGCTCATGGCCAGGATGATCTTCAGGCTCAGCAAGGTACCAAAGCTGCTGGCCAGTGGCTGACTCAATGCGCCCCGGTACTGCCACGCCAAACCGATGCCAGCGCCATACAACAGCAACACCACGCCGTGCAGGACTTTACGCGAACGCAGGGCAATCGCCTGATCCGCCGTCGCTTGCGCAATATCCGTCAACGGCTGGCGCGCACGATGCCAGATGACCACCTCGAAAAACAGTGTGCCGATGAAGGCAATCGCTGCCAGCAAATGCGTGACCAGTAAAAAGGGATACATCAGCGCCAGCCTCTGTCAGTTCGCATGCTCATCCCGGATGACCGTCGACCCGGGCCCGCAGCAGCATCGGCCCATAACGCCAGGCATACAGCGCAAACGCCAGCGCCCAGCACAGACCGGCAAGCCACAATGCCGGCAAGGGAAAGAACTCGATCAACACGACCCGGCTCAGGCACGCCAGGTTGAGCAAGATAAACGCCAGGGTCATGCCCGATGGCGGTTCCAGGGGGCGACCGGTGTGGCCGAGGCTGACCCGCGCGATCATCGCCAGCACCAGGCCGGCCATGGCTCCTATGGTCAGGCAATGCACCGCCAGACTCGGGTTGACCGGCACACCGAAATGCCATAGCGCCATCCCGAGGCACGCCACCGCCAACCAGCCATAAGCCAGGTGCAGCGACCACAGCAGCGGCACGTGCCAGAGTGCCCGGTCATGCCAGCGCACCAGGCGCACCAGATGTCCCGCTGCCAGCACTGCGAACAGCAGGCCCACCCAGACATTGGGGTTGAGCGCAGGTCCTGCGGCATATAACAACGCCACCAGCGGCGAGCCCACCAACAGCAGTCGATCCAGCCAAGGCCAGGCGGCAACGCCTTCCACCCGACCAAGACCGCGCTGGGTGAAGAATGGAATCACCCGCCCGCCGATCAACCCCATCATCGCCGCCACCAGCCAGATGCCAGTCAGCACGCCGCGGCGCTGCCAGCCTTCATGCCCTTCCACCAGGCCGTACAGAGACAACCCGTCAGCCAAGGCCAACAACAGCAAAACCAGCACAATCGGGTAGTTACGTTTCTGCCGCACCTTCCACAGGGTGAAGCCCATGAGCACCGCCACCGCCAACGGGAACGCCAGTTCCAGCGCCGCGAGCAACGGCCACGGCACATTGGCCAGCCAGGCCGTTCGCGCCAATAACCACAGCAGCGCCAGCGCGGCCAACGGTTTGCCGCTGAGGCCAGGGCGACCGGTCCAGGTCTGCACGGCAGTCAGCAGAAAGCCTGCGATAATCGCCAAGCCGAACCCGAACAGCAATTCATGCCGATGCCAGCCCAGCCAACCGCCCGCCGGCTGCCAGTTGGAAATCGAACCAGCAAAAGCCGCCAGCCACAGCGGAATGGCCAGTACTGCCAAGAGACAGCCGGCGAGGAAAAACGGCCGAAAGGCCAGACGTAACAGCGGCGCGATTGCCATCGCTTTACGGCGGTCAAGTACTTGCATGAAACCACTCCTCTAACTTGTTGCCGACCTTGCGCCAACCCGCAGGCGCCGAGGTAAATCCTGGGGCAATCATCGGGTATTACCGATCCATTGCCTTTGTCGCAGATCAAGTGTGCAAGGGACGTGCCCCGGATGCCGAGCGCGCGCCCTTTGTGGCGAGGGAGCTTGCTCCCGCTCGGGTGCGCAGCAGCCGTAAACCTGCTGATGCGTTGTATCTGAAGAATTTCAATGGCCGGTATTGGGAGTGCTTCGCACTCCAGCGGGAGCAAGCTCCCTCGCCACAAGGTACTCCCGATCAGGGTACAAATGACCCTTTAATGGTCATTTAAACCCTACGCATAACGGTATTTTTTACCCTGATCGCTGACACCCCCAATAAACAAGGCCCTCCAAGCCTGGCCCGCGTCTTGCTCTGCATGGGCAGCCTTTTAGAAACCCTGGATCCCTCTCGATTACCCGGAGCCGTCATGAAAAAAGTCATCCAGCCACTGGCCTGGTTTGTTGTGTTGAGCTCAATCCTGGCCATGGCCAGCGGCGTCTCCCTGGGTCTCGTCTGACCGGGTCCTCCTTCTCAATCTTCAGGATGAATTCTCATGGTGCTTCATCGCGTCCATCACCAGATTCTGCGCAGTCATCACTTGTTCGAGCCGTTGAACGAAGAACAGCTGGATGAACTGATGAGTACCAGTCACTTGCTGAGCATCGACAAAGGCGAGCCGTTGTTCCGTCAGGGTGAGCCGGCCGATTCGTTCTATTTCATCATTGCCGGTGCAGTGAAAATCTTCCGGCTGACACCCGATGGGCAGGAGAAAGTGTTCGAGGTCATCAGCGATCGGCAAACCTTCGCCGAGGCGATGATGCTGATGGACACCCCAAACTATGTGGCCTCGGCCGAAGCCATCTGCCCCACCCAGCTCTACCGGATATCCAACAGCACCTACATGCACCTGCTGCAGAGCAACAGCCGGCTGACTTTTGCGCTGCTGGGCAAGCTCTGTGTTCGCTTGCATCAACGGGTCAACGAAATCGAAACCCTGTCGCTGAAAAACGCCACCCACCGGGTCGTGCGTTATCTGCTGACGCAACTGGTGCGCCAGCAAAACGTTGGCAGCCAATTCGAACTGCCGATGGCCAAGCAGCTGATTGCCGGACATCTGTCGATCCAGCCGGAAACCTTTTCGCGGATCATCCGCCGCTTGATCGATGAAAACATCATTACCCAGGACGGCCGTCAGATCGCCATTCTTGATCGCTTGCGCCTGGAACAGTTCGAGTGAGTAGCATGCCCGTCTGCCTGTATTGTCAACATGCCACCCCTTCACAAGCAACCGAGTGCCACCAATGCGGCATGCCCCTGCCGGCACTGGCTGAACGCGCCGGAGAACGTCGGCAGCGTCGATTCATGTGGTTCTGCGTTGGCCTGACGGTCTTTTGCGTGGTGATGTTTTTCTGGCTGCCGCGCAGCATCAGCTGATGCTGCGTTGATCAACCCGGGGCTCAAGGTTGGGTCAGCTGGCGGTACAACTGCGGTAAGCGCAGGGGGAGTTGTTCGGGCTGGCGGATCAAGGTGTAGCCATTGGCGCCGAACATGTACGGCAGGTAATCACCGGCCTCGCGATCGATGGTGATACAGAACGGCGTCAGCCCCTGACGCCGTGCCTCCAGCACCGCCTCGCGAGTATCTTCAACACCATAGCGCCCCTCATACAGGTCCAGATCATTGGGTTTGCCATCCGTGAGCAGCAGCAACAGTTTGCTGCGCCGCTTGCTCGTGCCCAATAGTTGCGTGGCCTGGCGAATGGCGGCGCCCATGCGTGTGTAATACCCCGGCTTGAGGCCTTGAATACGACCTCGGGTGGTGTCGTCATAACGCTGGGTGAACGCCTTGAGTTCCTGCATGCGCACCTGCTGACGACGCAACGAGGAAAACCCGTACAGGGCGAAATCATCGCCCAGCACCGACAGGGTTTCGCCGAACAGCAGCAGGCTGTCGCGGATGACGTCGATGACACGATGCTCATCGTTGAGATGGGCATCGGTGGACATCGACACGTCGGCCAGCAACAGGCACGCCAGGTCGCGACGAGTCTGGCGCAGCTCCATGAACAGACCGCGTTCGACGCACTGGCCATGCTCGCGCTCAACGTGAAAATCCAGCCAGGCCTGCATGTCCAGCTCTGATCCCTGAGGTTGTTGGCGTAACCATTGTCGATCATTGCGCAGATGCTCGAACTGGCGCCGCAAGCGGTGCGCCGAGGCCTTCAACCGCAATGGCAGCGGCTGCGCCTCACAGTCGCGGGGCACCAGCATTTGCAGGTTGACGAAGCTGTCCTGCATTTGTTGTTTGCGATAGTCCCACTCTGGCAACTTGATGCCCTCGCCGAGGGGAATATCGTCGACATCGGCCGGTGGCAAATCCAGATGCAGCTTGAGACCGCCGCCCTTGCGCAGACGGGTACGCGACAGCGTCAACTCATCCAGGTCGTCGGCGACTCGGGCGGCGTCCGGGTCTTCGCTGTCGTCCGACCAGCGATCCAGGTCGACGTGCTCGGTCCAGCTGAACAGGTTTTCCAGACGCACCACCAGCAGCCCGCCTTCACGGGTACTTTCATCGATCCGCGTCGCGCGTTTACGCCCGCTTTTCTGTTCGCCAGGCGGCGTGCTCAACGACTCTTCGGACTCATCGCCCAGATCCGCAGCCTGCGGGCTGGCGAGGTTTTGCGGAGGGTACAACCACAGCGGCAGCGGCCACGCGGCCCGTTCGCTACGGGGAAAATGCTCGACACTGCCGGGCTCGCGCAACGCCTGGCGTAACGCCCGTTCCAGTGCCGCTTCGCTGGCATTCAACGAGGCCGGATCGGGGCGCAATTGCAGATGGGCCTCGACCAGTCGTTGGTAACGAACACGCAGCGCGGGATAGCGTCGCAGCAACTGCTGCGTCCAGCGTTGATTGTCCCGGCCCCAGTGGCGCATCTGCCCGGCCTGTGCCGCCAGCAACGCGAGCCAGCGATAGAGCTCCTCATTGAGTGCCACTTCAGGAAACACCGCCAGGCTCGATGGCAGCCGCAGATTACTCGCGTCGCACCACGCCAACGGTACTTGTTTGCAGGTGCCGGCGATTTGCTGCAACAGGTTGCGGCGCAGCAGCAGATCGCGATCGCTGGCCGCTTCCACACCGACGCCATTGGCACCGCCCATGGCGCGGAACAACAGCGCCAGCGGGCGTTGCTGGCTGGCCAGTTCAACCCGTGCTTCGGGGAAGTCCGGGCTGGCACGCCGGGTGATGAAACGATGCCAGACACTGCCTACCCACTCTTCCAGTTCGACGGTAAATGCCATGATGCTTGCCCTTGCTGGAAACCAAAAAAACGGCCCGCTGTATCAGCCGGGCCGACCTTTTCTAGCCATTGCACCCGTTCATGAAGGTACAACCGCAGCCGGGGCGCGCAACGCAGCGCGGCCACGCTGCTTGAAACTGAGCAGGTAGCAGAGCAAGCCTGCGAAGAACCCAAGACCGGCGCCCAGACGCGCCCAGAACAGCACCTGCAGATGTTCGACCGTGGCCATGAATGGCAAGGCGATCCCGTCGGCCTGCCAGCGTTGCAGGTAAACCTGGACGACACCGGCAGCGGTGAGGAACAGCGTGATCATCACCATCGACAGGGTCATCAACCAGAAGCCCCAGATTTCGAGGGACTGCGAACGCTCGTCAGCCGCTTCACCCAATCCGCGCAAACGCGGCATGGCGTAGCTGATCAAGGTCATCACGATCATCGCGTAAGCACCATAGAAGGCCAGGTGACCGTGCGCTGCCGTCAGTTGCGAACCATGGGTGTAGAAGTTGACTGGCGCCAGGGTATGCAGGAAGCCCCAGACACCCGCACCGAAAAACGCGGTGACCGTAGTGCCCTTGGCCCACAGTGTGGCGGCGCGGTTCGGGTGCTTCCTGCGACGGTTCTTCACCATGCTGAAGGCGAAGATCACCATGGCCAGGAACGGTAGCGGCTCCATGGCCGAGAAGATCGAGCCCACCCACAGCCAGACCTCGGGCGCACCGATCCAGAAGAAGTGGTGACCGGTGCCGATGATCCCGGTAATCAGCGCCATGGCGATGATCACGTACAACCATTTCTCCACGACTTCGCGGTCGACACCGGTGATTTTGATCAGCACGAAGGCGAGCATCGAACCCATGATCAGCTCCCAAACGCCTTCCACCCAAAGATGCACCACCCACCACCAGTAGAACTTGTCGCGGGCCAGGTTGCCGGGGTTGTAGAAGGAGAACAGGAAGAACACCGCAAGGCCGATCAGCCCGGTCATCATCACCATGCTGACGGTGGTCTTGCGACCTTTGAGCAGGGTCATGCCGATGTTGTAGAGGAAGCCCAGGCACACCACCACAATGCCCATCTTGGTGATGGTCGGCTGCTCCAGGAACTCCCGGCCCATGGTCGGCAGCAGTTCGTTGTGGGTCAGTCTGGCCAGGCCCGCATAAGGCACCAGCAGATAGCCGAGAATCGTCAGCACGCCAGCGGCGGCGAATACCCAGAACAGAATGATCGCCAGCTTCGGGCTGTGCAGTTCGCGGTCGGCCTCTTCCGGAATCAGGTAATAGGCGGCGCCCATGAAGCCGAACAGCAGCCAGACGATCAGCAGATTGGTGTGTACCATCCGCGCCACGTTGAAGGGAATGATCGGGAACAGAAAGTCTCCGATCACGTATTGCACACCCATGATCAAACCGAACAGCACCTGACCGAGAAATAGCATCAGGGCAAACACGAAGTACGGTTTGGCCACGGCTTGCGAGGCGAATTTCAGATGCGGATTAGCGATGCTCATCGCTTAGCCCTCCTTGTTTGGCGGCCAGCCATTGGTGTTGATGTTCGAACTCCATTTGAGGAACTCGGCGATGTCATCCACCTCCTGCTCGCTCAACTTGAACTGCGGCATCGCTCGTCGGCCCGGTACGCCCAGCGGCTGCATTTTCATCCAGGCATGCAGAAAGGGTTTGAAGCCCGCCTCCCCGCCGCGCCGCTGGAACACGTTGCCCAGCTCAGGCGCAAAGTAGGCGCCCTCGCCCAGCAACGTGTGGCAGCCGATGCAGTTGTTTTGCTCCCAGACGGTCTTGCCGCGAATCACTGATTCGGTTAACTGCGCTTCGTTGCTGCGCACTGGAAAGGTCTGTTCGGTGTGATAGGTCAAGGCCAGGAATATCAGGAAGAAGAAGATGCTTCCCCCGAAGTAGATATTCCTGGCCATGCCTTTGGTGAAGGTCTCTGACATGGTCGCTTCCTCTTTGCTTGGCGTGCCCATGATAGAAAGCCAAGGTCTGAAAGCTGCTTGATGGCGATCAAGAAAGGCAGATGGTTTGGGTCGGGTATAGGCACCAGGACGCCAGGCACCAACCTGTGGCGAGGGAGCTTGCTCCCGCTGGGGCGCGCAGCGGCCCTAAAACAGTCACCGCGAATATTCAGATAGAAAGCAGGCACAGGTTTTACGGCTGCTTCGCAACCGAGCGGGAGCAAGCTCCCTCGCCACAGGTTGGCTAGCCGATCGATACCAGCGTCAGCCCTACAACGACTGCCAACACCACTGCCCAGCCCACCATCAACCGGCGCCACAATCGCGGGGCGTGACGCATCTCCATAAAGCCATCGGCAATCACCCAGGCCTTGCCGACCGCCACCAGCAATATGGCCACAGACAGCAGCCAGGTAGCGCCCGTCTGTGCCAGCACCACCGTGCACACGCTCAATGTGGCCAACGCTGTCCAGCAGATCAGCAAAAACCTGGAAACCGACATGAGAACCTCCGTCAATTCAGCACGTACACCAGCGGAAACAGCACGACCCAGATCAGATCGACCATGTGCCAATACAGCACACCCGATTCAAGCCCGCTGCGGTTGACCGCGTTGTGTAAGCCACGACGGCAGCGCTCGGCCAGCCATCCGAGGATGACCATGCCGAGCAGTACATGAAGAAAATGAAAACCGGTGAGGATCCAGTAGAGGGTGAAAAACGTGTTGTGCTCCATGCCCAGCCCCGAGGCCAACAAGTGCCGGTATTCCGTGATCTTCAACACCACGTAGACGCTGCCGGCAAGCAACGCAGCCAGCAGAAGCACGGCGCCATGGCGAGACCGGGAACGCCTGACTTGCTCCTGAGCCAGCGCGGCGAACAGCCCGGCGGTGAGCAGGCTCAGGGTCATCGCCAGGCCGGTTGAGGTGTTGAGCAACTGACGGCTTTCAGCGAACAACTGCGGTTTGAGTGCCTGGGTCACGGCGAACGCCAGAATCAGGACGGCGAACACCGACAGCTCGGCCAGAATGAAAAACCACATCGCCAGATCGCCCGGCAAGTGACCCGGCGCAACGCGTCTGGCCTCAGCCGAAGTGGACATCAACCACGCCCATCAGCGCCGCTACCGTCAATGGATCATCGCTCAGCGGCTCGGCCAGGCAGGCCATGCACGCCTCGCGCGGGCTCATGCCGGCGCGGATCATTCGCGCGGTAAAAATCAGCAGCCGCGTCGAGGCGACTTCCTCCAGGTCATGTTGATCCAGCCTTCGTAGCGCCTGCCCCAGCCTGACCACTTGCGCCGCCAGCGCGCTGTCCACCTGTGCTTCCCGGGCGACAATACGCTCTTCCTCGACCACCGGCGGATAGCCGAATCGCATCGCCACGAAGCGTTGTCGGGTGCTGGGTTTCATGCCTTTGAGCAGGTTCTGGTAGCCGGGGTTGTACGACACCACCAGCATGAATGACGACGGTGCCTGCAGCACTTCGCCGGTGCGCTCCAGGAACAACTCACGACGATCATCAGCCAGCGGATGCAATACCACCACCGTGTCCTGGCGCGCCTCGACCACTTCGTCCAGATAACAAATGCCGCCTTCACGCACCGCGCGGGTCAGTGGCCCGTCCTGCCACCAGGTGCCTTGGGCACCGATCAAATGACGGCCGATCAGGTCGGCGGCGCTCAAGTCATCATGGCAAGCCACGGTGTACAGCGGCAGTTTCAACCGATGGGCCATGTGCTGGACGAAACGGGTCTTGCCGCACCCCGTCGGACCTTTGATCAGCACCGGCATGCCGTGTCGCCAGGCCTGCTCGAACAGCGCCTGCTCATTGTTGAGCGGTTGATAGAAGGGTTCGCAAGACTGGATTCGGTCCATGGGCTGTCTGTTCCAAAAGCGGATTCAAGCCACACGCTACGGGCCCCTGCGACAACCTGGCAAGTGACATGGCCGGCAAACTTGATCGCGGTCAAGCGAGCATTGGCCTGCTCGGGCATAGCCTTGCACGGCACTAAGAACCTGCGTTCTGCGCTGCCGTTTCAGCACATCGCAAAGGTCTTGCCTGAGGAGAAATGGAATGCTGATCAGCAATAGAAAAACGTTTGCTCTGACTGTCGCCACATTGTGTTCGGCGCTGGCCCTTGCGGTGACTCACGCGGCCAACGCCGACGAGCCCGCTGCCGCTGCGGCCAGCCCGCTCATGGTCAAGTCCGCCGGAGCGCCCGACATGAGTCAGGCCGAGTTCGACTCGTCCAAGGAGATTTACTTTCAGCGTTGCGCCGGCTGTCACGGCGTCCTGCGCAAAGGCGCCACCGGCAAACCACTGACACCGGACATCACCCAGTCCCGCGGGCAACCGTTTCTGGAAGCGTTGATTACCTACGGCTCACCGGCGGGCATGCCGAACTGGGGAACGTCGAATGCGCTGACCAAGGATCAGATCACGTCAATGGCCAAGTTCGTGCAGCACACGCCGCCGACGCCACCGGAATGGGGCATGGCCGAGACGCTGAAAACCTGGAAAGTACTGGTCAAGCCTGAGGATCGTCCGAAGAAGCAACTGAGCAAACTCAACCTGCCGAACCTGTTTTCGGTGACGTTGCGCGATGACGGCAAGATTGCCTTGATCGACGGTGACAGCAAGAAAATCGTCAAGCTGATCGAGACCGGTTATGCGGTGCACATCTCACGCATTTCTGCCTCCGGTCGCTACCTCTTGGTGATTGGTCGAGACGCGCGGATCGACATGATCGACCTGTGGCCGGTGGAGCCGACCAAGGTCGCCGAAGTCAAAGTGGGCATCGAGGCACGCTCGGTGGAGACTTCCAAGTTCAAAGGCTACGAAGACAAATACACCGTCGCCGGCTCCTATTGGCCGCCGCAATTCACCATCATGGATGGCGAAACCCTGGAGCCAAAACAAATCGTCTCGACCCGCGGCATGACTGTCGACAAACAGGAATACCACCCCGAACCCCGAGTCGCGGCGATCATCGCCTCCCACGAATGGCCGGAGTTCATCGTCAACGTCAAGGAAACCGGCAAGGTCATGCTGGTCAATTACCAGGACATCAAAAACCTCACCATCACCTACATCGATGCCGCGCCCTTCCTGCATGACGGCGGTTGGGACAGCACACACCGCTACTTCATGACCGCCGCCAACAACTCCAACAAAGTCGCGGTGATCGACTCCAAAGATCGCAAGTTGGCGGCTTTGGTGGAGGTCGGCAAAACCCCTCACCCGGGGCGCGGCGCCAATTTCAACCACCCGACCTACGGCCCCGTCTGGGCCACCAGCCACCTGGGCGATGACGGCATCTCCTTGATCGGTACCGACCCGGTCAATCACCCGCAGTTCGCCTGGAAACAGGTCGCCTCGCTCAAGGGCCAGGGCGGCGGATCGCTGTTCATCAAAACCCACCCTGACTCCCGTCATCTGTATGTCGACACCACCCTCAACCCGGACGCCAGGCTGAGCCAGTCGGTGGCGGTGTTCAACATCGACAAACTCGATGCCGGCTACACCGTGCTGCCCATCGCCGAGTACGCCGGCATCAAGCAAGGCGCGCTGCGGGTGGTGCAGCCGGAATACAACAAGGCCGGCGATGAGGTCTGGTTTTCCGTGTGGAGCGGTCAGTCAGAGGAGTCGGCACTGGTGGTGATCGACGATAAAACGCTGAAGCTCAAATCGGTTATCAAGGACAAACGACTGATCACCCCCACCGGAAAATTCAACGTCTACAACACCCAACACGACATTTATTGAGCTCCATCAATGTAAGGAACAACCATGAAAAATACTCTGTTTTCACTGTTCGCCCTGACCGCTGCGCTGAGTGTGCAGCCGGCCATTGCCCAAGACGGCCAGGAACTGTTCAAGAGCAAACCCTGCGCCGCCTGCCATTCCATCGACACCAAGTTGGTCGGCCCGGCGCTCAAGGATGTCGCGGCCAAGAACGCTGGCGTGGCCGGGGCCGTGGACACCCTGGCCAGCCACATCAAGAACGGTACGCAAGGCAATTGGGGCCCGATGCCAATGCCCGCCAACCCGGTGACGGATGAAGAAGCGAAGACACTTGCAACCTGGGTCCTGAGTCTCAAATAGCCAACTGGAGGGCGTCATGAAGGTTTATCGACACGCTGCGATTCTGGCGGCCCTCCTCCTCATTTGCGCAACTGCGGTTGCCGCGCCGGACGCCAAGCGTCAGGCACAACTCGAACATTTGCTGGCCCAGGACTGCGGCGCCTGCCATGGACTGCACATGACCGGCGGGCTGGGTCCCGACCTGACCCGCGCAACGCTGGCGGGCAAGTCCAGGGACAGCCTGATAGCCACCGTCAGCCAAGGCCGGCCCGGCACCGCGATGCCCGGCTGGGCTCCGTTACTCACCCCGGACGACATCCGTTGGCTGGTCGATCTTCTTCTCCAGGGATATCCCGCGCCATGATCCGTTCAACCCTGCTTTTAGCAGCGACCGGGCTGTTGTTATCCGCCTGCGCGCAGTCCCCCTTGCGTGGTACCGGCGATCTGGGCGTGGTGGTGGAGCGCGCCACCGGCAGCGTGCAAATCATTGAAAGCAACACCCGCACGGCACTGGCCCGACTCGAGGGTCTGGGCGATCTGTCCCATGCCTCGGTGGTGTTTTCCCGCGACCAGCGCTATGCCTATGTGTTCGGCCGCGACGGCGGGCTGAGCAAGATCGACCTGCTGACCCAACGCATCGATCAACGGGTGATACAGGGCGGCAACAGCATCGGCGGCGCGATCAGTCAGGACGGCAAACTCATCGCCGTATCCAATTACGTGCCCGGCGGGGTCAAGGTGTTCGATGCCGAAAACCTGCAACTGTTGGCCGATATTCCGGCCACGCCCCTGGCCGATCGCACCAGGCGCTCACGGGTGGTCGGCCTGGTCGATGCGCCCGGGCAGCGTTTTGTGTTCAGCCTGTTCGATACCGGCGAGATCTGGACCGCCGATTTCAGTCAAGGCAACACGCCTCGGATCAGCCGATTCACCGACATCGGCCAGCAACCCTACGACGCGTTGGTGACCCCGGATGGTCGCTATTACATGGCGGGACTGTTCGGCGAAGACGGCATGGCGCAACTCGACCTCTGGCATCCAGAGCGCGGGGTGCAGCGAGTGCTCGGTGACTACGGACGCGGCCAGGCGAAACTGCCCGTCTACAAGATGCCGCATCTGGAGGGCTGGGCCGTTGCCGACAATCAGGCCTTCGTGCCCGCTGTCGGCCGTCACCAGGTGCTGGTGATGGATTCGCGCACGTGGCAGCAGACCGCTGCCATCCCGGTGGCAGGCCAACCGGTGTTCGTCACGTCGCGGCCGGACGGTCGGCAGCTGTGGGTCAATTTCGCCTACCCGGACAACGATCGGGTACAGGTCATCGACACTGAAACCCACGCCGTGGTCGCCGATCTGCGACCAGGGCCGGCGGTGCTGCACATGGAATTCACCGCCCGTGGCGACCAGTTGTGGCTGTCGTTACGCGATGGCGATCAGGTTCAAGTCTGGGACCCGTACAGCCTGAAGCAGTTGAGCACCCTTCCCGCCACCGCGCCGAGCGGCATCTTCTTCAGCAGTCGCGCGCAAAAAATGGGCTATTGAAATGAACCTCGACCTGCTCAGCCGCCAATTGATCGACCGCTTCCAGCACGGGATGCCGCTGTGCGCGGAACCTTACAAGGAAATGGCGCGGATTCTCGGTTGCCGCGAGGCCCAGGTGATGGCCTGCCTGGAAGAAATGGATCAGGCCGGCACCCTTTCCCGGATCGGCCCGGTGTTCGAACACAGTCGCGCCGGGGCCAGCACCCTCGCCGCCCTCGCCGTGCCCGCCGAACGCTTGCAACAGGTCGCCGAGCACGTCAGCCAGTATCCCGAGGTCAACCATAACTACGCGCGGGAGCACTTCTACAACCTGTGGTTTGTGCTGACCGGTCCTGATCGCCAACACATCGAACGCGTTCTTGAACAACTCGAGAAAGACACCGGCCTCATGCCGCTGGATCTGCCGATGTTGACCGCTTACCGCATCGACCTCGGTTTTGCCCTGGGAGGAAGCTCATGAAGCCGGGGTTGAGTCCCAGACAGGCACTGGCGTTGCGTCGGCATCTGGAAGCCGGGTTGCCGCGGGTATCGCGTCCCTATCAGGCCCTCGCCGAACGGATAGACGCCGATGAAAACCAGGTGCTCGCGCAAATGCGCCTATGGCACGAGCAAGGGCTGTTTCGCCGGGTCGGCCTGGTGCTCAACCACCGCGCGCTGGGTTTTACCGCCAACGCCATGCTGGTGCTGGATGTTCCGGACGCGCTGATCGACGAAGTCGGCCAGCGCCTGGGGCGAGCGCACGGCATCAACCTCTGTTATCAACGGCCGCGGCGTTTGCCGCTGTGGCGCTACAACCTGTTCTGCATGGTTCACGGGCGCCAACGGGCGCAGGTCGAGGCGCAGATCCAGGCGTTGCTGGAAGAACACCTGCTGAGCGACCTGCCCCACCAACTGCTGTTCAGCACTCACGCGTTCAAACAATGCGGCGCACGCTTCGCCCCCTCGCCAACAGGAGCCCCCACCCATGGATGACCTCGACCGTCGACTGATCAACCGTCTGCAACTGGGCCTGCCGCTGGTGCGCTACCCGTGGCAGGCACTGGCCGCCGAACTGGACAGCAGCAGCGCCGAATTGCTCGATCGTCTTCATCAACTACTGGAAGACGGCATGCTCACGCGCTTCGGCCCGATGTTCGACATCGAACGCCTGGGCGGCGCCTTCACCCTGGCGGCGCTGGCGGTGCCGGAAGAACGGTTCGAAGCGGTTGCCGAGCAACTGCACGCCCTGCCTGAAGTGGCGCACAACTACCGTCGCGAACACACCTGGAACATGTGGTTCGTGCTCGGTTGCACGACCGAACAAGGTATCGCTGAAACCCTGCAGCACATCGAAACCCTGACCGGCCTGCCGCTGCTTAACTTGCCCAAAGAGGAGACTTACCATGTCGGTCTGTACTTCCCGGTCTGAAGACACCCTGGCGCACCGTCTGATCGAACTGACCCAGGCCGGCCTGCCATTGCTGGACGACCCGTGGGCCTGGCTCGCCGAACAGCTCAAGCTGAGCATCGAATCCACCCTGGACTTGCTCAAGCGCTTGCAGGCCGAGGGCGCGATCCGGCGAATCGCCGCCGTCCCCAACCACTATCGCCTGGGCTATCGCTACAACGGCATGACGGTCTGGGATGTGCGCGATACCGACATGCCGCGCCTTGGCACGCTGATCGGTGCGCAGCCCTTCGTCAGCCACTGTTATCGACGCCCACGGCGAACCGCGTGGCGCTACAACCTGTTCGCCATGGTCCATGGCCGCAGCCGCGAGGAAATCGACAGCTACCGCGAACACCTGCGCTACCTGCTGGGCGACGCCTGCGCCGCCGACGAGATGCTGGTGAGCAGCCGCATCCTGAAGAAAACCGGTTTGCGGCTGCCGCCAATGCCACGCTGAACACGCGTTTGCTCAAGGAGATTTGCATGTTGAGGATCAGCCAATACCTGCGTGCCCTGACCGGCCAGGCACCTGCCCCCAGAACCAGCCCACCGGGCAGCAACCGGCCGCCGGTGGTGATCTGGAATCTGCTCAGGCGCTGCAACCTGACCTGCAAACACTGCTACGCCACGTCCGCCGACAGTGTCTTTCGCGATGAACTGGATACGCGCGCCGCACTGACTGTGATAGACGATCTGCAGGATGCCGGCGTGAAGGTATTGATTCTTTCCGGCGGTGAACCGCTGCTGCGTGACGATCTGTTTGAGCTCAGCGCCTACGCCCGCACCAAGGGTTTCTTTGTCGCGTTGTCCACCAATGGCACGCTGATCACAGAGCAGAACATCACACAAATCCGCGCAGCGAATTTCGACTATGTCGGGATCAGCATCGATGGTCTGCAAGCTACCCACGATGCCTTCCGCCAACTCAAGGGCAGTTTCGCCAGTTCCATGCGGGCGATCCGCCTCTGTCGCGAACAGGGTATTCGCGTCGGCCTGCGCACTACCCTGACCCAAGAGAACCATCAACAACTGCCCCAATTACTGGCGCTGATGCGCGAGTACGACGTGCAGAAGTTTTATCTGTCACACCTCAACTACAGCGGGCGCGGCAAACGCAGCCGCAAGCTCGATGCCCGGCAGCACATGAGCCGCGAGGCAATGACGCTGATCTTCGAACAGGCCTGGGAAGATATCCAGCAGGGCCGCGACAGCGATTTTGTCAGCGGCAACAACGATGCCGACGCGATTCTCTTGCTGCAATGGGTGAACCTGCATCTCCCCGAACATTACCCGCGCCTGGAACATATGCTCCGCGCTTGGGGCGGCAACGCCTCGGGCAGTGGCATCGCCAACATCGACAACACCGGCGAAGTGCACCCCGACACCTATTGGTGGCAGCACTCGGTGGGCAATGTCCGGCAAACGCCGTTTCGCACGCTCTGGCTGGACCAGCCGGACGCCTTGCTGCAGCAGCTACGTGTGCATCCGCGCGCCGTCGGTGGCCGTTGTGGCCAATGCCGCTGGTTGAACATCTGCAACGGCAATACCCGCACCCGCGCCTGGGCCGAGGGAGACCTCTGGGGCCAGGACCCCGGTTGTCACCTCAGCGATGAAGAAATCGGTATGCCGCCATTAATGACCATCCCTTGCGTCATGCACTGAAACACCCGCCTGGCGAGCCATCTGGCAAAGGATGGGGCCGGCCCACCTGATGAAGAACCAAGGATGTCCCATGCACCCATCGATTGTTTTACCGGCCGCACTTGCGTCCCCGTTCAGACCGGGCGAGGTGGCCCTGGTCGGCGCCGGCCCCGGTGATCCACGCCTGCTGACCCTGCGTGCCTGGAGCCTGTTGATGCAGGCCGACGCCGTGGTTTATGACCGCCTGATCAGCCCCGAGCTGCTGACGTTGATCCCCCTCACCTGCGCCCGGCATTACGTCGGCAAGGCCAGCGGCTGCCATAGCCTGCCCCAGGAACAGATCAACGAACTGCTCGCCGACCTCGCCGATCTGGGGCAACGCGTGGTCCGGCTCAAGGGGGGTGACCCGTTCATCTTCGGCCGTGGCGCCGAGGAGCTGGAGTATCTGCTGCAACGCAACATTGACTGCCAGGTAGTTCCGGGCATTACCGCCGCTTCGGGGTGCAGTGCTTACGCGGGCATTCCGCTGACCCACCGGGATCTGGTCAACTCCTGCCGCTTCATTACCGGGCATTTGCAGCGCGATGGCGAGTTGCAATTGCCCTGGAGCAGCCTCGCCGACAGCAGCCAGACCCTGGTGTTTTACATGGGGTTATCGAACCTCGGAATGATCGCCCAGCGCTTGATCGAAGCCGGAATGGCCGCCGACACACCGGCGGCGCTGATCAGCAATGGCACGCGTCCCGACCAGCACGTCGCGCGAGGCAGGCTGCACCAGCTGCCGGCGCTGGCGCTGGCGTGCCCACCGGGCATTCCGACGCTGACAGTGATCGGCAAAGTGGTCGATCTGTTCGCGACCCAACAGCACAAATACCCGGCGCGCTTCTACCCCGCTCCCGTGTTGCAACGCCACGATAAGGTGGCGATATGAGGCGCATGCTGCTTGCCCCATTATTATGGGTCGGTGCGGCCCATGCCGGCGCAACGCTTCCATCCTCCGAGGCGGCTGCCGACCTCTACCAACAACATTGTCAGCGCTGCCATGGCGTCAACCGTTTCGGCGGTACGGGGCCGGCCTTGCTGCCGGAGAGCCTGAGCCGGATCAGACCCGACGAAATCCGCAGCGTCATTCACAACGGTCGCCCCGCGAGCCAGATGATCGGGTATGCCAACGTGTTCAACGCCACGCAGATCGATGCGCTGGTGGACTACCTCCAGCAATCACCCGCCACCCCACCCACCTGGAGTAACGACGACATTCGCGGCAGTCATTCCATTCTCGCCGATATCAGCAAACTGCCCGACACGCCCCAGCATGGCGCCGATCCGCTGAACCTGTTTGTGGTGGTGGAAGCCGGCGACCATCACATCGACATCCTCGACGGCGATCGTTTCGAAGTGCTGGCGCGGTTTGCTTCGCACTTTGCGGTGCATGGCGGACCGAAGTTCTCGCCTGATGGACGCTTCGTCTATGTGGCCTCTCGCGATGGCTGGATCAGCCTGTACGACTTGCACAACCTGAAGCTGATCGCCGAGGTCCGCGCCGGGCTCAATACCCGCAACCTGGCGGTGAGCAAAGATGGCCGCTGGGTGCTGGTGGGCAACTATCTGCCGGGCAATCTGGTAATACTCGATGCCCGAGATCTGTCGCTGGTCAAAACCATCCCGGCAATCGGCCAGGACGGCACCGCGTCACGGGTCAGCGCGGTCTACACCGCCCCGCCACGGGACAGTTTCATCGTGGCGCTCAAGGACGTGAAGGAAGTCTGGGAGTTGTCGAGCGCCGGCACACCGGACTTCGAACCACGACGGATCCAGGCCGAGGATAGGCTGGACGACTTTTCCTTTTCACCGGACTACAAGCAACTGCTGGCCACGTCGCGCAAGGCCAGGGGCGGCCAGGTGATCGACCTCGACAGTGGCAAGGTGGTCACCGACATACCGCTGCCGGGCATGCCGCACCTTGGGTCCGGGACCTACTGGAAACGTAACGGTGAATGGGTGTTCGCCACGCCGAACATCAGCAAGGGACTGATCTCGGTCATCGACTTCAAGACCTGGAAACTGATCAAGGAAATTCCGACCCTGGGGCCGGGCTTCTTTATGCGCAGTCATGTGACTTCGCGGTATGCCTGGACCGATGTGTTCTTCGGACCGGATAACGACGCGATCCACTTGATTGACAAACAGACTCTGGAAATCGCCCACACCTTGCGACCGATGCCTGGCAAGACGGCCGCCCATGTCGAGTTCACTCGCGATGGTCGCTACTTGTTGCTGAGCGTCTGGGCCACTGATGGCGCGTTGATTGTGTATGACAGCAATACGCTCGAGGAGATCAAGCGTATTCCGATGAACAAGCCGTCGGGCAAGTACAACGTGGGCAACAAGATTGAGTTTGTGGAGGGCACTTCGCACTAGGTTTTGTGCCCAAATATCGAAATACACATCGCACTTGTGGCGAGGGAGCTTGCTCCCGCTGGGGCGCGAAGCGGCCCTAAAAGCAGTCACTGCGTACATTCAGATTAAACGCATGTGCTGATTTTACGACTGCTTCGCAGCCGAGCGGGAGCAAGCTCCCTCGCCACAGGGGTTTGTGTTCACTTCTTCAGCCCAACGTGTACCCGTTATCAACCTTCCAATCCTGCCCATAGACACCCCGGGCGCCTTGGGACAGTTGAAAAACAATCACATTGGCCACCGCCGACGCATCGAGAAAATGACCGGGCAGCAGACGCTTGCCGAGGGTGTCGGCGACGTCATCGAGCTCCCCATCGCTCAACCCCAGGTGGTCCCACATCGAGGTCGCGGTCGGCCCCGGCGAAACAAGGTTGATGCGCACGTCAAAACGCGCAAACTCCACCGCCAATGTGCGCGCCTGAGCCGCCAGCGCGGCCTTGCTGGCGATGCAGGCAGCCAGACCGGGAAAGCTCGAACCGGTCAGAAAACTACCGACAAACACCACCGAAGCCGGGTTCGCCAACTCACCGCGCAACGCCGCCAGGGTGTTCAACGCCCCGGCACCGTTGACCGCCCATTGGCGCTGGAAGGCCGGCATGTCCAGGCTGTCGGCCATTTCGGCGATACCCACGTTGGGCACCAGATAATCCACCCGCCCCAGTGCCGCCGCCCGCCGGGCCAGCCCCTGCAAGTCTTCCTCGCGCGTGACGTCCCCGCTGCACCATTGCAGCCGTTCACCGTAGATCTGTTGCAAGGCCGGCAATTCACCGACGGTGCGTGACATCGCCAGTACCTTGACCCCACGCGGCAACAGCGCGGCGCACAACGCCAGGCCAATCCCGGAGCTGGCACCGGTGATCACCGCCAGACGATCCTGAAACTCGGTTTGCATCATGTTCTCCTGGGCATCGTTAATGCCAAGCACTGGGGACGTTGTGAGCCCCTATCTTTGAACAGACGCAAAAATACCGACTTGACGGCGATCACTTTTCTCGATGGCTCTCCGATCAATGAGTCAAGTGCGACATCGCTGGCTGCTGCTGAAGCACCGCCTGATCGATCTCGCTGAACCGCAGCACACGACCACCCTGGTCAGCGGCCAGTTTTTCCGCAGCCTGCTGGCTGGAGAAAGACGCCAATACCACACCCATTGCTCCCTTGAGTTGGATGCCGACCACGTAAAACGCATCCTTGGCATCGATCAGATGGGCATCATTGGGGACGTTCCACGGACTGCGGCCCATGTCGTGGACATACAACCGGGCCTCGCCATGATGATTTTCCGGTTGCAGCCACCAACCGATCATCTCCGCCGTGGAGCAGAATTTCCTGATGCCGCTGCGCTCGACCACTTCACCCTTGGGCCCGGGGAAGCCGTCGATGATCATGCCGCAAACATGGCATTCATCACTGGGATGAAAAGCACTGGGAGCGTCGCTATAGGTGGCTTGCACCGGTTTGTCACAGGCCGCCAGCAGCAGGCAGACCATCAGGCCCGCCACGGCGCGTGCCGTCGTCGAATACAGATTACTCATCGTCAGATGCTCCAAAAACCAAGGTATGAATTCATGTCGCCCGTCGACGGAACAGCAACCAGGCCAAGCCCAAAGGCACCGCCACCCACAGCAACAGGCACCACCAGAGCACCGAGCCCGGCACAGGCAAATCGCTGCCCAGGGTCAGCACGCCAGTGCTACCGGCGCCGGGTTCGAAACCGCAGAGATTGATCAGGCGATAAATGTCGGCGGGATTGAGCAGCAGTAACCAGGGCAGCACCTTCGGGTTGAACTGCCCTTCGCTCAGCACCAGCAGTGCCAGCAGCGCCAGGTCGAACACCAGCACGAAGAAGAACCACACACCCAGCGCCAGCCCGGCAGCGGTGGATTTCTCGGCAGACACACTGCTCAGCACATAGGCCAGCCCAAGAAAGCCCCAGCCCAGTAACGTCGACGACAGCATGAATCGTCCAAAAGCCCAGAGCAGCAGGTTCAGTTCGACGTCCTCCACCAGCACCGCAATGGCGAGCATCGCGCAGCCGAAACCGATGAGGGTCGCCAGCGCCAGGATCAATCCATGGCCGACGAACTTGCCGAGCAGGATGTGCCCGCGCCCCAGCGGATAGGTCAGCAACAGCAACAACGTGCCGCTTTCGTCTTCGCCGACGATGGCGTCATAGGCCAGCAGCAAAGCAATCAACGGCATCAGGAACGTCGCCAGGCTGGCCAGGCTGGCGATGGTGGCGGGCACCGAGGTGAAGCCCAATTGCCCGGAAGCCGCCGCACCCAACCAGGCGATGCCGGTCGCCAACACCGCGAACAACAGGCTGATCGCCAACAACCAGCGGTTGCGCAAACCGTCATTGAATTCCTTGCGGGCCATGTGCCAGATCGGGCTCATACGGTCTCTCCACTGGGGGTAGCACCGGCCCGGCCCATGTAATAGCGGTAGATGTCCTCCAGGGACGGTGGGTCGATTTCCACGTCGGCCGGCTGGTGTTCATTGAGCAATTGGCGCAACAGGTCCAATTTGTTGCCATTGAGCGCAGCCACTTCAACGCCCTCCACGCCCCAGTGCTGGGTGACGTGCCCGGCGTTGCTCCAGGATTGCCGCAAAGACCCGGCGTGCTTGAGGCCGTTGGCGCGAATCAGCGTCGGCAACCCGGCGTCCTCGCGCAATCTGCGCAGACTGCCGAGGGCCAGCAGGCGCCCCTGGGTCAGAATCGCAGCACGGTTGATATGCGCCTCGACCCCCGGCAATACGTGGGAACAGAGAATGATGCTGGTGCCCTGGCTGCGCAGCCGGTCGAGTAACCGATAGAGGTCTTGAGTGGCGATGGGGTCGAGGCCGACGGTCGGCTCGTCGAGCAGTAACAAACGCGGCTCGCCGAGCAAGGCTTGCGCCAGTCCCAGGCGCTGGCGCATGCCTTTGGAATAGGTCTTGACCCGTCGATGCGCCGCGTTCGCCAGGCCGACTTCCTCCAGCAGCAGGTCCACCTGCGCGGGCGCTGCACCTTTGAGTCGGGCGAAATGACGCAAGGTCTCCAGGCCGCTCATCTGCGGATAGAAGGTCACGTTCTCCGGCAAATAGCCGAGCAGACGCCGAACCTGCGGATCACTGGGCAATCGGCCGAACACCTTGACCAGCCCTTCACTGGCCTGGAGCAGACCGAGCACCAGTTTCATGCTGGTAGTCTTGCCCGCGCCGTTGTGCCCGAACAAGCCCAGCACTTCACCTTCGCCCAGGCTCAGGTTCAATTGATGCAACACGGTGGTGTGCCCATAGCGTTGGCTGACGCCTTCCATGTCGATGACGTTCATGCGGTGGGCTCCTGGGTCAGGGGTCGTGTGGTGGGATTCATCAGCGGATGGCTGTCCAGGACACCCGGCGATTTCATCACCGCAAAGGCCCGTTGCACCCAGCGCAGCAATTCGATCCCGGGGCTGTTCATCAACAGCCGCACTTGCGGGTACAGCCACAGCAAGCGGTCGACGTTGTCGTTGGGTTCGTAGGCGATATCGCCCAGGCCATCGTTGTTGCGATCCCAGCCCAGGTAATCGCTCCAGTAATTGCCCCGGCCATCCGCTGACCATTCCTGCAAGCGGGTGGCGACGTACTTGACCTGCCGTTGGTTGCCGACAAAGGCGTTGTCGGCGATGCGGTTGTCTTCGGAGCCGGCGGTGAGGTGAATGCCCACGGCGCTGTGCTCGAAGTGGTTGTGTTCGATGCTGTTGAACAGCGAGTTGTAGATGAACAACGCCTTGCCCTCGGCGCCGCTGATCATGCTGTCGCCGGTCGAGCCGTCGCGCACGTCCGTGACGAAGTTGTCGCGCAAGGTTGAATACGTGATGTAGTTCATCAGGATGCCGTAGTTCTGATCCTGTTCGGAGCGGTTGCCGATCACCGTGAGCTTGCGGCTTTGCATCAAGGCGTAGCCGGTGCGGGTGCGGCGGGTGGTGTTGCCGATCAGCCGGTTGTCGTTGGCGAACATGTAATGCACGCCGTAACGCAGGTCTTCCAGGGTGTTGCCCTGCAGCAAGTTGCCGTTGGAAGTGTCGATGTAGATGCCATCGCGGGTGTCGCGCACCTGATTGCCGATGACCCGGGCACCCTGCACCGCATACAGATGAATACCGTTGCCACGATCCTGGGAGCGCAGCGCCGGATCCCCCTGGATGTGGTTGTCGATCAGGCTCGCATCCTGCGTACCGTCGACCCAGATACCGAAACCCTGGCCCTGCAGGCGATTGCCTTTGATCACCGCGCCACGGGCCTGTGGCTGGAGGAACACCGCCGCATTCATGGCCGTGAGGTCGTGCCCCCAATCCAGAAAGGTACAGCCCTCGATCCGGACATCGGGGGCGCTGACAATCACGCCGTTGCCCTGCCCTTGCGCCTGAAACACCGCGCCGGGCTCGCAGACAATCTGCATCGGTCGATCGACGCTGAACGAGCCACGGTACTCGCCCGCCGGCAGGTGCCAGCGTTGTTCAGCGTCAACCCGCAACGGCAACGCGGTGATGGGTTGCACCGCCAGCGCACTGCCGGACATCAGCAGGAGCGCAAACGCGATTACCTTGATCGGATAGCGCTTGATATCGGTCATCGGTCCGCTCCTGTCGAATGCCAACTGTCAGGCCCGCTCGACCTTCATGCGGCCGACCATTTCCATGTGCAGCGCATGGCAGAACCAGCTGCAGTAGTACCAATGCAGGCCGGCCTTGTCGGCGGTAAAGGTGATGGACGAGGTTTGTTGTGGGCTGATTTCCATACTGGCGCCATGATTGGTCATGACAAAACCGTGGGTCACGTCTTCAATCTGGTCGATGTTGGTGATGGTCACGGTGACCTCGTTGCCCTGCTTGACGGTGAACTCGGTCAAACCATAGGCCGGCGCCATGGAGGTCATGTAGACCCGCACATGATTGCCGTCGCGGATGACCTTGTTGTCGGTCTCCAGGTTGATCCCGTCTTTCTTGGCCTGCTCCACGGTGGCGGCAAAGAACGGGTCGTTGCGGTTCCAGATCTTCTGGGTCTTGATCTGGTCCCGGCGCGCGAGGATGCAATCGTGAGGTTCGGCAAAGGCAGGGCCGTCATGCACCAGCTTCATCTCTTCGCCGGAAATATCGATCAACTGGTCATTTTCCGGGTGCAGCGGCCCGGTCGGCAGGAAGCGGTCCTTGGAGAATTTGCACAACACCACCAGCCACTTGCCATCCGCTTCACTGGTTTCGGTCAGCGAGGCGTGGTTATGGCCAGGCTGGTACTGCACGTCGAGCTTCTGCTTGATGTAATTGACCTTCTCGCCCTTGTAGGCACGTATCGCTTCCTCCATGTTCCACTTCACCACCTGACTGTCGATGAACAGCGTGGTGTAGGCATTTCCGCGACCGTCGAAGGTGGTGTGCAAAGGCCCCAGGCCCAGTTCCGGCTCGGCGACGATGACCTCGCGCGGGTCCTTGAATTTATCGGCGAACAAGTCGTCCAGCCGGTCGATGGCAATCATCGATACCGTTGGCGACAGCTTGCCGTTGGCAATGAAGTACTTGCCATCGGATGAGGTGTTGAGGCCATGGGGGTTCTTCGGCACCGGGATATAGCGAGTGAATTCGGAGTCCTTGCCATCGGTTCTACGACCGTCGACCACCGGCACTTTCGAGTCTTCCAGGGTGATGAACCTGCCGGCCTTGATCGCGGCCTCGATGCGCGGGATGTTGAACACCACGACCCAGTCGCGCTCGTTGCGCATCATGCCGCCAAGGTCGTAAGCCTTCTCCGAGTTGTAGCAGGTGGACGCGGCGTACTTGCCGGTGTAATCGGCGTCGGAGTTGTCCAGGTTGCCGTCGACAATCACCTGGAAGGCCATCTCCATTTTTTCGGCATCGATGGCGTTGAACATTGTGAAGCTGTTCTTGTCTTGCAGATCGAACGTGCGACCGTCATTGGGGTGCGGGATGACGAATTCGGCATTGGCGAACACGTACCTGGTGTAAGGCACTTTTTGCAGACGCAGGCCGTGAATGGCCTGCACGTTCGGCACCGTGAGTATCTTGTCGCACTTCATGATGTCCAGGCGGATGCGCGCGACCCGAGAGTTGGCCTTGTCGTTGATGAACAGGTACTTGCCGTCGTACTTGCCATCGGTCATGGAGATATGCGGGTGATGGCAATCGCCATTCTGAAACTTTGCACTGTCGCCCAGGATCCGCTTGCTTTCGTTGGTCAGGCCCCAACCGGTGGCCGAGTCGACGTTGAACACCGGAATACGCATCAACTCGCGCATCGACGGCACACCCAGCACCCGCACTTCGCCCTGATGGCCACCGCTCCAGAAGCCGTAGTATTCGTCCAGCTCACCGGGGCCGACGTGGATTTTCGCCTGCGCATCCTTGACCGCTGCCGCCCAGGACTCGCGGCTGAACACTGTGCCGCCCAACGTCGTGGCACCCGCCAGCACCGCACCGGTGACGGCGCTGCTGCCCAGAAAACCGCGACGGCTGAGCCCCGTCCGTTCTTCTTCCGGCACCGGTTTAGTGGATTCTGTGTCAGTCATGTCGCGTACTCCTTGAAGGGATAAAACGGTCACTGCGCACATGCGCTCGCGAGCTTCATTCAGCCGCCGGCACTTGCACGACAGGTATCAGTTGCACCGCCACGGGTGCCGATTTGCCGCGCTTCTTGCGCTTGTTGATCAGCGGCGGGCATTTGTCTTCGTTGTGGTAGGTCATCTGGCAATCGAGGCAGTAGTGACACTCGTTGGCATTGATCCGGCCATCTGGATGAATAGCCTGGATCTCGCATTCCTTGGCGCACAACCGGCAGGGGCTGCCGCATTCCTTGCGGCGTTTGAGCCAGTCGAACAGGCGCAATTTGGTCGGGATTGCCAGTGCCGCGCCCAAGGGGCAGATGTAGCGGCAATAGACTTTGCGCGTGAAAATATTGATGACCAGCAGCGCTACCGCGTAGAGCACGAACCACCACTGGCGGTCGAACTTGAGGGTGATGGCGGTTTTGAAGGGTTCCACCTCGGCGAACAGCTCGGCGGTGGACATCGATTCCAGGGAGATGCCGAAAAGCAGCAGCAAAATGATGTATTTGATCGCCCACAGCCGCTCATGCACCGCGAACGGCAATTCGTACTGGGGAATTTTCAATTTGCGCGCGGCTTCGTTGATCAACTCTTGCAAGGCGCCAAACGGGCACAGCCAGCCGCAGAACACGCCACGGCCCCACAGCAGGATGCTCGCGGCGGTGAAAACCCAGAGCATGAAGATCAGCGGATCGGTGAGAAACAGCTCCCAGCGAAAGTGCTCGAACAGCGCATGCACAAAGGTCAGGACATTGACCACCGACAATTGCCCCAAGGCATACCAGCCCAGAAAGACCACGGTAAAGAGCAGGTAACCACGACGCAGCCAGTGCAGAAAGCGTGGCCGGCGGGCGAGTTTGTCTTGCAGGAACAGGATGGCCGTCAGCAGCAACAACGCACTCGCGAGGACGGCGATCTGGAAGTGTTTCTGGTACCAGATGGTCAGCCACATCGGCCGGCTGGCTTCCTCGATGGCCGCTTGTTCTTCGGCACTGGGCGCGGGTCGCTCAAGGTAGGCCTCGGGCAGTTGATAAGGCAGTTCGAAACTGCTGAAGGTGCCGCTGACCGGTCCCGTCTGACGCCGCACCAGGAGCTCCAGGTTCCAGGGCGATCCCGGGTCGAACCCCGCCGGCTTGCGCACAATGAACACCGACATTTCAGTGAACTCGGGCATGCCCTTGGCAAACACGTCGGAGAGCCGCTGATGGTCCATGTCGCGAAAGCTGATGACGTTGCCGAACTGGCGCAATTGCACCCGATCGAAAATCCCGCCGCGCACATAACCCGAGCCTTTATAGGAAAACAGCCCACGACCCAGCACCACGATGGCCTGCTCGCCGGGTTTGAGTTCCTGCATGAGGAAGCGATATTGATTGTCGCCCAGCAGCGCGCGGCCAATGGTCGGAGGGTTCAAGTCAGCGGTGTACAGCTCGATAAAGGTGTCATCGACTTGATCCGGGCCGGCGTTGTCGACGCCTTCGGCTTCGGTGCCCTTGAAGGCTGCATCAACCTGCCCACGAGTCAGGTTCAACCGGCGAATGGCGCCGTTGCCCATCAGTTGCTCCCAGGTGGCGGGCTCGAAAAAGTCCTGGCGCACGATGGCGGGCCTGTTCACCACCCCACCCCTGTCCTCGATCAGTTTCAGCGATACGGCCACTTCATGGGCGGCACGCATGATGACCTCATTGACCACCATGGCGGTGACGGTTGCGCCGGCGATGGCATCCACGGTGACCGCGCTCGGGTCGCTGGAATGGCCGACGACCACCCGTTGGCTGACCTTGATCCCTTTGTATCGGGCGCTGAAACCGTAGAGTTTTTCTTCGGGGATGCCGATCAGCAGAATCGGTTCGTGGTGCTCCAGCACATAGGCGTCCTGAATCACCCCGGCAGTGTCGAGAATCACCTGGGTGTTGACGGGTTTGCCCGAGTAGGCCGGAATGTCCACCACATCCAGGCTCTGGAACACATAACCGATGACCTTGCCGGCCGCGGACAGCGTGCGTACCTTGAACTTGCCTTCGGCTGCGGAGACCGAATCGGTTTGCGGGAAGACCTTCTCGATGCGCTGCTGCTCGATGTCGCCGTATGACCTGGCCTGCACCGTCGCGAACGCTGCGATCATCAGCAAGACCATCACCACCAGCCCAACGCCCCAGATGCGCAGGTTGCCGTGTGTCGAAGGTTGATGGATTGTCATGAAGTCGCTGATTTCAAAGGGGCTTGCGGCCATGTTAAGGAGCGTTGCGCGCCCTGCCCTTGATTGAAATCAACTCGATAACATTCCTTGCGCCAGAGCGCCCGAAGCCTCAAACGGTGCGGGAAAACCGGCCTTTTTGCTGTTCGCCCAGGTAAGCGTCAAAAGCCATCGCGGCACTGCGCATCATCAAATGTCCTTGCGGCAACAGCACCAACTCGTCGCTGTGAATCTGCAGGAGGCCGTCACGCACCTGCTCGTCCAGTTGCGCCAGCGCATCGGCAAAATACTCGGTGAAGCAAATGCCATGACCTGCTTCGAACTTGGCGAAATCGATCCTGCCGTGGCACATCAGGTCGCTGATCACTTCGCGGCGCAGCAAATCATCGGCGCTCAAGCGATAACCACGATGCACCGGCAGCAACCCTTGATCGATACGGGCGTAGTACTGCGAAAGCTCCTTGACGCTTTGGCTGTAGCTGTCGCCGACCTTGCCGATCGAAGACACTCCCAGGCCGATCAAGTCGCAATCGGCATGGGTCGAGTAGCCCTGGAAATTGCGTTGCAGAGTGCCCTGGGTGCGGGCCAGCGCCAGTTCGTCGTCCGGCAAGGCGAAGTGATCCATGCCGATATAAACATAACCGGCCTCGGTCAGCCGGCGGATGGTCAATTCAAGCAACTCCAGCTTGCGCTCCGGTGGCGGCATGTCCGCCGGACGAATCAGCCGTTGCGCGCGCACCAGCTCGGGTAAATGGGCGTAGCTGTAAGCGGCAATCCGGTCCGGGCGCAGGGCGATGATCTTGCCGAGGGTGACGTCGAAACTGTTCACGGTTTGCAGTGGCAGGCCGTAAATCAGATCGACGCTGATCGACTTGAAATGCGCCTCGCGCGCCGCCGCGACCAGCGCATGGATCTGCTCTTCGCTTTGTTGCCGATTGACCGCGGCTTGCACGTCAGGATCGAAGTCCTGCACGCCGAAGCTCAGACGATTGAACCCCAGTTGGCGCAGCGACTGGATCTGCTCGGTGTTGATGGTGCGCGGATCGACCTCGATGGAAAACTCATGATCATCGCTGTCGTCCATGTCGAACGCCTGGTGCAGGCAGTCCATCAGGTCAGCCAGTTGCTCGCCAGTCAAATAGGTCGGCGTGCCACCTCCCAGGTGCAGTTGCGTGAGTTTGCGCGTGCTGTCGAATAACGCGGCCTGCATCACGATTTCGCGCTTGAGGTACGTCAGGTATTCGACGGCCCGATGGGTTTTCTGCGTAATGATTTTATTGCAGGCACAGTAGTAACAAAGGCTCTTGCAGAACGGGATGTGGATGTACACCGACAGCGATTTCGGCGTTGTCGCCTGGTTGCTGT
Organism: Pseudomonas sp. A-B-19; assembly: GCF_019947515.1. Lineage (NCBI taxonomy): Bacteria > Pseudomonadati > Pseudomonadota > Gammaproteobacteria > Pseudomonadales > Pseudomonadaceae > Pseudomonas > Pseudomonas sp. A-B-19. The sequence goes on from NZ_JAGYGN010000004.1 coordinate 311,729, forward strand.
CCGAGGCCGCACGCTGATAGTCATCGACGGCGAACGCCTGATGAAACTGCGGTGCGGTCGGGTAAGAGGTATAGCGCGGCCCTGGGAGGTCATACTTTTCGACCAGGGCGCGATTGAAATCAAATGAAGTTGTCATGATCGATCCATTCGCGATGGGGTTCATGCCCTGCAATGCCAAAATCCTTTTCAAACAGCTTGCAGACGGCATCCACGTGCGGCCGACCGGCCGGAAGAATACTGAGGAAACGGTCAGACAGTTCAATCAATCCGTCACGGCTCAATTGTTCCAGCACAGGCCAGGCGGTGAAAAAGTACTGGCGAAAAATGAGTCCATGACGCGTCTCGATTGCCTGGATATCCAGTTCCAGATCACACGCCAGGCGTTCCATGACCCTGTGCCTGACCTGGTTCCCTGCCTCACGGCGCCAGCCACGACTCGTCGGCAATTGGCCCATGTCCAGTTGCTGCTGGTACCGTTCCAGCTCGTCGGTGTTTTGCGCATACAAACCGTCGATCTGACTGATAGCGCCCAAACCGAACCCGATATGGTCGCAATGCCCGTGACGGGTAAACCCCTCACAATTGCGACACAATCGGCCGCGCTCCTGAGCAATCGCCAAATCGTCATCGGGCCGGACAAACTGCCCCAGGCCAATGTAGTGATAACCGGCGCCGATCAACTGTTCAAAGCAGATCCGGCGCATGGCGCTTTTATTTTCCTCGCTGCAAAACGCCCCGATGTTGTCCGCAGCCTTTGGTCGATAGCGTTGAGGTGGCCGGGCATAATCAAATACCAGCAGCCGATCCGGCTCCAGTTCGATGATGGTTGCCAGTTTCAACGCAAAACTTTCTGGCGTCTGCCAGGCATGGCCATAACCCAGATCGACATTGACGGATCGATAACCGAAGGTACGAGCGGCATCGATAAGCGAATGGATCGGTGCCGGATTCTGGTAGCAGGCCACCGATATCGCACTGTCGGCACCGATGTCCGGAACGCCGATGCTGACATGATTGAACTCCAGGTCCCGCAGCATGCCCATGGTCGACCAATCCGTATGGTGAAGGTCCACTTCTATGCTGTAGTCACCGCATTCATGTCCAAGAAAGTTGAATCGGCCACGAAGGTGATTCATCAGCCGCTTCAAGTGGGCGATGGCGGGTGTTCCACCCCCCAGATGGAACTGCTCGATCCGCTGCCCGGTTCCCAGATGACAACCGACAAGGTCGATCTCATGTTGCAGGCGCTCAAGATAGTGTTCGACAACACTGTGCTCGCATGAAGTCTGAGCAGGGGACCACAAGGCAGGTTTGAGGTTGGAAGGCAGTTGCACATTCAGCGATAGCGGACGGCACTTCTGACGGCTGACGCGCAATGCGCGAAGCAAATCCAGAGAGCCGATGCCGCCATGAAATTTTTCAGTGTCGACATGGCAATTGGGGTCGAGCACGCCTTGATCGCACCGGACGTTCGGCTCACCGGGGCTGTGAAATAAATTGAGCATAACGAGTCTCCGAGACTGGCTGCGGACCGCCAGTGTCGGAGTCTGGCGATCAATGCTCCTTGATTTGCATCAAGCGCGAGCCAAGTACTAGTCGCGCAAAGCGCAACCTTGTAGGAGCGAGCTTGCTCGCGAAGACGGCAGCACAGTCAACATTGATGTCGCGTGATATACCGCTTTCGCGAGCAAGCTCGCTCCTACAGGGTTCCGTGTCTTAACTGACTGGCATTAAGGCAAGCCCAGTCACCACGTCAGGTAGAACATCCACTTGGCCAACAACACGATGACAACCATGTGCCAGAACAGGCTGCCATGGATGAAATGCAGGTATCGAGCATTCATCCGGCCACTTTTGAACAAAAACATGGCGACCAGGAAATGCAGCAGTACGCTGACGGCCACTACGATCTTCACCATCAGCAATGTGCCAAACGATGAGGCCATTGGTGTGGCAAGGGTCGGTAAATAGCGCAGCCAGACCATCCCCGACCCGGCACCGAACAACACCAGCAAGACCCATGGAATCAGGGTGCGGGCGCGTCGACCGATAGCCTGCTCGACCAGCAACATGACTTTGACGGGCAGCTGTTTGCGGATACTTTCAAGGAACAGGACTTCGAAGAACACCGTGCCGATGAAAATCAGCGCGGCAAACAGATGCAACGTCAGAAACAGCGGATAGAGCATGGGCATCAACTCGCTCGTGTGTTTTGCCGCCTGAATGCCAGCGATCCGCGCTACCGCAAATACATCGCCTTCAGGGTGAGCACCGCTGGCAATCAGTTGTCGGGGCTGGGCTACCAACAGTCGGTTTCAGCGCAGAATACAGAGCAGGTCGACACATGCGGTTGACGTCAATCAAGTAATCCAGACAAGGCCATTCTTACGACCTTGCGTAAACATGGATGTCGAGCACGGCACATGCTTACAGGATCCTGGCTGCCAGCATGTCGAACAGACGCTGGTCGAGGCTGCACGGGCTGCGGCTCTTCGCGGCTGCATATGGCAAGTGATGACGAGTTGGCAGGGAGTTTGGCGAGCACCGGATTGTTGTCCTGGTAAATATGCCAATCGAGGCCGGATTTTGGCGCTTTCAGGGAATATCGCAGGAATTTCGGCTCACGTGACGACCATGTGACGATGGTGGAGGAAGCAGCCCCTATCGTAGATCTCTACGAAGGATTCTCGATGCCAACTCCGACCTACCCCCTTCCCCGCTGTGCAATTTGAACTTTTCCTTAGCCCTATTGAAATGGCTTATCAGTTGCCGCCCCCCCCTGGTACCCATCACAGACGGTCGACCCGGGGTTCGCCGCAGGCCTCGCTCTACAGAATGCATTCGGGGATGTTGCAGTCTTTCTCGGTCTCGGCCATCGTTTCTCTCCGGGAAAAGTGACCGCTCGATGACCGGTCTACGGCAGAGGCAGACTTGGCGTCGCTTTCATTGGGTCTGGCGGTAGGATGCGCGCCTGACAACAAAATATTCATCACGCATCAGGGTCATCCAATTGGCTGTCACCATGACTAAAAACCGCCTAAACGAAATCGATTTACTTCGGTTCCTCGCGGCAATTGGCGTCATGTTCTTCCATTACTCTTTTCGGCTACATTCACTCAATATCTCGCCAACATGACAATGTTCAGCGAATTCATGAACGTACCGTCTATCGATGGTGCCTACTGGTCAAGATACATGCTCCACTTGAGTTCTTACCCCAAACAACCGGTCGGCTATCTGCCGACCTCGCTCCTGCCCTTCAGCCGTTAACCAAATCGATTTGTTCTTGTTCACCGGATTACTGATGAAACCCTGTTCATGCAATCGGTTCATGGTCTCGAAGTCGAATCCTTTCCAAGTATTGCCGTTATCGAAACTGAAGGTTGCCAACAGGGCCAGCACGGCTTCTTCAATCAGTTTGTCGTCGTATTCCATGATCGTCGCTCCGTTCGTACTCTTTAAGCTCACTGTAAACCCCGCCAGCCATCAAGATGGATGGCGCGTTTGACTACGCGATACCGGCTAGCAGTTCCAGGGCAGTAAAGCTTCGTAATCCTCAACCGAAGAAGCCGTCGGCAGGCGCTCAAGTGCGTGGTGCAGCCACGCATCGAAAACGCTTGCACCAGCGCGTGACTGACACAACGCAGAGACCGGTCAACCGGGCAATCTCGTTGCGCGAACGGCCTTGAGCCGCCAGTAGAATCACCCACGCCCGACGACCGTCGCGCTGACTGATCGTGGCCGACCTTATGCGTCGACTCAGTTCAATTTGTTCGTCTTCACTGAGCGCGATGCCCTGAGAGTTCATGTGATCACTCCAGGCACTGACTGACCACAGAAGCATAGCTCAGGCAAGGGAATCCCATACTTGCACCAGGCCGAACAGATGCACCAGCCCATAGACCAGGCAAACCGCCGAGCTGATCACGATGAAGCGAATACTACGCCCGGTGCCTGCCAGCATGAACGGTCCCAACAGGCCGCGCAGCAGGTAGACCAGGGTGATCGCGCACAATGCCGGGCGCAACAGGGGCAAGGGATCGATCACCCCGGCACCGGACAGTGCATACGCCGCCCATGCGGCGAGCACCAGGGCAATCCCCGTCGTGACCACCGCGGGAAACCGGCGACCGGCCTGGGCCGCACGCACAAAGCGGTCGCCAGCGCCAAACAAGCGATACCAGGAAGGCCCTCCCATGATCACCCCGACATGCATCAGGGCCGCCAGCAGACTGAGCCCGGCACCGATCATCAGCGCCACGTTGTATTCGTTTGCCATTCCATCGCTCCTTGATGCAAATGCGCCACGGTGAGCCCCATAGACGTCGTGGCGCGTCGGCAGGGCCCGCCTTGACCGCGTACTCAGCTGGTTGCCGCTTCGGCGCGGGTGCCGACGTCCATCACCTGGTAGCGCACGTGACGACCGCAGACCGCAGCGGCCGCTTCCACCCCGCCAGTCATGGCGCCAAAAATACCATGCCCGGTACGGGTCGATGCGCCGCACAGGTACAGGTTGCGGATTTCAGTCTTGGCCCCTGGCCTGTTGTGCAGGAAGTACTTCGGGGTAAAGGCCAGACCGTAGGACGTGCCCCCTTCGGAGCCGATAAAGCGCGTCACTGAAAATGGGGTCGAGACTTCCTGGTACACGATGTGGCCCGACATTCCCGGAATCACCCGTTCAGCCAGGGCAATCAGCTGACGGGCGTACCACTCTTTCTTCGCCAGGTACACAGGGTTGGTCCGGTAGCTGCCATCCGTCAGTTCGGCCTGGGTCACGCCCCAGCTTTGCGGGGTGGAAGGCACCGCCGACATAAGCTGCAGGTTATAGATGCCTGGCGGGGCGATGGCCGGGTTATCCGGGTCTTTCATCGTTGCGTTACCGATGAACAGATGGGGCTCCTCGGGAAACTCTCCAGCGAACACCTCGCGGTAGGCCTTCTCATAATCGCAGCCAGGGTAGATGCGGTAGTTGGTGTTCTTCAGGCCCATGGCCTTGAGGTCCATGTCGATGCCGAGATAGACCACGCCCATGGCCGGTGACATCTCGAACTGTTCGGCACGACGCACGGTCTGTGGTTTGAGGTGTTCACGGCCAATCAGGCCAAGCAGGGCCTGCTTGATATCGGCGTTGCAGATCACCGCGTCCGCCTTGACCACCCGCTTGCCCAAGTGCTTGTTGCTGAACTCGACGCCCACGGCACGACCGTTCTCGATCAGGATACGTTCGACCCTGGATCGCAGGAGGATCTTGCCGCCCTTGCGCTCGACCACCTCGCCTAACTTGTCGGAGAACATCTGGCCGCCACCCGAGGGGTAATAGGAACCCTGCAGGAAGTGGTTGACCACCGCGGCATGGCCAGCCATGGTCGCGCGGCTCGGCGGCTGGTGATAGACCCCCAGCTGCCCGGTCAGGATGGCCCGAAGGCGTTGATTCTGCGTACAGGTGTCGAGGAACTGCGCCACCGTCGATTTGGCATGCCGCATCAGCATCCAGGAGCGTGGCAGCACCCACAGCGCGGTCAGCGGCCGCGAGTGGATGCCCATGAAATCCCAGACCTGCTGCAGCATCTTGAAGTAGCGGTTGATTCCCGCTCGCTCCTTGGGAAACGCCTCCAGCAGCTTCTCGCGAAAGCGTTCATAGCCACGGGGAACCGCGAACTGGAAGTCGGGAAAACACAGGGTTTCGAACCCCTCCGGGTCCTGCTCGATGAATTTGATTTCACCATCATTGATACCTGCACCCCGCAATATCCGCGGAATCAGACCGTGCTTGCCACAGTCACCGATGTAGTGCAGGCCGACGTCGAACTCATAGTCCTTGCCCTTGCGGTGGAACACCGTGGCACAGCCGCCCATTTCATAGTGCATGTCGAGCACCAGTACCTGCTTGCCGCGATTGGCCAGGGTCGCGGCAGCCGTCAGGCCACCGATGCCGGCGCCAACCACGATCACGTCAAAGGTGTCGCTTTCGAGGGTCTTGAATCGATCAAAACTTTGCATGGATAAGGTTCCAGTCGCGCATCAGGCATGGGCCAGGTGGTGGTCGCGGGTCGGATCGACCGCCTCGGCCTCACGTATCAGGTGGGGCAGCTTGTTCGGCTTGCGGCTCCAGTGTTCATGGTTCGCCAATGGCGCAATCCGCTGCAGGATCACCGGCCAGTGCTTGACCAGCTCGGCGTTGAGTTCGATGAAATGCCGGTTGCTGTCATCGAGCTGGTTCTCCGGCTGAATCGCCTCCTCCGGACACTCGGGCAGACACAGGCCACAGTCGACGCACTCCTGAGGGTTGATGGCGATAAAGTTGGGCCCCAGGTGGAAAGCATCCGTGGGGCAGATATCGACGCAGCTGGTGTGGCGGCATTGAATGCAGTTGTCAGTCACTACGTAGGTCATGGTGCGTCTCGTAAAAATCTGGTTTGACGGGGAAGTCGCCACTCAGAAGTAGCGGTCGACCAACAAACGCGCCGACAACATCGTTCCGATGAAACCTGCGCCCGGGAATGTCCAGGCCCCGACCTGGTACAGCCCCTTGACCGGGTATTTCTGCGGAAAACGGTTGAACAGGCCGGATTGTCGGGTGTTCTGCTCGAAGCCGTAGATCGCGCCCTCCGGGTTATGGGTGAACTTGGTCATGGTGCGTGGCGAGCCGCTCTCGCAGACCTCTATGTGCCGACTCAGGCCTGGAATGACTCGTTCGGCGTTGGCGATCAGCAGCTCGGTGAGTTCAAGCTTCTTGCGCCTGTAGTCGAGCTTGCCCAGCGAGTGCCACTCGCTGGCGCCCGTCAGCGTGAACAGGCCCAGGCTGGACTTTCCGGCCGGTACCATCGAAGCATCGACGTTGGAGAAGTAGTTGATCGACCAGCTGGTGTTGTCGCCATGCAGCTCCCCGGCCTGGATATGCTCGAACTGTTCGCGCTGGGTTTTCTGCGGGGCGAAGAAGTGGATGTACTCCTCGGGGCCCACTCCCAACTCGCTCAGCGGGCAATCGAGCCCCAGGTAGACTTGAAACCCGGACACCGACAACTTGAGCCGACGCAGTCGCGAACGGTACCTGGCGTCGAAGTGCTGCTCGCCAGCCAGTGCCACGACCGCATGGGGCGAAATATTGGCCACGACATTGCGCGCCTTGACCCTGCCCGACTTGCGCGTTACCACGCCGCCGATTCGCCCGCGTTCAATCACGATCCGGTTGACCGCTGACTCCAGTTCGACCCGGCCGCCATGTTGCTCGATCACTTCGACCAGGGCATTGGACAATGCCTGGGAGCCGCCCTTGATCGAATAGCCGCCGTTCTCCAGATAGTCGATAAAGGGATAGGAAAAGTACCCGAACGCCAGGTCCTTGGCCGGTAGACCGTAGTAGCTCCATTGCGCCGACAGCACTTCCTTCAAGCGTTCGTTGGAGGTGAAACGCGAGAAGTAGTGATCCACCGTTTCATGGCCATACTTGAGCACCCGCGGATAGATCATGGGCGTGGCCACCAACCTCATCCAGAAAGGTTTGCGCGAATACAGAAAGCCGCACAGGTCCTTGTAGTTGCGCCGAGACTCGGCAAACAGGCGATTGATGTTGTCGACTTCCTCGGGAAAGAAACGGAACAACTCGCGTTTGTAACCTTCCAGGTCTCGGTGTCCAACCGTTATGTCGATGTCATGAGAGCGATAGCGATACAGGGTCGGGTGATGAAGAAACTCGACTTTGTCCGCCACGCCACAGGCCTCGATGACATTGAACGACTCGGCGCCACGTACCACGCCGTCGAACGAATGCAGCGAAACATCGAAGTTGAAATCCTTGCGCCGAAAATTGCTGGCATAACCACCGGGTACATTGTGCTTTTCCACCACCAGTACCTTCTGGCCGCGCTGCGCCATAAGGCTGGCACTCGCCAGCGCGCCAAGGCCCGCGCCGACGAAAACGGTATCGTATTCTTGACTCATTACATCTCCAGGCTCTGCGGCCAGATCCGGACAGCTGAATCAGACCGTCAGGCCGCCGTCGATTACGAATGTCTGACCGGTGATGTAGTCGGCCTGGGTCGACAGCAGAAAGCTGGCCAAGGCCGCCACTTCACGCACTTCACCGAAGCGCTTGAGGGGGATGGTGTCGGTGATCGACTTGCGCACCGGATCGGCGATCTGCTCGACCATCTCCGTGGCAATGAAACCTGGGGCGATGGCGTTGACGTTGATCTTGAACCGCGCCAATTCCAGGGCCATGGTCTTGGTAATGCCGATCATCGCCGCCTTGGTCGCTGAATAACTCAACTGTCCCTTGTTACCCTTGAACCCACTGACGGAGGACATGTGCAAGATCTTGCCGCGACGCTCGGCGGCCATCGCCGGCGCCAGGCATTTACTGAAATACACCGCCGAATCGAGGTTGGTCGCGACCACATCGCGGTAACGCTCGATATCGAACTTCAGCAACAGCTGATCGCCGGTCACCCCCATGTTGTTGATCAAGCCGTAGGGCTCGCCGAGGGTCTCCACCAACTGTGCACACACCGCCTCGACCGAACCGTGGCTCCGCCCGTCACAGGCATGCCCAAGGGCCAAGCCACCGCTGGCCGCCACTTCCCGCTCCAGTTGCAAAGCCGCGTCGGCCGAGGACTGGTAGGTGAAAGCGACCTGATACCCTTCCCGTGCCAGGGCCGAGACCAGTGCGCGTCCAATGCCACGACTGCCGCCACTGACCAGCACCCATTTGCCGTTTGAAGACTGCTGAACATCCATGATCTACATCCTTTAGCCTGATGGTCCTTGCCGTTGTTACGCGGGCACGACGGGTGTTTGAGCTTCTGCACGATTGAAGAAATCGAAGATTTCCTCGAAGTAGCGGTCCCGATGCTTCTTGTGGATTTCCAAGTGACGACAGCCCTCGAAACCGACCATATGTAGCGCCTCGCAATCCAGGCTGAGCCCCGCCACGCTGGCAGCCGGGATAAACCGGTCGTTGAGCCCGTAGAAATAGGCGATCGGTAGATCGCGCACGCCCTGCAACGAGTGATCAATGGCACAGGTCCCCGTGGGGACCGCCAGACGGCTGCCGCTGATCCAGCGCATAGCGAGTCGCAGCGGTCCGCGGGTGAAGTAGCTGCGCACCGAAACCGGCACACTGTCCAGCACCGCCGAGGTAAAGGGCGTGGTATCGCGCGCCAGGGCATGGGACAGGTGATAGCCGCCAAACGAACAGCCCACCAGGTGGATGGGCAGGCCGGGGTTGTCCCGGATCACTCGCCGGGCAATCGCCAGCACATCGTCGGCAAACGCGTGGCCGCCGATGGTGCTGCGGCCGAAGCCTTTGAAGTTGAAGGCGACCACGTGATAACCCTGGTCGAGAAACGCCTGATCCAGTTTGTTCTCGAAAAAGTAATGCATGCCGTACTTGAGGAACGGATGGCACAAGAGCACCACGCCCCGAGGGTGCATGGCGGTGGTGCGCAGGGACGCCCCCTCGAGCCGGCTGCCGTCGCGTGCGACTTCGACAAAGCCTGCCGCACGACTTGGCACGTCGCGCGTCCAGCCTTGTACCTGGCGGAACATTGTCCGGATGAACAACCTGGAAATGGCGACACCCAGCCAACCGGTCGATTGCTCGTTTTTGCTCATGCTCGCTTCCATTGTCTGGCCTTCATCTCGGCATAACCGAATGCCGCTTCGTAACTGGGACCCGCCACCCAGGCGCTGAGGAACTGCACGCCCTGCACCGGGAAGCCGTGATGGAATACATGGCCGCTGAGATCGGTACCCACCATCGCCCCATAACCTGAACCGTCGGTGTTGTTGGTGAAGCGCACATAGGTGTGGGGCGTGGCAACCTCGGTATGCAGCACATGTCCGCGCAGCCCCGGCACCTGGCTCAACAGACGCTCCACCAGGGTGTCGCTGGCCCGTTGTTTCTTGGCGCGGTATTGCGCTGTGCGGCGCTGCGGCCAATGGGCGATCGAGTCGAGCACGTTGATACACACCACCAGGCCCGCAGCCGGGTCCAGAGCGTGATAGTTGGTGACCTCGATCGGCGACATCTCCCAGAATGCCCGCTCACTGAGCGCCGCCTCATAACCGCTGCGTTCGGCGGCCATGCGCAGCTCGGCGCCTGCCGCCGGATCACCGGCGAACAGCATCGATTCGCTATGCAGCAGGCCAAGTTGCGCCGGTGGCAGGTCCGTCACCAGGTACACCGTGGTGGTCGAGCGTGCCGGTTTCAGCGCGGTGAGCTTCTCCCGAGTGGCCGCCAGCTCCACATCCGCCGCGAACAGCGACTGCACCGCGTAGTGCGGTGAAGCGTTGATGTACACCCGCGAAGAATGGAATACGCCACGATTGGTGCTGACGCCCGTGGCATTGCCTTGCCCATCGGTGAGCACCCTATCGACAGCTGTGCTGAGCAGGATCTGCCCACCGGCCTGTTCAATCCGCTGCGCCAGCAGATTGGACAGGTGCTGGGAGGAGCCCATGACATAGGCGTTGCCACGGTTGAGCGTGGCGTACACCACATGCAGGTAGTACAGGTAGCCCAGGTCTTCCGAGTAGCCACCGACGTAGATTCCCGGTGCCGCCAGGATCTCGATCAGGTACGGATCGTCGAACAGCTCGTGCAGCGCCTGACGCACGGTCTTGTGCTTCAGGTTGCGATGCGCGAAACGCAACTGGGCCATGTCCGGCTCAAAGGTGCCGTCCAGCATCTGGAACTGGTAGTAGCCGTTGCGCCCGTAAGTTCGAACGTGCTCGAAGAAGGTCGCGATGGCCTCGGCCTGATGGGGAAAACGCTCGACCAACAGCTGTTGCACACCGTCCGCGTCATTGGCCAGCGGCAGCGCCATGCCGTCCTGGTAGGCGCAGAAGTAGTCCTGGGGATAGACCAGCTCCAGTGTTTCTTCCAGCTCCAGATTACGCAGGATACGGATCAGGTTGCCGCCCTCGGCCATGCCACTGAGCTTATGCAGACTGCAGTCGAACACCGCGTCCTGTTTCGGCCGACTGAACGTGGAGGCATACCCGCCGACAACAATATGCTTGTCGACTACCAGCAAGCGCACCCCGGGGTCACGTTTGACCAGCATGGCCGCACAGGCCAGGCTGGTGATCCCGGCACCGACGAAGATCGCGTCCCAGGACGGCTGGCTCATTGGCGCAGCCCCAACTTGTCGACCCAGGCGTAGATCTCGGCAAAGCGCATGGCATTGAGCCGGGCATTGTGGGCCGAGCGCCAGACCTCCTCGATCTTCGCCTTGTCATCCACCGCGATCGGAAACTCAAACGAGGTGTGCCGGGCGATTTCCGGGTTATAGGTGAACATGTCGATCAACGCCGGAATGATTCTGCGGCTCATGGCCTTCACCTGGGCGATGGACTCCGGGCTGGCCGTTTCAAAGAACGACTCGCTGATCCAGCGACCGAAGGCGATGTGCCGGGCCTCGTCATGATGATGCTCACGGAACATGGTACGGGTCATAGGTTCGATGCCCGGGCCCTGGGACGTGTGCATCGCACCCATTTCCGCGACCCACTCGATCAGCAGAGTGAACAGCACGCCCACCGCGGGCTCCATTTTCGGCAGTGTCTGGGTCAGCAATTCGTAGAGACCCACCGGCGGGTTCCACAATTGCAGGCCGGCCTTGCCCATGAAGCGCTTGAAGGTCAGGGTGTGAACGATCTCCTCCTTGGAGAAGATCATCAGGTACTCCTGCAGGTCCTGGGAGATGCGATCGTGGAATTGGGTGACATAACCCATGTACAGCGGCGGAATAGTCTGCTCCAGCCAGATGAACATGGAGATGTCACGGCCGGTTTCCAGCCAGGCCAGTTCCAGCTTCTGTGCCTCGCTCAGGCCTTCACAGAAACGAGTGCCGTTGATCCACAGATGATCGGGGTCCTTCGGGTACAGGCTGCGATCAACCTCCTGGTCCCAGGGCAATACGGTCGCGTGGTCCATGGTCTTGAGGTGCGAGACCTCGCTCAGCTTGCGGACCTTCGATTCCCTTGCTTCTGAAATGGTGAATACACTATTGGTCTGCGCGGACATTCCCTTGCTCCTATCCGTAACGGTAGACCTGCCAGTCAGGCAGGGACGGCGGCCGATTCCTTGAACTCGACCACGAACTCGCACAGCTGGCGCAGCGTGGAAATCTTGCGGCTGGCGAACGAATCGGGATCCAGCGCCACGCCGATCTTCTTCTGCACCACTAGCTGCATCTCGACGAAGTCCAGGCTATCGAACGCCATCGATTCGATGTTGGTATCGAGGGTCACATCGTTTTCGTCGACATCCTTGAGTTCCAGAATGAGGTCGCGAACAACAGCAAATACTTTCTCTACAGTGGTCATTGCACAGCTCCTTGGTGGGTTGAAAGTGTCTTTGCCATCAGCCCGAGAGTGATGGTCATTACGTGGCGATCGCTGACATGCACCCCAAGATCGAGGGTGCCCACGGCCTTGCCAGGGCTTTCAATCAGGTGGATGTTGTCGATCTCACAGCGAATATCGGTCTGCAACTTGCCCAGCGAACGCAGCGACGTGCAGAAGGTGATCTGGTGGCTGGTCTGCACCACCAGGTGATGAGACAGATCCTCAAGCCGGTCCGGCCGCTGTCGTTGACGGAACTGCGGGGACAGGCAATCGAAGATCACTCCCAGATGGTTACGAATGAAGTGGGAAAAGATCAGTGCATCGAGCGCGACCCAATCATCGACCCCCCGGCCCAGGTCATCACGAAACTGTGCGAGCCAGGCCGCGACCTCCTCGCGTGCCAGCAGGAAGCCCGGGGTTGTGGATGACCAGACCGGCGCTTCGACGATACGTACATGGCCGATCATGTGTTCACTGTCGCCGCCGCTCGAGTGCAGCTTGAACCCCGTGCTGTCGCTGCGCTCGCGGGTCGACAGGGCTACCGGGCTGTCGCGCAGCACCGGAGCCTTGAGCAGCGCCTTGAACTGCATCCAGTCCTGGGGCAGCACCTGATTGACGCGCCCCATGCGATGCTTGACCGGCAGTAGCGCGAGCATGCCATGCACCACCACATCGGCTGCGTCCATGCGGCGCGCCGCCTCACGGTCGAAGTGGATCGGGTTGCGATCACCGGAGAGGCCGGCCCAGGCCTCGATCTGCTCGGCTCCAAACTGCATCTGCATGATCAGACCACCTTGCGCAGCATGATGCCGGCGTTGGCACCACCGAAGCCGAAGCTCAGGTTCAGCACGTTATTCAGGGTCTGCCCATGCAGATGCTCGTTGGGCACGTAGTTGAGGTCGCAGTCAGGATCGGCCTCATCCATGTGGATCGTCGCCGGGATGGTGCCGCGGGCCATGGCCTTGAGGCAGAAGACCGCCTCCATGGAACCGGCGGCACCGATCAGGTGGCCGGTGTAGGACTTGGTGCTGGACATCGGAATGCCGTAGGCGGCGTCCCCCAGGGCCAGCTTGATCGAGCGGGTTTCGTTGACATCGTTGAGCGGTGTCGAGGTGCCGTGCAGGTTGACGTAGTCGATCTGCGATGCCTGCACGCCTGCCTGCTTGCAGACGTCATTGATCACCCGTACCCGGGCCTGCATGTCTTCGGCCGGGGCTGTCATGTCGTAGGCGTCCGAATAGTTAGCGTAGCCGGTGATCTCGCCGAGAATCTTCACGCCCCGTGCCCGGGCCGACTCATAGTCCTCCAGGCATAGCACGGCCGCGCCCTCGGAGAGCACGAAGCCGCTGCGTCCCTTGCTGAACGGGCAGCAGGCCAGGCGCGTGTTTTCCTGCTCTTTGCTCAGGGCCTGGATGACATCCACCGACCAGACGTTGAACTGCTCTTTCAAGGACTCACTGCCACCAGCGATCATCACCTTGGCGCGGCCGCTGCGAATCGCTTCGTAAGCCTCACCAATGGCGATGGTGCCCGTGGCGCAGGCTGCAACCGGGCTGTTCTGGATACCACGCATGTTCCAGTTCATGGTGATACCGGCGGTCGCGGCATTGCACATCGACATGACGGTGGCGAAGGAAGTGGAGATGCCGTGCTTACGGTATTCGTTGTTATTGCAGTTGGCGGTGTCGAGCCCACCCCAACCGGTGCCCAGGATCACGCCGCGATCAAAAGGCGAGACGATCTCATCCAGGGGTGTATCACCGAACGCCATGCGGATCGCCTCGTGGGTGGCCACCAGGCTGTATTTGGCGAACAACGGCAACATCTTGGAGATTTTCTTCGAAAACGGACGCATCGCTTCACGACCGAAGTCATCGATAAAGCCAAAGTAACGCGCATGGATGCTCGGATCGTCGAACCTGTGCTGACGGTAACCGACCTGGTAATCCATCATTGCGTCCCAGATGGCGTCGGCATTCTCGCCGAGCGAGCAGATGGCGCCATAACCGGTTACAACGACCCGGCGCGGCTCTGAAGAAGCGGACTTTTCCATGATCTTCCCTGTTTCGATGTCTTGACTGGAATGCCGCACAGCGTGAGCAAGCCTGATCCAGACGCTCAGACTGTCATTGGCATGTTCGGCGATATAGGGGGCTTAACCACTGCCCGGCATAAGTTGCCGTAGTTACCCAGAGAGAACAACTGTAACTAGGTACAGATAGCGCGATGAAAATCAAATCATGCAACCTGCAACTGCACCTAAGTACAGGTTGCCGCTGGGCGGACATTGATAAACTAACAATGGTCGCACGATTGATTTTTCGTACCTGAAAGTTCATTCCCCGCGACCTGCACAAGCCGCACCACTTAGTACTTAAGTACCAGTTCCCATGGAAGAACGTTAATAACATGAAAGCTATCGAGTTTCACGCGCTTGACTATAGTGCAACGCCCCACGCCTGGGTCGCCGACTTGTATCGCCTGCGCAAGGAAGTATTCGCTGATCGTTTAAGTTGGAAGGTCAATATAAACAACGGCATCGAGTTCGATGAATACGACAGCGAGCGGACGACCTACCTGATCGGTACCTGGGAGGGTGTCCCCTTGGCCGGCCTGCGCCTGATCAGCACTCTGGATCCCTATATGGTCGAAGGGCCGTTCCGTGATTTTTTCCGCTGCGAGCCGCCCAAGCACGCGCTGATGGCCGAGTCCAGTCGCTTCTTCGTCGACAAGATCCGATCACGCCAACACGGCCTGACCCAGGTACCGCTGACCGAAATGCTGCTTTTTTGCATGCACAACTATGCCGCAGGCAGTGGCCTGGAATCGATCATCACCGTGGTCAGCAATGCCATGGGACGGGTCGTACGCAACGCCGGCTGGCACTACGAAGTGCTGGATACCGGCGAAGCCTCTCCGGGGGAAAAGGTGCTGCTGCTGAACATGCCGGTAACCGAGTGCAATCGTCAGCGGCTGATGTCCAGTATTGCGCGCAAGCAACCCTTGTCATCCACGCAGGCAAGCCAGTGGCCGCATCGTCTGCACATCCGCGACACACCGCTCGGTTAGCCCAAGCGGATCAGCGTCTGAATCAGAGGATGCCTTGGCGCCGAGCCTCATAAACCGCCTGCTTGGCATTGCAGACCTGCAGTTTTCCGGAAATGTTGGACATGTGAAATTTGACCGTACGCTCGGAAATCGCGCAGATCAGCGCGATTTCCCGGTAGGACTTGCCCATCATCACCCACTTGAGCACCCTCATCTCCTTGCCCGAAAGCGGCCCACTCTGAAGTTGGGAAAACAGTTCATCCACCGTCCGCAGGCTCAACAGTCGGCTATGAAAGCGGATCAGTGCCATCTGTATCTGCCCCTGCTGGTCGGCCATGCGGCGATCGAAGTCGGCTTGCTGCCCGCCGTTGCAAAGACTCAACGAACTGAACACTCCACAGGGGTCATGCAGGATAAAGGTGGCGCCGGAGCAGATCCGGTATTGGCTGGAACGTCGAAACAACTCCCGACTCTTGTCACAGGAAACGGTCTGGAGCGCATCACTCCAGGAAAATGGCGCGCAACTTTTAAGACCGTGATGAATGATCGGATCGATCAAATGATAGTTGGCTCCCTTATAGGCTTTCAGCCAGGGCGATGGATAATTTGAAACAATAAGGGGGGCCGCTTCACGATTTCGAGGAACAGCAAAGTAGGCATAGCTTAATCCCTGAAGGTTCCCCAACAGGTTTTCAAGTTCGGATTGTAAACAGACGCTTGAATGACTCTCGTCGGCCGGGACGAGATCAGAGTATTTGAATTGACTATCCATGTTATGTGCTCATTATCCTTCATGATTACCTCGACTCTGCGGAAACGGCAAAGACAATGCAAGATTTTTCATTATACTTGGCGCACTGACATACAAGGCGGTTAATTCCGGTACGCTGGCGGGCTATATTCGACTATGACCTGAGGCAAGATCCAGCGTGCACGAGAGGCGATGACAGTTCGATTCCACAGCACGTTAGAACTCAAGCCTGTTTCCGGCAGCGATCTGCTTTTCCTGTCAGCCCTGTCATGTCATCGTCACATCCACCAGACACAATGGGATCAGCCAAAAGGATTTGGCCCATCTACAGAGAGCCCGGCCGACGCCGGGCTTTTTTCATTGCTACGACATGTTTTTCACGAAACGCTCACAAGATGGGGCGCAGATTGAAAGCACAAAAGGATTTGACCCCAAACAGAAGGCCCGTGATTGCGCGGGCCTTTTGCTGCCTGCATTGAGCATGTGAGAAACCGATTTCAATCCTTCACAAGATGAAACTGGCGGCCAGAAGCAGAACTGACAGCGAACCCGGCCATTACGCGGTGGTCACAACAGATGATGGCAGCGCAAATGTTCAGTGGCCGCAGACCAAGGTCGCAAACCAACTTCATACACGAGCGTTGCCTGCAATTGACACACTTCAGGGTGCGCCGGATAACCTCAGCGGATTCGGTTCCTGCCTGACGCAGGCGTTTGCTGCTCTCATCCCATGCTCCCTCAGCGGAGTACGCAAATGACTCGATCAATGCGGTTCTTCCTCTCGTTCTTCCTCGCGATTGCAACATTGGCATCGGCCGGACTCCTGAACAATGCCGCAGCAGCCACCGCCGAGGATCTGAATGCCGACTCTCGACAAGCGTTGCAAACGCTCTACAAGACCAATCCTTTTTCCGAAACCATCTCGCAAAAAGCCAAAGCGGCGCTGGTTTTCCCGAACATCATCAAGGCCGGTCTTGTGTTCGGCGGCAGCTATGGCGAAGGCGTACTGATGAAAGGCTCGAAAGTAGAGAGTTACTACAACTCTGTCAGCGGTTCATGGGGGCTGCAGGCCGGTGCCCAGTCGTATGGCTATGTGGTTTTCCTGATGACCGATAAAGCCGTGAAATATCTGGCCGACACCAAGGGCTGGGAAATCGGTGTAGGACCAACGGTTGTTTTAGTGAATGCAGGGGTTGCGAAGAACCTGTCCAGCTCGACGCTCAAAGACGACGCTTACGCGTTCATCTTCGACCAGCAAGGGCTGATGGCAGGGGTCAGCATCGAGGGAACGAAGATTTCTCAGATCAAGCGCTAGCGTCAGCCGTTTGATTGACCATCGGGAGCGTGATGGCGGCCTGTGCCAATCCGGATGGGTTCTCCCGTTCAGGCCAGGCGGCCCTCACGCCTGGCGCACGGACTCAGCTGATCATTGGGAAGTAGACGAAAGGTGCGGCAGGATCGGTGCCGCAAGGATAGGCTCAAAGAAAGAGTGTGCCCCGGCCCTGATGTGGCCAGGTACGATCTCGAATACGCCTCTTGCTACAGGGGAACCGGGATGACGGGAAAAACTGTGCGCCAATGCTCGCCATGGATCCTGCTTTCCCTGCTCGCCATCGACCTGGCACTGACAGCGGGATGCTCAGGCAAAACCGCCACGGCTCGCTATTCCGCCCCAAACACGGGTTCAACCTACTATGCAAAAGCCCTCCCCACTGTCGGCGAAGGCGGCCTCGCCTGGGCGGAGACCCTGGACATGGCTCGCCAGAAATCCCTGGATAATTGCATCCGCTATGCGGGCCGATCCGGCGGCACGCCGAATACCTGCCACGTGGTGATGTCGGAATGTAAACATTGATAGAGCGGTTTTTCGTTTCTGCGCCGCTTTTGCGTTTCTGTGCGACAGATCCTACTTCAGGGACTCCCGTTTCACACGTTCGTGATGGTAGTCACCGAAGATACCTCGGGTGACGCCATCCCCTACTACTTCGAACGCAACCCGACCCCCAACTACAATCTGGCGCTGGATGGCGGCTACCCGGTGGCGAGGATGCTCGACTTCATCAATAGCCTCGACGGCAAGGTCGCGCTCAAGCACAACCAGATCACGGACGCCGCCCGCTACGCCGCCGACAACTGGGGGCTGGATTACCTGGGTGGCAAGTTGGGGGTCGGTTTTGCCGACGAGTTCATGGGCCCGCTGACCACTTCCCCGACCTATGTCGGGATGGATGACAAAGCCTTCAAGCTTGCGGTCAACCTGCGCGTGCCGAAGGGAAAATCCCCGGAAGTGCTCAAGGCCGAAATCGCCGCAAAGCTGGACGCCTGGAGCAGGAAAACCGGCATCACACCAACCTTCGACCTGTCGATTGCCGAACCGATGTACCGCAACCCCGAGGGTGAATGGGTCAAGGCCCTGCTCGCGGTGGCCAGCGACAACCTCGGCATGGAACACAAGTTCGGCACCTCCGCCGGTGCCACGTCGGTGCATGAACTGCCCAACGGCGTGCAATTCGGCCTGGCCATGCCGGACGTCAAATACACCGGCCACAACGACAACGAGTTCAAGACCGCCGAGCAGTTCCTGCTGGACCTGCAGATCGTGACCGAGATGATGGGCCGCATCGGGCAATTGCCGAAGCTTTGATGCTCTATCGGGCCCGCCCTACTGGCGGGTCTACTTCCAGAACGGCAGTGAAACCCCGGAAGATCGCAGCCTGCGGCAGCTCCTACGCATTACGCGATCCCCGTAGGAACTGCCGCAGGCTGCGATCTTTTGATCTTTTTTACCCTCACCCAGGCGGGTCGATTTGATCCAGCACCCGGTTCGCCGTGATCTCCGCCAGCATCACGCTGTTGGAAATGCCCAGCAACGCATTGCGCGACCCACCGTCCAGGCGATCCACCAACTGATGGACCATCACATCGACCGACGCGAGGGTCTCGACCAGATAAACCATCAAGGTTTCGGGACTCGCCTGCGGGTCCACGGTGAACAAACTGCTGGGTGTGCGCGGTGTGGCTTTGATATCGGCAATCGAGGGGATGTGATAATCGAGGGCGGCTTCGTTGAGGCAGGTTGAGTCGGGCTCATGTGGGGAGACCGGATCGGCGTCCGGCGGGTTTGGCGTTACCTTGAACATATTTCTGTCTCCAAAAAATGGAGCCATCACCGACTTGCGACTAAACAAGGTGGGTGGCAGCTGTACGCAGGTTAGTCGACCGGGGAGACACGAAACCGGCGCGCCCGAAGGCGCCCTGCGCACAGCTACCATGAAGTGCAGGCATGAAATGACCTGACTGTCTGGATACAAATACGCTTCGTGAAACCACCGGGCGACTAAACCCGATCACTGATGGGCAGTGACACGAATCAAGTTACCGATGGCCTCCAGGGCGCACAAGCCGGCGGATTCTGGCGTAACCGTAGGCAACGGCGCAAGGTCTTGTAGCTTGCATGAAGTAACCTTAAACGCCTTTAAACAAACGCTCTCAACGGGATTTTGAAAAGGACAGTCACGAACTCAAGGCCTGTGTCGAAGGGCAATGATTGGCTGGATCCGCAGCCAAAAGCAGTCATCCATTCAAGCCTCCAGTCAGCGGCAAAAAAAGCCAATGACGTCAGGTTTGAGAATCTGGCCATCTCCCGGCAGCTTTTTACCTTCCCGGTTATCGCCCTCCAACGGATGGTTTTCTGCCTAGACTTGTTCTTGTCCCGACATACAAATGCGCTCAAGGCATCGAGCCATGTGAAAAACAAAAACAAGAGGAGCCCCCCCGATGTTCAGATCTCTATACGCAGTGCTCGCCTGCGCTCTTGCGTTAAGCACAACGAACGCGGCCATAGCAGCAGATCCGGTGATTATCAAGTTCTCGCACGTCGTCGCGGAACAGACGCCCAAGGGCCAAGGCGCCTTGCTGTTCAAGAAACTGGTAGAAGAGCGCTTGCCTGGCAAGGTCAAGGTCGAGGTCTATCCCAACTCCTCGCTATTTGGGGACGGCAAGGAAATGGAAGCCCTGCTGCTGGGAGATGTGCAGATGATTGCGCCGTCCCTGGCCAAGTTCGAACAATACACAAAGACCCTCCAGCTGTTCGATCTGCCCTTCCTGTTCAATGACATCGCCGCGGTCAACCGCTTCCAGTTGAGCCCGCAGGGCCAGGGGCTGCTCAAGTCCATGGAAAGTAAAAACATCACCGGCCTGGCCTACTGGCACAACGGGATGAAGCAACTGTCGGCCAACAAGCCACTGCGCGTCCCCGCCGATGCCCGTGGCCTGAAGTTCCGGGTGCAGGCGTCTGCCGTGCTCGAAGAACAGTTCAAGGCTGTGCACGCCAATCCGCGCAAGATGAGTTTTGCCGAGGTTTATCAGGGGCTGCAGACCGGAGTGGTCAACGGTGCGGAGAACCCATACTCGAATATCTACAGCCAGAAAATGCACGAAGTGCAGAAGTACATCACTGAATCGAACCACGGTGTACTGGATTACATGCTGATCACCAACACCAAATTCTGGAACGGCCTGCCACCAGACATTCGCAGCGAACTGGACAAGATTGTCGTGGAAGTCACAGCTCAAGTGAACAAGGAAGCGGAGCTTCTCAATGAGAGTGACAAGCAACGCATAATTGCAGCCAAAACGACTGAAATCATCATCCTGACACCGCAAGAACGCGAGCAATGGCGAGAAGCGATGAAACCGGTATGGAAGATGTTCGAAGGCGAAATCGGCCCTGAACTGATCTCCGTAGCCGAAGCCGCCAACAAGGCTCAATGATCGCGAGGCAGGTGCTGCCGGGGGCGGCGCCTGCCAGTCGTCACTCGACGTGAGATGCCATCCATGAAAGCGCTTCGGCGAATCTGGGAACACTTCGAGGAGGGCTTTATCGTCTTCCTTCTAGCCGCCATGACCCTGGTCACATTCGTTTACGTGATCCTCAACAATTTCTACAGCCTTTTCTACTGGCTTGCCGATCGCTGGCCAGGTGCAAGCGCCCCGCTGTTCGCCATTGGCGACGAAATCATGGGGATGGCTCAGGCGATGACCTGGAGCACAGCCCTGACCAAGGCCCTGTTTGGCTGGCTGATTTTTTTCGGACTGGCCTATGGCGTGCGCACGGCCGGGCATATCGGTGTTGACGCGCTCGTCAGGCTGACCAGCCGATCGGTGCAAAAGTACATCGGTATTGTGGCCTGCCTGTGCTGCCTGGCTTATGCAGGACTGCTCAGCGTAGCCAGCTTCGAATGGATCGAGACCCTGATGAATGCAGGGATCGGTGCCGAGGATCTGGGCCATTTCGGTATCATGCAATGGCATATCGGGCTGATCGTACCTTTGGGTTTTGCCCTGATTTTCATCCGCTTCGCTGAAATTCTCCTGCGCATCCTGCACAACCGCCAGACCGGCCTGGGCCTGGCCGACGAAGCCGCTGACGCGTTGAAACTCGCCGAGCACGAGGATGACAAGTCATGACCATTGCTTTCTTGTTCGCGGCCCTGTTCGTCCTGATGTTCATCGGCGTTCCCATCGCCATTTCCCTCGGTCTGGCCGGTTCCTTGACCATCATGTTCTTCAGTCCCGACTCGGTACGCTCGCTGGCGATCAAGCTGTTCGAGACCTCGGAGCACTACACGCTGCTGGCCATTCCGTTTTTCCTGCTCGCCGGCGCCTTCATGACCACCGGTGGCGTTGCTCGCCGGTTGATCGACTTCGCCAATGCCTGTGTCGGGCATATTCGCGGCGGCCTGGCCATCGCCGCGGTGTTGGCCTGCATGCTGTTCGCCGCCCTCTCCGGCTCCAGTCCCGCGACGGTGGCTGCCGTCGGTTCAATCGCCATTGCCGGCATGGTCCGCTCCGGTTATCCGCAAGCCTTTGGCGCAGGGATCATCTGCAACGCCGGGACGCTGGGTATCCTGATCCCGCCTTCGATCGTGATGGTGGTCTATGCCGCCGCCACCGAAACCTCCGTCGGCAAGCTGTTCATGGCCGGTGTGGTGCCAGGTCTGTTGCTGGGAACAGCGCTGATGGTGGCGATCTATATCGTCGCCATCAAGAAAAACCTGCCCGCCTTGCCGCGCGCGACATGCCGGGAGCTGCTGGGTACGGCACGCCAGGCGATATGGGGCCTGTTGCTGATGATCATCATCCTGGGCGGCATCTATTCCGGGATGTTCACCCCGACCGAGGCGGCGGCCGTAGCGGCCGTTTATTCGGCGTTCATCGCCTTGTTCGTCTACAAGGACCTGACGTTTCGTGATACGCCAAAAGTCCTGCTGGAGTCCGCCAAGCTGAGCATCATGCTGATGTTCATCATCGCCAACGCCATGCTTTTCGCGCACGTGCTGACCACCGAACAGCTCCCGCAGCAGATTACCGCCTGGGTGATTGACGCAGGCCTGACACCCATGACTTTTCTGCTGGTGGTCAACATTGTGCTGCTGGTTGCCGGCGCGTTCATGGAACCGTCGGCCATCATTCTGATCCTGGCGCCGATCCTCTTCCCCATCGCCATGAAACTGGGCATCGACCCGATTCACCTCGGCATCATCATGGTGGTCAACCTCGAAATCGGCCTGATCACGCCGCCGGTGGGCCTGAACCTGTTCGTCACCTCGGCAGTGACCGGTATGTCATTACCCGCCACCATCAAAGCGGCGATGCCCTGGTTGATGATTTTGCTGCTGTTCCTGGTGCTGATTACCTATGTGCCCTGGATTTCGCTGGTGCTGCCTGCCTGGCTGGGCATGAGCTGATATCGCCGCCCGCCACCCGCTGCGCCGGAATCGACTAGAGTGGAATAACTCTGCATAAAGCCATAACAAGACGGAGAAGCTCCCCATGCGAGTAACAAGACGCTTCGCCCTGCTGGTCGCCGCCACCTTGGCCATCAGCACCCCCGCTCAGGCCGCGCCGGTGTTCATCAACATCCTGACCGGCGGAACCAGCGGGGTTTACTACCCGATTGGTGTCGGTTTGTCGCAGATCTACAGTGATGGCATTCCCGGCTCGAAGATCTCGGTCCAGGCCACCAAGGCCTCGGTGGAGAACCTGAACCTGCTGCAAGCCGGTCGAGGCGAGTTGGCGCTGGCGCTGGGTGACTCGGTTGCCGATGCCAAAAACGGCGTGCAAGACGCTGGTTTCAAGACACCGCTGACCAAGTTGCGTGCCATTGGCGGGGCCTACCCCAATTACATTCAGATCGTGGCCAGCAAGGAATCGGGGATCAAGACCCTCGCGGATCTCAAAGGCAAGACCATCTCGGTCGGGGCGCCCAAGTCGGGTACCGAACTGAACGCGCGAGCGATCTTCAAAGCTGCGGGGCTGACCTATGAAGACATGGGTAAAGTGCAATACCTGCCCTTTGCCGAGTCGGTCGAGCTGATCAAGAACCGACAACTGGATGCGACATTGCAATCTTCCGGGTTGGGCATGGCGGCCATTCGCGACCTGTCCTCTGTCATGCCACTGAACTACATCGCCATCCCGACTGAGGTGGTAGCGAAAATCGGCAACCCGGCCTATCAGAGCGCCATGATTCCGGCCAACACTTATGACGGACAAACCGAAGCCGTGCCCACGGTTGCTATCACCAACATTCTGGTGACCCGCGCCGACATGCCCGATGAAGTAGTCTATGAAATGACCAGACTGTTGTTCGAAAACCTGACACGTCTGGGTAACTCACATTCGGCAGCCAAGGACATCAAGCTGGAAACAGCAGCAAAAAACCTGCCGATCGCGCTGCATCCAGGCGCCGAACGCTACTACAGGGAAAAGGGCGCGCTGTAACCGCGCGAGGCGCAGTGGGCCGGGTTGCCACTGCGCCATCGAATCTCCCTATCCAGTGCGGTCATGAGGCAGGCAACCAATGATTGACGAGCATCACGGCATTTACGCGAACCCGCGGGACTGGCCAAAAGCCCTGTTTTACGTAGCGTTGCTGTTTTCGATTTTTCAGATCGTCACCGCGGCCTTTTCACCCATCTCAAGCCAGGTGCTACGCGCAGTGCACGTCGGTTTCCTGCTCTGGGTGGTCTTTCTCAGTTACCCCGCCCATGGCAAGGCCCGTCCCTGGCAACCGCTGGCCTGGCTGCTCAGCCTGGCAGGCATCGTCACCGCCTTGTATCAATGGGTGTTCGAGGCGGACCTGATCCAGCGCTCCGGCGACCTGACGCCGGCAGACACCGTGATGGGTGTCCTGCTGATCGCCCTGGTCTTCGAAGCCGCCCGACGGGTGATGGGGATTGCATTGCCGATCGTCTGTGGCCTGTTCCTGGCCTACGGCTTGTTCGGTGAGTATCTACCCGGTGAACTGGCTCATCGGGGCTATGGTTTCGACCAGATCATCAATCAACTGTCTTTTGGTACCGAAGGGTTGTATGGGACACCGACCTATGTATCGGCCACCTACATCTTTTTGTTTGTCCTGTTCGGCGCTTTCCTGGAAGAAGCCGGCATGATCAAGCTGTTTACCGACTTCGCCATGGGATTGTTCGGCCACAAGCTCGGGGGGCCGGCCAAGGTCGCCGTCGCCTCGTCGGCGTTGATGGGGACCATTACCGGCTCGGGGATTGCCAACGTCGTGACAACGGGCCAATTCACCATTCCACTGATGAAGCGCTTTGGCTATCGGCCCGCGTTTGCCGGCGGAGTGGAAGCCACCTCCAGCATGGGCAGCCAGATAATGCCGCCGGTGATGGGCGCGGTAGCCTTCATCATGGCCGAAACCATCAATGTGCCGTACGTGGAAATTGCCAAGGCTGCAGTGATACCCGCCATCCTTTATTTCGGCTCAGTGTTCTGGATGGTCCATCTGGAAGCCAAGCGCTCCAACCTCAAGGGATTGCCCAAGGACCAGTGCCCCAGCGCATCAGGCGCGGTAAAGGAACGCTGGTATCTGCTGATTCCCCTGCTGGTGTTGGTTTACCTGCTGTTTTCCGGGCGCACCCCGCTGTTCTCCGGCATGGTCGGATTGGCATTGACCGCCATCGTGATTCTCGGCTCGGCGATCATTCTCAGGGTGCAAAACTTCGGCCTGCGTTGTGCGTTCTGGATTGCACTGGGCGTGCTGTGCACAGGCTTTTTTCAACTCGGAATCGCGGTGATTTTTGCGGTCATTGCGGTGCTGATGTTGATGTGCTGGTTCATCAAGGGCGGTCGGGAAACGCTGATTATCTGCCTGCACGCACTGGTCGAAGGCGCACGCCATGCAGTTCCGGTAGGGATCGCCTGTGCGCTGGTGGGCGTGATCATCGGTATGGTTACGCTCACAGGCGTTGCCTCGACGTTTGCCGGTTACATATTGGCCATTGGCCGGGACAACCTGCTGTTGTCACTGATACTGACGATGGTCACCTGCCTGGTGCTGGGCATGGGCATTCCGACCATACCCAACTACATCATCACCAGTTCGATCGCAGCACCTGCCCTGTTGGAACTGGGTGTGCCACTGATCGTGTCGCACATGTTCGTGTTCTATTTCGGCATCCTCGCCGACCTGACACCACCGGTCGCCCTCGCCTGCTTTGCCGCAGCCCCGATCGCCAAAGAAAGCGGATTCAAGATCAGCCTGTGGGCAGTACGCATTGCGCTGGCCGGTTTCGTCATTCCGTTCATGGCTGTCTATAACCCGGCGCTGATGCTGCAAGGTGACAATTTGTGGATGACTGCCTACATGCTGATCAAGACCATTCTGGCGGTCGGCCTGTGGGGAGTGGCGTCCACCGGTTATCTGCAACAGAAAATGGCCGTCTGGGAGCGCTTGTTGAGTCTTGGTGCAGGGGGCCTGTTGGTCGTGGCGCTGCCGCTGACCGATGAAATCGGCTTCGCACTTGGGATTCTGGTGATACTTCAGCACGTCTGGCGGTCCAGGCACGCAGGGATGGCCAATGCATGATCGGCTTGTGCCTGGGCCTGGCCGGCGGTGTCTGGGCCCAATTGCCGGTGTCCCATTTCACGCTGGCGTGGAATCACAGCATCGAAAAGACTCGCTGGGAAGAAGACTATCGCGTCACCCGCAAAGGCCTGGTTCTGGAAGAAGCCAGGGTCCGAGGTAACGGTGCGGGAATGGAGATACCTGACGATGCCCGACTGGAAAACGGCAGTTGGCACTTCCAGCGCCGTTTACCGCCCCTGCAACCCCTGAAACTGGGGCGAACCCCTGAGGCTGGCGACTACCAGCTGTGCGTTGACGGGACGTGCCAATTCATTAGCCGCTGGGTCGGACCGCCCACCAGCAGCCAGCCTTTTATACAGCTGTGGAGTTGCGAGGCAGTCAGAGAATCGCCACAGGGCAATGCTCAACCACGCCCCGCGGCTGAAGAACTCCACCAGTCTGTCACATCGACGGTTCAACTCACCGTCGTCGACGCAGAATCAGTGCCGGAACCCGTCAGCACGCTGTCAACCGCCAGCGGATCGACTCCCGCCCGAGCCAGTACTTTGCGCCCGACCTTGATGCCCAGGTCGATCGGCGCGCAGGATCGCCGGATCGAGCCCGCGATACAGCGCCTCGACCTGCTCCGCACGCCACTGCAATACCGCACGCTGATTGATCGAGCCCTTGTCGGTGATTTCACCCCGGTCGATGGACGCCGGCTCAGCGAGCAAGGCGATCCACTCCAGGCGACTGGCGTTGCCCGTGGCGTCGCGATTGAGTCGCTGCAACCAGGCGGCGAACCATTCGCGCACCGGCGCGCTGGCCAACACCTCGGTGTCGCTGGCACTGGCCGCCAGCCCTGACAGCCGCCGACATTCAATCATCCGTGGAAATACCAGCGCGCCCAGGCATTCACGATCCGGCGCGGTCACCACCAGGTCCTGGACATAGGGCGACCCTTCGAGCACCGCACGGCTGCGTAAAGGCCCGACGCTGACGAACACCCCGGATGACAACTTGAAATCTTCGGCGATGCGCCCGTCGAACATCAGCCCCAATTGCGGGTCGCGCGGGTCGGCGAGCTTGAGCGCATCACCGGAGCAGTAGAAGCCCTGAGGGTCGAACGCATCAAGCGTCTGCTGCGGTGAGCGCCAGTAGCCGGGCATGATGTGCGGTCCACGGAAACGCCCTTCCAGTTTGCCGTCCACCGGCACCAGGCGCACCTCGCAACCGGGCGCCGGCAAACCGACATAACCGGCCATGGACAGCGGCCCGGTGGTGAAGGTGCAAGACGGCGAAGCCTCGGTCATGCCGAGCCCGGCCATCATGCGGATACGCTCGCCGCAGTGCTGTTCGCTGATCCGGTCGAGTCGGTCCCAGACACTTTGCGACAGACCGGCAGCGGCAAAGAAGAACAGACTGATGCGTTTGAAAAAAACCTCCCGCAGCTCCGCGTCCTGCTCCAGTGCCGAGGCCAGCTCTTCCCAGCCCTTGGGCACAGTCAGGTAGGCGGTGGGTGACACTTCCTTGAGGTTGCGCAGGGTCTGCGCGAACCCCTGCGCCGTGGGTTTGCCGTCGTCCAGGTAAAAGCTGCCACCGTTGTAGAGCACGATGCCGACGTTATGGCTGCCGCCGAAAGTGTGGTTCCACGGCAGCCAGTCCACCAGCACCGGCGGTTGTTCGCCGAACACCGGAAACGTCTGCAACAGCATCTGCTGGTTAGCGCACAGCATGCGTTGGGTGGTGATCACCGCCTTGGGCAGCTTGGTCGAGCCGGAGGTGAACAGGAACTTGGCGATGCTGTCCGGCCCCGTGCTGGCAAACGCGGCTTCGGCGGCGGCCCCGCCCGGCTGCTCAAGCAGGCTGGAAAAGCTGACCTGGTGGCGCCCCGCGACCTGGCCACGCACGGTGATCAGTGGCGTTTGGGCCGGCAGCACGGCATCGATGGCACGCTGGTAGGCCGAGGCATCACTGACAAATACCAGGCCGGGTTGCAGCAGGTCGCAGACGTGACGCAGCTTGGCGAAATCCTGGGACAGCAGCGAATAGGCCGGCGACACCGGGCAGTAGGGGATGCCCGCGTACAGGGCGCCGAAAGCGATTTGCAAATGCTCGATGTCATTGCCCGAGAGCAGGACCAGGGGTTTGTCTGCCGACAGGCCGTAGCTCAACAGGCTTTGGGCGATGGCCCGGACACTGTCGAGCATCTGGGCGTAACTGACCCGGCGCCACTCACCGTCGGCCTGGCGGGCGGCGATGAAGGTCTGCTCGGGACGCACTTGGGCCCAATGCACCAGGCGGTCAAGCAGTCGCGGCGGATACTCGGCCAATGGTTCCAGGGAGCGCATGTGCAGTGCGCCCTGCTGTTCTGTCACCTCGACCGCTGCGCGACCGACGGACAGGTGACGGTAGCGCGGCGCGCCGGCCTCGGTGTGGGGTTGCGATCTGAATTCGGAACTCACGTGCTTGTACTCCATCAAGGCACGCTACCACCAGGCCGCTCGAATGGACATGGTGGTGGCTGCAGCCTTTTTATTGTTATTTCTGCGGTTCAGATCGGGTAATGCCGCAGCCCATGCTGCAAGGTGACCCAGCGCAACTGGGTAAAATGCTCGATGGACGCCTTGCCGCCAAAGCTGCCGTAGCCGCTGGACTTGACCCCGCCGAAGGGCATTTGCGCTTCGTCGTGCACGGTCGGGCCATTGATATGGCAGATGCCCGACTCGACCCGTTGGGCCAGTGCCAGGGCGCGCCCGGTATCGCGACTGAAAATCGCCGCCGACAGACCGAACTCGGAATCGTTGGCCAGACGCAGCAGCGCTTCGTCACCCTCCCCGCGCAACAACACCGCCACCGGGCCAAAAGACTCCTCACGGTACAGGCGCATGGTTTCGTTGACGCCATCGAGCAGGGTCGGCTGCAAAATGCTGCCGTCCAGTTGTCCGCCGACCACCAGCCGCGCGCCCTTGCCCAGGGCATCGTCGATCAACCCCTTGATGCGTGTTCCGGCACTGGCGTCCACCAGCGAACCGAGTACCGAATCCGCCAGCGCGGGATCACCGGCGCGCAGGGTCTCGACCTTGGCGGCCAGCCTGGTGACAAAAGCATCGGCGACCTTGGCATCGACGATCAGCCGCTCGGTGGACATGCAGATCTGCCCCTGATTGAAGTACGCACCGAAAGCGGCTGCCTCGACCGCCGCATCCAGGTCGGCATCATCGAGCACCAGCAACGGCGCCTTGCCGCCCAGCTCCAGCAAGGCCGGCTTGAGATGGCGTGCCGAGAGCTCGCCGACGATGCGCCCGACATGGGTTGAACCGGTGAAGTTGACCCGTCGCACCGCCGGGTTGGCGATCAGCCGCTCGACAATCGCCGGGGCATCCGCCGGGGCATTGCTGATGACGTTGACCACGCCATCCCCCAAGCCGGCATCCTGCAAGACCTGGCCGATCAGCCGGTGCACCGCCGGGCTCAGTTCGGAGGCCTTGAGCACCACGGTGTTGCCGCACGCCAGCGGCATGGCGATGGCGCGGGTGGCGAGAATCACCGGAGCATTCCACGGGGCGATCCCCAGCACCACACCGCAGGGTTGGCGCAGGGCCATGGCAAAACTGCCCGGCACATCCGAGGGGATGACTTCGCCATTGATCTGGGTGGTCATCGATGCCGCTTCACGCAGCATGTTGGCCGCCAGTCGCACGTTGAATCCGTACCAATTGGCCATGGCCCCGGTTTCGCCAGCCGCTGCAATGAACTCGGCACTGCGCGCCTGCAACTGTTCGGCGGCCTTGAGCAAACGGCTGCGACGTTCATTGGGCGCCAGGGCGGCCCAGGCGGGAAACGCTGCCTGGGCCGCAGCCACTGCGGCGTCGGCATCTTCCAGGGTGGCGGCGGCAACCCGCGATACCACTTCACCGGTCACCGGGTTGCGGCGTTCGAAGGTCCGACCGTCGCGGGCAGGCAGCGACTGGCCGCCGATCAGCAGGGGCACGTCCAGCATGGTGATTCCTCTTTATTGTCTTTATCGGGAATGCATTCGAGCGATATGAAGCGCCGGGGCGGACATGCACCCGGCGATCAGACTCAGCGTTTGTAGGTCTGCAGACCGGGCTTGATGCTCTTGTCGTCGAGGAATTGCTTCATGCCCTGCTCGCGGCCACCTTCGGTGTCGAGCAGGCGCGACTGGTCAAGCTTGGCGTACAGGTAGTCCTCGTTCTGCTCCCAGGTCAGCTCGCGGCAGCGCTTGAAGCCATGCTTGGCCGCACGCAGCACCACCGGGTTTTTCTCCAGCAGGTTGCGCGCCAGATCCACGGTGACTTCGCGCAGTTGCGCCAGTGGCACGCTTTCGTTGACCAGGCCCATCTCGGCGGCCTTCTGCCCTCCGAAGGTCTTGCCGGTCATGATGTAGTACAGCGACTGACGATGGCCGACGGTATCGGCCATGGCTTTGCTCACCAGGTTGCCTGGCGGGATGCCCCAATTGATTTCCGAGAGGCCGAAGGTCGCTTCGTCGGCGCAGATCGCCAGGTCACAAGCCACCAGCGGGCTGAAGCCGCCACCGAAACACCAGCCGTTGACCATGGCGATGGTTGGCTTGGCGTACATGCGCAGCAGTTTCCATTGCCATTGCGACGCTTCGCGGCGGATTTTTTCCTGGAGGATCTCCGGGCCGGCGTCCACTTCGCGGAAATACTCCTTGAGGTCCATGCCCGCGGTCCAGGCATCGCCGGCACCGGTCAGCACCAGCACACCGGCCGCCGGATCCTGCTCCAGGGTTTCCAGTACATCGATCATTTCCCGATTGAGTGTCGGGCTCATGGCGTTGCGTTTTTCCGGGCGATTGAGAATAACCCAGGCGATGCCTTCTTCGATCTCGACCTTGACGGTTGTCCAGCGACCTTCGTAGTTGCTCATGGCGGTGCTCTCTTGTTCTTGGCTTGAAGATGACTGGAAATTAAAGGACGTATTTAGTTATGTCAATTAACTATTAATCGAATTAACCATTTTTTACCCACCCTGAAATATCCTCCGATCCCATCGCCATGAACGACGGGCATAGCCATCAGCGGCCAACCCCGGCAAACTGGATACGTTTGTTAACCTCCACCTGTTCAGGATTCACCCGCAATGGCCAAGCCTTCTCCCCTCGCCGATCAGAACGAGTCCCCGTCCGCCACCGCCGAGATGCAGGCACCGCTGGATTCGGCACTGGATGACCTGATCGGCTACGCGATGCGGCGCGCCCAGCTCAAACTTTTCCAGAACCTGATCGGCCGCCTGTCAGCCCACGACCTGCGCCCCGCGCAGTTTTCGGCCCTGGCGATCATCGAGCAGAATCCGGGGCTGATGCAGGCCGACCTGGCCCGGGCCCTGGCCATCGAGCCGCCGCAGGTGGTGCCGCTGCTCAATAAGCTGGAAAGCCGCGCGCTGGCGGTGCGGGTGCGCTGCAAGCCGGACAAACGCTCCTACGGAATTTTCCTGAGCAAGATTGGCGAAACGTTGCTCAAGGAGCTCAAGCAGATCGCCGCGCAAAGCGATTTCGACTCCACCTCATCGCTGACTGGCGAAGAGCGCGAGGAGTTGCTGCGCTTGCTGAGAAAGGTTTACCAGGACTGAACGCGTAATGCCGGCACACCCCCAAAGGGTGGCCGGCAAGGAACATCGAGCAACCCGGCACTACCAGATCGGCAAGGTGTAAAGCACCTGGAACCGGGTCTGGTTTTCATCACGAAACGCCGTACCGCTCGGGAAGTCATTGCGATAGATCGCCTTGCGCGCCAACAGCCCGAGGTTTTTCAGCGGGCCGCTCTGAATCACATAACCCAGTTCCATCTGGAATTCGCGCTCCTTGCGGTCCTCGGCGTTGAAGGCGGCCAGTTCGATATGGTCGCCGCGCACGTAACGCAACCTTCCCTTCAAACCGGGCACCCCGGATGCGACGAAGTCATAGTCATAGATCGCTTGCCAGGTGCGCTCCCTGGCGTTGAGAAAATCCGAAGCCATGGTCTGTTCGCTCATACCCATCAACTCAGTGCCAGAAATGTACGGCGTCGCCGTATCGCCACTGGAATGCATGTAGCCAAGGCTCACTCGATGCCCGCCGAAACGGTAGCCGAACAATGCCGAGAGGTTGCGATTGTCCACCCTGCCCGCCTTGGCGCGGCCCTCCTCGCGGCTGAAAAAACTGCGCAAGTCGCTGGTGAACACACCGTCGCCGAGCGGCAGGTTGTGCAGCAATGCCAGGGTGTCCTGTTGGTACAGGTCGGCCACCTCGGCATGGTAGGCGCGCAGACTGAGTTCTTTGTTGACCTGATAATCGCCCCCTGCGTACGCCAGATGCGAGGTGGTGGCGGCGCCGTTGAATCGCCGGTTTGGCGTGGCGATGCTCATGGCCTGATAGTCCGTGGAATCGCGCTTGTTGATGCGGTCGATGTAGCCAGTGTTGAGAGTCAGGCCATCGATATCTTTGGAACTGAGGGTCGTGCCGCGGAAAGTCTGTGGCAACAGTCGCGATGGGCTGGCGAAGGCGAACGGCAGGAAAATCGAGACATCGCCGCTCTTCACCGTGGATTGGGCAAATCTTAGTTTGGCCGTCGGGGCGAGCCGTGAATAGTCATCCGCCGCGCGCTTGTCGCTTGCCGACACCGGCAGCAGTTCAGTGCCGCTGCGATCCGGAGCGGAGTCAAGCTTGACCCCCAGCAGCCCCCGTACGTCCAGACCAAAGCCCACAGCTCCTTCGGTAAACCCCGACTCCATGCCCAGGATGAAACCCTGAGCCCATTCCCGCGCGGCCGTCTTGGCACCGCCGTCCTGGTATTCACGGTCCAGGTAGTAATTGCGCAGGGTCAAGTTCGCGTGACTGTCCTCGATAAATCCTTCGGCCCGCAACTGAGAGGGCAGAACGCTGACGCCAAGCAGCGCCACGACCCACCCGGGATGGGTACTGCAGACACAGGAGAGCGACGCTACTGAAGCGGTGTGCATGGGGCGCTTTGGCATGTTCGATGTCCACTTTTTATTGTTTTTCTGGTGCCGGACCCGCACGGGACCGTCGGCTTCACGATCAGAGAATGGAAACAGCCAAGCGGCGTCGTCAATCGGGAATAACCGATAATCGAACATTAATATTGTTATCTATTTTTCAAGAATCTCTCTAATTCATCCGTAACAAACTGTTTTTTATATATTTATTTGTGGCTTAGGCGACTTTTAAGACACCAATCTTTTTTTAGTTATCTTTGTTATCTTAATTGCCAGTGGTCATTGACGGCGCTCCCAACGTACGGAGGGCTCGACTGCATAACAAAAACAACAATGAGGTTCACCCATGGACAGTCCATCGCGTCGCTCGACGCTGACAATCGCTTTGTGCTTTATCGTTGCGCTGATCGAGGGGTTCGATCTGCAGGCTGCCGGCACCGCTGCCGCAGGATTGCGCCAGAGCTTTGCCCTGGACCCGAAGATGATGGGCTGGGTGTTCAGCGCCGGAATCATTGGCCTGTTGCCAGGCGCATTTTTTGGCGGCTGGGTAGCCGATCGTATCGGCCGCAAGAAAATCCTCGTCGGCGCCGTGTTGCTGTTCGGTGTCTTCTCGCTCTGCACCGCCTATGTCGAGAGCTATTCCAGCCTGCTGCTGGTGCGCTTCATGACCGGTCTGGGCCTGGGGGCCGCTCTGCCCAACCTGATTGCCCTGTGTGCCGAGGCCGTGAACGAGCGCCATCGCGGCACCGCTATCAGCATCATGTACTGTGGCGTGCCCCTGGGTGGCGCGCTGGCGGCAATAGTGGCGATGTTTTCCAGTGAGCACTGGCAAACCACCTTTATCATCGGAGGCCTGACGCCTTTGCTGGTGGTGCCACTGATGGCCCTGCTGTTGCCCGAGTCCACTGCGTTCCGCCAGCAACACGTCACGACCGCCAGCCCACGGTCGTCAACCGCCCAGGCGCTGTTCGGCGAAGGACGCGCACGTAGCACGCTGGCCTTGTGGTTGAGCTACTTCTTTACCCTGACCGTGATGTACATGCTGCTCAACTGGCTGCCCTCGCTGTTGCTGGAACAGGGTTTCACCAAGCCTCAGGCAGGCATGGTGCAGATGCTGTTCAACCTGGGCGGCGCCATTGGTTCGCTGCTCGGCGGGGTGATGCTGGACCGTTGCAACGGCCTGAAAGTAGTCCTGTTCGTGTATGCAGGAGTGTTGGCGGCACTGGCCGGGGTCGGCCTGTCAGTGGGTATCGTGCCGATGGCAATCGCCGGGTTTGCCGTCGGGCTGTTCGTCATGGCTGCACAGCTTGTACTTTATGCACTGGCGCCCCCTTCCTACCCGACTTCGGTGCGTGCCACCGGTGTCGGCGCGGCTGTGGCCATCGGCCGGCTCGGTTCGGTGGCAGGTCCCCTGGCCGCCGGCCAGATCCTCGCCGCCGGGGCCGGCACTACTGGCGTGCTACTGGCAACTTCACCGGGGTTGGTGGTCGCCGCACTGTCGATCCTGACCCTGATCGCCCGCACCGGAGCGATCGCCGAGTCTCAACCGAATTGACCTTGTAGGAGCGAGCTCGCTCGCGATGGTCGTTAACGATAACGCGTGTTTACTGTAAGCGTCCGGCGAACACTCCTTGCGTAGTTAAACGGGCGCCCACTTGTACGGGAGCAATTCCGTAATTTCACTCGCCCGCTGCGTCGGCAAACGAGTCAGAACGTCCTTTAGATATGCATACGGA